>JBFXBG010000107.1:0-14031 GCA_050183505.1 Gemmatimonadales bacterium | reverse complement strand
GTGGGGGCATGCGGTCAGCCATGTCGCTCCCTATTCAAGATCCGCAATAAACGGGAGATGCCGGTAGTTCTCCGCGTGATCCAGGCCATAGCCCACCAGAAAGGCCGGTGGGGCATTGAACCCGACGAACCGCAGCCCCTCCACCGGCTGAGGCGCGATCTGCTTGTCCAGCAGGGCGCACACCGCCAGGCTTCTGGGCTCCCTGCCCTTGAGCAGGGTCACCAGCCGGTTCATGGTTCTGCCACTATCAATTATATCCTCAACCAGCAGGATATGTTTCCCGTCCAGCCCGGTTTCGGGGTCGTAGAGCAGCCGGACCTGGCCGCTGGAGACCTTTTCGTTCCCGTAAGACGTTGCCACCAGAAAGTCTATCTGCAGCGGCCGCTGGATCTGCCGGACCAGGTCTCCCAGAAAGATAAAGCTGCCCTTGAGCAGTCCGAGCACCAGCAGGTGGCCGTCCGGATAGGCGGCGGTGATCTCCCGGCCCAGCTCCCGGACCCGCGCGGCGATGGTCTCTTCATCGTAGACGATCGACTTGACCGGCTTGCCACCGGTCCGGCGCAGGACGTCAGGAGATTGCAGCGTCGACACGCAAGGCCTCCGTTCCGGACGGGGGCACCAGCTCGTCCGATCTGCAGACGCCGGGAACCCACACCACGCGACCCGCTTCCGAGGTTACCACCGGCCAACGGATCCGCCGGTGCCGGGGAATCCGCGCCTCCTGCAGGCACTTCACCACCAGCCGTCCGCCGCTCCCGTGCAGGGGCCGGATGCGATCTCCCGCGGCCCAGGGCCTGACGCCGTAGGTGCCGGGGACGAACCAGGCCACCGGCCCTTTCCGCGGCTGGGCCTCGGGAGCCGGCTCGCGGCTGGGGCACAGGGTCCAGCCCCCCCACTCAAGAGAGCCCCGGGCGAGGTCGATCGTCGCAGGCCCCACTTCGGCCTCGGCTCCGCGCCGCACGAACCAGGCCCGATCGAAGGCCAGTTCCACCAGCCAGTGGTCCCCCAGCTCGATCCAGCTGCCGCTGCGCCCCCTGAGGAGGAAACCCAGCACCCGGCGCGATCGTTCCCCACCGAGCCGGAGCCCGGCCCGCCGGGCCACAGCCCGGACCAGAGCGGCGCCAAGCACGGAATCATAGGCCGCGAGCGCGGCCCCAGCAATGGAACAGCCCTCCGGCTCGGCGGTCCATTCGAGGTCCTCCAGCTCGTCGATCAGCCGGTCCCAGGCATCCCGGTCCTCCGCGGCTGCCCGGGCGAGCCGCTCGAGATTCTGGCCCGCCTCCGGCATGCGCCGGCTCACCACCGGCATGACATCATGCCGGAGCCAGGCTCGGAGCTGGGTGATGTCGGCGTTGGCCGGGTCATCCCAGACCGGGAGCCCGCGGTTCCGGACATGCGCGACCAGTTCGGCGTGGCGGAACGGCAGGAGCGGGCGGACCAGGGCGCCCCGCCGCTCCGCCATGGCGGCGAGGCCCGCCGGCCCGGTACCGTGCAGGGCGCGGAGCAGCACGGTCTCGGCCTGGTCGTCCGCGTGGTGGGCGGTGATGATGTACCCCGCGCCCAGCCGGCGGCGGGTCTGCTCCAGCCAGGCGTAGCGGCGGTTCCGGGCCTCGGTCTCGGTGGTACCCGGTCCCAGCGCCAGTTCTCCCGCCACGAACTCCAGTCCGTAGCCCCGCGCCAGCTGACCTACCGCCTCGGCGACCTTCGCGCTGTCGGGGTGAATCCCGTGATCCAGATGCGCCACGATCAGGCCCAGCCGGTGCTCCGCCTGGGTCCCGACCAGCAGGTCCAGCAGCGCCACCGAATCCGGCCCGCCGGAAACGGCGACAAGCGCGCGTCCGGGAGGCAGGGAGAGGGCGGCAAGATGGGACGAGAAGGCGGAGGTCAGAGACATGAGGGAAAGATAAGAAGATTGAGGGATTGAGGGATTGAAGGATTGAGGGATTGGCTGCCACACACAGGTCTCCAGATGAAGCGCCCTCAATCCCTCAATCCCTCAATCCTCCAATCCCTCAATCCCTCAAGTGTCTCTCGAAGAGCCCATAGATTCTCTCATACTCGTCGGTCCACGAATCCGGCCGCTCGAACCCGTGGTTCTCGACCGGATAGACCGCCAGTTCCCAGCCGGTCTTGTGCAGTTCGATGAGCCGCTGGGTCAGGCGGACGACGTCCTGAAAATGGACGTTGGTGTCCATCATGCCGTGGGCGATGAGCAGTGGGTCCTCCAGGCCTTCGGCGAAGTAGATCGGCGAAGACCGGCGATAGGCGACGCTGTCGTCCTGGGGCAGGTTCAGGATCCGGCCGGTGTAGCCGTTGTTGTAGTGGGCCCAGTCGGTGACCGACCGGAGGGCCGCGCCGGCGCCGAACCACTTCCCTTCGGTGAACAGGGCCATGAGGGTCATGAACCCGCCATAGCTCCCGCCGTAGATCCCGATCCGGTCCGGCCCGATGCCGAACTCGCGCTGAAGGTACCGGGCCCCGTCCACCTGGTCCTGCAGGTCCCGCCCGCCCATGTGCCGGTAGATGGCGGTGCGCCAGTCCCGGCCGTATCCCGCGGAGCCGCGGTAATCGATGTCCAGCACCACATAGCCCTGCCGGGCCAGGAAGTGGTGGAACATGTATTCCCGGTAATAGTCCGACCACCAGTGATGCACGTTGTGCAGGTACCCCGCGCCATGGACGAAGATCACGGCCGCGCCGTTGGGCTCCGCGCCCAGGTCCGCGGGCCGGTAGATCCGGGCCGGCACCCGGACGCTGTCGGAGGCCGGGATCCACACGATGGCGGGCTCGATCCAGGGGAACGACGACCATTCGGCCGTGGGCGAGGTGGTGAGCTTCGCCATCTCCGAGCCCGGGCGGTTCCGGACCAGGTAGAGCTCCGGCGGCCGGTTGGCCGTGGAGTAGACGTCCGCCAGCCACTGCCCGTCCGGTGAAGCCGTGGCCTCGTGCCCGCCCGCCCGGGTGGTGATACGCTCCATGGGGCCGCCGCTCGCCGGCAGCCGGTACACCTGCCGCTCGAAGGGCGAGGGTTCGCTGGTGTGGAGCAGGAAGGAGCGCTTGTCGTCCGCCAGAGCGGCCCGGAGCACTTCCCACTTCCCGCGGGTAAGCTGGCGCCGGTCGCTGCCGTCGGCCGCCATGGTGTAGAGGTGGGCGTAGCCGTCGGCCTCGGAGACGAACCAGATCCGCTTCCCGCCGTCGTACCACCCGCCACAGCTGAAGCAGGGGCCGCCCACCCAGGCGCTGTCGGTGAGCGCGTCCACCAGCCGGGCCCGGCCCGAATCGGCTCCGACCAGGTACAGATACCGGTGCTTGTAGTCTTCGCTGGTGGAGAGCACCAGGGCCTCGGTGCCGGCGTCGTTCCACCCCAGGAACAGGGCGTAGCCCGGCATCACGGTGGTGTCCGGCAGGAGGCGGAGCCAGGAGACCTCCCCCTCCGGCAGCCGGAGGAAGCCGACCCTGGAACGGCCCTGGACGTCTCCCACCTTGGTGCGGGAGTCGATCTCCTCGGTGTAGCCGCTCTTCGAGACGTACTGCGGGACCTTCGTATTCCGGTCCCGGTCGGTGGAAATGCCGGTGCGGACCAGTGCCGCCGCCCCCCCGGGCGAGACGCTGAACTGGGACACCGATTCGTTCTTGTCCAGGTACACCGCGGCCGGCCAGCGGCGCTGATCGTCCGCCTTGCGGTCGGCCTTCCGCACGCTGTCTTCCCGGATCCACTCACGCACGGCGTCGAACAGCTCCGTCTGCTGTCGCTCCAGGAAGCCGCGCTGCCCGGCGGCCGTGGAATCCTCCTTCGGCGCCGGGCCGCTCCGGATGTTGCTGAGCTGCCGGACGTAGCCATCGGAGAGCCGCAGGAAAAACAGGTTGCTCCCCTCGCGATAGAACACCCCGGTTCCGGCCCGGTCGAAGACCGGGTCCCGCTCCGATTCCATGGTCCGTGTGAGCCGTTGCGCTGTGCCGCGCCCCAGGGTCACCAGGTACAGGTCGCCGTTGGCTTCCACCACCCGGGTCGTCCGGTCGGGGGACAGATCCCCCTCGGCGATGAGGGGCGCCACCGAGTCCATATCGGCCCGGCTCACCACCTCCGGCACCGCACCGGCCGCCGCCCGCACCCGATAGGGCTTGAGTTCGGCGTTCCAGGCCGATCCCGGCGGCAACCATCGGAAATAGATCCAGCGCCCGTCCGCCGTCCACCGGACGCCGCCCGGTTCCCGGCCGACGATTTCCGGTCCCCGCATGATGGAGGGGATGGAAAGGGTGAAGGTCGTGTCCTGAGCCTGGACCAGGGCGAGAAGGGCGAGGAGAGGGAGCATGGTGGTTCGGAGTGCAGAGTTCAGAGTTCAGAGTGCAGAGTGCAGAGTGCAGAGTGCAGAGTGCGGAGTGCAGAGTTCAGAGTGCCGGGTGCCGGGTGCCGGGTCGCTCCTCTGCCCGTCGCCTTGTCCGTCTGTCCGTCGGCCCGCCGGTCCGTCCGTATTGCGCATCCCTTCTCCCAGACGTATCCTAGGGCGGCTTCCCACTATCGATCCCACTGCATCAAACTCACCCGAGGGGAGGAACCGTGTCACGAACTTCTCTTGTCCGTGCCGTCGCCCTGGCGGCGGGCCTCGGCCTGCTCGGCGCGGCGTCGGCCGTGCCGGCGTCGGCCCAGATCACGTTCACACCGTTCGTCGGCAGCTTCTACGGCCTGGCCAAGTACTTCGACGACGATATCGACCTGAGCGTGTTCGGTGGCTCGGGAACCGCCCGGTTCACCTCGGAGCAGACCAATACGGCGATGTTCGGCGCGCGGGTCAGCGTTCCCATCGGAGCCACGCTGTCCGTGGAGGGCGAGTTCGGCTATTCGTCCAGCGACGTCCGGCTGACCGGTGAGGACGCAGCGGGCCAGGGGCTGGACCTCTCGACCAACCTGAAGGGCAATGTCATCGTCGGCAGCCTGCGGGGTCTGATCCGGCCGCGGCGGAGCAACCTGCATCTGATCGTCGGGGCCGCGGTGGTCAACCATGGCGGCGACGCCTGGGATTTCTCGACCAACGAGAAACTGACCAATGTCGGTGGTGTGCTCGGCTTCGGACTCCGGGCCGCGGTCACGCCGCGCTTCGCGATCAACATCACGGCCGAGTCCTATATCTACAGCTTCAACCCGGATACCTCGGACGACACCTCGCTCGGGTTCTACAAGAAGACCACCCAGGCCGACGTGATCGTTTCGATCGGTGTTCCACTCTCGCTTTCGAAATAGGAACGCGTGGAGGATTGGGGACTGGATGAATGGATGGGTGCCGTTTCGGACCGTCCTCAATCATCCTGTCCCCAATCATCCGATCATCCAATCGATCTACGGTTCCACCGCCAGCACCGCGGTGGCCGTGGTCTTCCCCGCCGTCGTTCCGTCTCCCAGCTGCCCCTTGGCGTTGTCTCCCCAGCAGAAGCTCGCCGTGGCCGTGGCGGCGCAGGTGTGGGTGCCGCCGGCACTCACGCTCACGAAGGGTCCGGGCGCGGTCATCCGGGTCGGCTGCGCACGGTTATTGCGCGTGCCGTCTCCCAGCTGGCCCCGGCTGTTGGAACCCCAGCAGTAGATGAGTCCCGAGGAGAGCCCGCAGGCATGTGACCCGCCGATGCTCAACTCATCGAACGCGATCCGGGTATCCACCTCCACCGGTCGGGGACGGTCCCGGCTGGACCCGTCACCCACCTGGTTGTTGCGATTGTCGCCCCAGCAGTACGCCTTCCCCGCCGCGCTCAAGGCACAGCTCACGTTCCCCCCGGCGTAGATCCGGGTGAACTTCACGTCACCGGCCACTTCCACCGGTGCGGTCTCGTTGCTGAGCGGTCCGTAGCCCAGCTGCCCGGAGAATCCGTCGCCCCAGCAGTAGGTCTTCCCGTCGGTCCCGATGCCGCAGGTGTGGTTGCTGCCGGCGGCGATCGACGTGAACGACCGGTCCCGCACCTGGACCGGCGCGGTCCGGCCGCTGGTCGAACCGTCGCCCAGCTGGCCGCTGCCGTTGTCCCCCCAGCAATAGGCCTTCCCCCCCGGCGTGAGGCCGCAGGTGTGGGAGCCGCCCGCGCTGATTGCCCGGAAGGTCAGGTTGCCGGCCACCTGGACCGGCCGGGCGCGGGTGTTGCTCGAGGTCTTGTCCCCCAGCTGTCCCTTGTTGTTCCTGCCCCAGCACCAGGCCGTGCCGGAGGCGGTGAGCCCGCAGGCGTGGTCCTCTCCGGCGCTGATCTGGGTGAGGTTCAGCCCGGCAAGCTGCCGGGGTGTGGCCGTACCGGCGCCCCAGCAGGCGAGCCCGGCCCCGCTGACGCCGGCGCAGGTAAAGACTCCACCGGCCGAGAGGCTCAGCCGCGGGATCATGCCGGCGGTCGTGACCGGCGGCTTCTCCGGCGTCGGCCCGGCAGGGGCCGCCACGGCGATCGCGGCGGTGCTGGAACGGCCGTCGCTCGTGGCGGTGATGGTGGCACTGCCGGCCGACACGGCCGTCACCAGACCGGTGGAGGAGACCCGGGCTACCGACTCGTTGCTGGAACTCCAGCTCACCGGCCGGTCCATCGTGCCTCCCCGCGCGTCTCGCGGCACCGCCGACAGCTGCAGTGTCTGCCCTTCGTTCAGGTTGCCCGACGCGGGGCTCAGACCGACGCTCGCCACCGTCGGGACCGGCCGGGGGACGGTCACCGTGACCGAGACCGACTTGCCTTCGCTCACGACGGTGATCTTCGCCGATCCCGGGCTCTCGGCCGAGATCCGCCCGGTCTGGGAGACCGAGGCCACCCGGGGGTTATCGCTGCTCCAGCGCAGATCCCTCCCGCTGAGAACATTGCCGCGGCCGTCGCGGACCAGGGCGTTCAGCTGGAAGGATTCGCCCTCGGGGAGCGAGGCGGGCGGAGAGGACACCGAAATCGCGGCGACCGGCGCCGGCTGCACCGTGATCCGGGCCGAGGCGGACCGCTCGTCGCTGGCCGCGGTGATGGTCGCGGTTCCTTCGCCCGCGGCCGTTACCAGGCCCGTCGGCGAAACCGTGGCGATGGCCGGATTGCTGGAACTCCAGGCCGGGGTCCGGTCGGTAATCGCCGCGCCGCGCCCATCCTGCAGCTGTGCGGTGAGCTGCAGCGTCTCGCCCGGGTTCAGGCTGCCGGTCGCCGGGGTTATCAGCACCCGGGCCACTTCCGCCCGATCGGCCACGACCGTAAGCGCGGTCGTCCCCCGCCGGCCTTCGGTCACGCCGGTGATCGTGGCCGACCCGGTGCTCACTCCGGTGACGACCCCCGCCGGCGAAACCGTCGCGACCCGCTCGTCGCTGGAGGACCACTCGACCGCGCGGCCGGCCACCGCGTTCCCGCGGGCATCCCGCACGTCGGCCGAGAGCCGCAACGTGCCGCCCACCTTGATCGACCCGCGCGAGGGCGTGAGGGAGACGCTGGCGATGGCCACCGGTTTGATCGTCAGGGACGCGGTGCCGCTCCGGCCCTCGCTGGTGGCGGTGATGGTGGCCGTGCCCGGGGCGAGCGCGGTGAGCACGCCGACCTGCGTCACCCGGGCGACCGCGGGATCACTGGAGGTCCACACGACCGGACGGTCTCCCAGTACCGCCCCGTCCGCGCCCTTGATTTCGGCGGTGAGCTCGACGGTCTCTCCAGCGGTAACCGACGCCGGCACACCGCTCACCGCGACCGACGCCACCGTCACGCGTTCCGGCGTCGCCGCGCCACGAACCGTGAGCGTGGCGATGTCGCGATGAGCGCCGCTCGTGGCGATGATCGTGGCGCTCCCGCCGCTGGCCGCGTGGACGACGCCGGAATCGGTCACCGTCGCGACCGCCGGATTGTCCGACGACCACACCACCGGCCCGCCCTGGACCGTGACGCCGGCCGCGTCGAGAAATGACGCCTGGAGCCGCAATGAGTCTCCCGCGGCCACCGACGGCGTCGCGGGGGAGACCGACATCGACGCGACCACGCCGGCGGGAAGATCCCCGCCCTGCCCGGTGGCCGGCCCACCGCGTCCCTTCAGCCAGTACCAGCCGCCGGCCACGCCGAGCGCCAGCACGAGGAGGATTCCCAGGAGGAGCGGGGCCCGTGACCTCGTGGGTGCCGAGGCGGCGACCACCGGTTCGGGCCGGCGGGGCGGAGCCTCGGCCGGAGGGGCCGGTGCCGGCGGCATTCTGACCGTGGGCGGCTCGGCGGGGGTCGGAGGCGGCGGCGGGGCCACCGCGACGGCGCGGACCCGTACTTCGGTCGTCGCCTTCTTTCCTTCGACCGTGGCACTGACGATGGTCGACCCCTCGGCCACCGCCTGGACGGTTCCGTTGCCGGATACCGTAGCGACCGAGGCCCGGCTGGATGCCCAGGCCACCGTGCGATCGGTCAGCATCGCGCCGCGGGTGTCGCGGACCTCGAGTTGGAGCGTGGCGGAGTCCCCCTCGTCCAGTTCCAGCGACGGGCGGGACAGCACCACCGAACCCACCGCGGGCGCCGTCAGCTTGATGGTCGCCGAACCGGATTTGCCCTCGGACTCGGCCGTGATGGTCACCTCGCCCGGAGCAACCGCGGTGAGGTATCCATCCTGCGCAATCCGGGCCAGCGCTTCGTCGCTGGACCGCCAGCGGATCTCGCGCCCTTCGAGTGGGCGGCCCTTGCCGTCCTGGGCCGCGGCGGAGAGTTGGGATGTCTGGCCGGTCTCGAGGGTCCGGGGCGCATCCCGCAGCACGACGCGCGCCACCGGGACCGCTCCCACTTCAACGGGTACCTGGACCCGGATGCCCTCGCACTCGGCGGTGATCTGCGTCGTTCCGCGGTCCGTTCCGGCCACGGCACCCTTGTCCGTGACGGTGGCCACCTTGGGATCCGCCGACACCCAGGAGACGGAGCGGTCTCGTAGCGCCTGTCCCCGGGCGTCCTTCGGCACGGCCTTGAGCGTCGTCTTCTCGCCCGCCACGAGGGACACGGCGGCGGGGTCAACCGAAAGCACGGCGACTCTCGCGGGAGTAACCTCGAGTTCGGCCCTGCCGGAGCGATCTTCACACCCGGCTTCGATGCGGACCGTGCCCGGCGCGACCGCGGTCACCAGGCCCGAGGCCGAGACGGTCGCGACGGCCGGGGTGAGGCTGATCCACTTCACGGGCCGGTCCAGGTCGGTGCGGCCCTGGGCATCCTTGAGCAGTGCCGCCAGCTGCAGTGTCTCTCCCGCTTCGAGGGATCCCGCGGCGGGCGTCACCGTGACGGCCACGATCGGGGCGGGCTCCAGCTTGAGCACCGCGCTGGCCTGTTTTCCTTCGCAGGTCAGCGTGACAATCACCTCACCCGGGGCCAGGGCGGTCACCACGCCGTCGGGAGAAACGGTCGCGCGGGACGGGTCGCTGCTGGTCCAGGTGACCTGGCGGCCGCTCAGCGTGGAGCCCGAGGCATCCTGGAAGAGCGCCGAGAGCTGGAGCGATTCTCCCGCGGCCAGGTTGGCCGATCTGGGTGTTACCGCCACCGAAGCCACCGACGGAATCACCTCGGTCGGCTTCTGGCCCGATTCCCGGGTCGGCGGGACCAGGCTGGTCGGCGTCTTGATCTGGTCCAGCAGCTTCTGGTTCGGGCTCGATTGGGCCAGCGCCACCATCTGCAGGCGGACCGGATCATCGTGGGCCAGCGGGCTCGCCTTGAGGGCGCCGACGGCGTCCTCGACGGTGGGCCAGCGCTGGTCCGGCTTCTTCTCCAGCATCCGCATCACCGCCGCCTCGAGCGGCTCGGGGCAGTCCGGGCGGAGTTCCCGGATCGGGGTCGGCGGATCGTTGAAGTGCTGCCACATGATGGCCATCGCGGTATCCGCCGTGAACGGCTGGCGGCCGGTGATCATCTCGTAGGCAACGACGCCGAGGGAATACTGGTCGGACTTGCCGGTGACCTCCTTGGCCGCGCACTGCTCCGGGCTCATGTAGGAGGGCGTTCCCACCGCCACCCCGGTCATGGTGAGTCCGTGGGTCTCGGCCACCTTGGCGATCCCGAAATCGGTGACGATGGCCCAGCCTTCATCGTCGATCATGACGTTGGCGGGCTTGATGTCCCGGTGGATCACCCCGCGACGGTGGGCATACCCCAGGGCGTTCCCCACCTGGGAGAGAATCGCCTTCACCATCGGAATGGGCAGGGGGCCGACTTCCCGGATCAGGTCATCCAGCGGGCGGCCCGCGACGAACTTCATGACGAAGAACAGAACCCCGCCGGATTCCTTGACCGCGAAGATCGGGATGATGTGGGGATGGCTCAGCGCGGCCGCGGTGCGGGCCTCGCGGCGGAATCGTTCCGCCATGCCCTGGCCGAACATCACGTGCGGCGCCATGAGCTTGATCGCGACCTTGCGGTCGAGCGAGATCTCGTGGGCCAGATACACCGTGGCCATGCCGCCGCGCCCCAGCTCGGCCAGGATTTCGTACTCCCCGATGGTCACCCGGCGGAGCAGTTCGATCCCGCCGTTCTCGTCGGTGGCCTGGACCGCACTCATCCGCGCCGTGGCCAGGTTGCCCTGCTCACCCGACACATCCGCTCCACACTTGGTGCAGTAGCGGGCGCCGGGCGTAATCGGCTGGCCGCACCGGACGCAGGCGGGTCCGCTCATGCCCTCACCCCCCGGCGGGGAGACCGGGTGTGGGGTGCGCGGGACTGATCAGGTGGCAGGATACACATCACGAGCCCCGGAAGGTGCAAGAACGGTGCGAGCCGGGCAGGCAGGCGGAGGACATGATCGTGACAGGGAACTGTCTGTGATAGAATAGCTTAGCACCGGGACGGACGCCAGAGGAGCGGGGCCCGGAGCGTCCGATCGTGGCAGAGTGCCAGCCGGCATTTCAGTGGACATGAGAAGCCGTACTCCCCCGCCGGACGGTGTCGCCGCCGACCGCCCTCGTTCAAACCGGTACGGGATGCTCCCTCGGTCCGGCGCCGTTTCCTCCGCTCGGTGCCGGGTGCCGCTCACGTCTTACCCTCCTCGCCGCGTGCAATCTCCGTCGCGGAAATACACATGGCAAGCCAGACGCTGCCGGCGGCGTAGCCGGCCAGAATATCGCTCAGATAGTGCACGCCGAGGTACAGCCGGCTCAATCCGATCAGCAGGACGACGAGGACCAGGAGCGCCACGACCACTCGTGCGGCGCGGCGCGGCAGAACGAGAGTGCCGAGGTAGGCCAGCATGCCCCAGGCGACCAGCGACCCCATGGCGTGGCCGGAGGGGAAACTCCAGCTGTCCATCCCCGCGGCGAAGGCCGGCCGGGGCCGCTGGAAGACATCCTTCAGCGCCTGGTTCAGCAGGCCCGCCCCGGCCAGGGCCACGGCCATCCCGGTGGCCAGCGACCGCCGGCGTCGCAGCAGGAGAATCGCGATGACGATGATCCCCATCCCGGCCAGGGTCCAGCCGTTCCCGAGCATCGTCACCGCCTGCATGGCATGCTGAAGGCCCGGCCCGGCCGTCTGGTGCAGGGCCAGGGCAAAGTCCGTGTCCAGCCGGGCCAGCCGGCCGGAGCCGGCGATCTCATGGGCCAGCCGGGCAAAGCCGATGGTGCCGAGCGCAGCGATCAACGCCGCCACCCAATGGAGACCGAGGTACTCAGGCAGCGTCAGGGCGCGTCCCAGCGCCCCGAAGAGCCGGGGGAACCGGCGCCGCAAGCGCACCATCGATGGGCGCCGGCCGAGCCGTACCAGGATTCCGCTGACACCGCGCCGGATACCGGCCCGGTGCTCGACGGTGTACCTGAGCAGGATCGCCCCGGCGGCCCAGACCAGCAGTAGAAAGACAAAGCCACCCAGGACGATCAGGAGGGCATTCCGGCTCAGTACCTGGATCAGGGGCGACATGCCGGAAATCTGGGGAGACCCGCGCCGGGCACCAGCCCCGGAGCAGTCCGGCTCGTCCCTGTCTCGCGCGGCTCATCCCTTTCACCGGTGACCGGCCCCGCCGGGGGGCTGCGGTCGGACCTCCGGTATGTATCTTCCCGGGGCGCCCTTCGTGGATGCGACAGGAGAGACCCGTCAGTGACTCAGGACCAGCGCCGCCCCCTCCGGTGGGCGGCGATTGCCGGCTTGTGGCTGCTGATCGCGGCGGCGTTTACGCTGTCGTGGTACGGCACCTATACCATCAAGGGAGAAGAGGTCTCCCTGGGGCAGCTCGCGTTCGAGGCGGTCCTCGAGTGGATGCTGTGGGGACTGCTGGCGCCCGCGGTCCTGATCCTGGCGCATCGGGCGCCCCTCACCTCCGTCCACTGGCCCCGCAACCTGGCAGTTCATGTGGTCGGGTGGGCCGCCGCCCTGGCGGTGCACGAATCGCTCTACGTCATCATCGACCGGCTGAGCGGAATGGCCGATCCGACAACCCGGAGCCTGGCGCAGGACATCCTGCTCTACATCACCAAGCGCTCCGCGTTCGGGCTGCTGGTGTATGCCGGTCTGGTCGGGCTGGCCCATGCGCTGGACGTCTACCGCCGCTTCCGTGAACGCGAACTCGCGGCCACGCAGCTGCAGAATCAGCTGGCCCGCAGCCAGCTGCAGGTGCTGCGCAGCCAGGTGCAGCCGCATTTCCTCTTCAATACGCTGAACACGATCTCCGCCCTCATGCGGCAGGACGTCGACGCCGCCGACCGGGTCGTGACCCGGCTCGGCGATCTGCTCCGGTTCAGTCTCCAGCACACCGAACGGCAGGAGGTGCCGCTCCGGCGGGAACTGGAGTTTCTGGAGAGCTATCTCGACATCCAGCGGACCCGCTTTCGCGACCGGCTGACCGTCACCATCGACGCGGCCCCGGATACGCTCGACGCGCTGGTCCCCACGCTGGTCCTGCAGCCGCTGGTGGAAAACGCGATCCGGTACGCCATCGAGCCCCGGGCGACGGCCGGCCGGATCGAGGTCCGGACCCGCCGCGACGGAGCCCGGCTGACGCTCGCCGTCTCCGACGACGGCCCCGGCCTGGAGACGATCCCGCCGGAGAGCACGAACGGCACCGGGATCGGCCTCACCAATACCCGGGCCCGCCTGGCGCAGCTTTACGGCGAGCAGCAGTCCTTCGAGCTTGGCCACGGCGAACTGGGCGGCCTCGCGGTTCACATCACGCTTCCTTTCCGCACCGGGTCTCAACCCACGCCGATCCATGGACTCACCAGCGATCCGCATCCTGATCGTCGATGACGAGCCGCTGGCTCGGGACAAGGTCCGGGAACACCTGGTCGGTGAGCCCGGCGTCACCGTCGTGGGCGAAGCCGGCAGCGGGACGGCCGCGGTCACGGCCATCAGGAAACTGCGCCCGGACCTGGTCTTCCTGGATGTGCAGATGCCGGAGATGTCCGGGTTCGAGGTTCTGGAGGCGGTACCGGACGACCTGCCGGCCGCCGTGGTCTTCGTCACGGCCTACGATCAGTTTGCCCTCAAGGCATTCGAGGTTCACGCCCTGGATTACCTGCTGAAGCCCTTCGATGGGGAGCGGTTCGCCGTGGCCCTGGACCGGGCCCGGACGGCCATCGCGCGGCAGGCGGGCGGCGGCATGGATGAGCGGCTGGCGGCACTCCTGGCGGAACTGGCGGGCGCTTCGGCGTACCAGGACCGGCTGCTGGTGAAGTCGGGGTCGCGCTCGGTCCTGGTACGGGTCCGGGACATCGACTGGTTCGAGTCGGCCGGCAACTACATCCGGGTCCATGTGGCCGGCGAGCGCCATCTGCTCCGGGAGACGATGTCCGGGCTCGAGGCGAAGCTCAACCCGCGCGAGTTCCTCAGGATTCACCGCTCCACCATCGTTAACGTCGACCGGATCCGGGACCTCGAGCCGTACTTTCACGGCGACTATCTCATTCGCCTCCATGGGGGGCAGCAGCTCACGCTCAGCCGCACCTACCGCGACCGGGTCCAGTCCCGTCTCGGCCGCGAAATCTGATCCTTCCCGCCACCCGTCAGGCCGCGGTTCATCCCGCCAGGGCCCGGTCCGTCCCAGAATCGTTCTTCAGGCCCGCGCCGGCACCTAGACTCGCTCCCGGCAGTCGAAACCGGGAGCCGCGCGCTGCTGGTGACAGCCTGGAG
>JBFXBG010000106.1:0-14067 GCA_050183505.1 Gemmatimonadales bacterium | reverse complement strand
GGCCCGCCAGTGCCCGCCGGGCGGCTTCCCGCTCCAGGCGGCGGCCCACCGGCAGGATTTCCGCGTTGGCGACCACCACCAGCAGGTCCGACCAGTTGACGATGATCCGGAGGCCGAGCGCCTGTTCCAGTACCCGGGTCCCGAGATAGATCTCCCCGCTCCGGTAGAGGCGATCCGCGCCGGCGAGTGGCCACGCCTGGCGGCCGACCACCAGGGTGTCCCACCGCTGCCCGAGGCTGAAGCGCACATTGCCGGGTTGGATGACCGCTTCCAGTCCCCCGCCGGGGACGTAGTGGTGCTGGATCTCCGCCATGTCCATGAAGACCCCGAGCGGGACCAGGACCGAATCTCCGATCCGGTAGGCCGCGACCGTCTGGCCCAGGAACCGCCCCAGGCGCAGTTCGATCAATGCCTGCTCGGTGGAGTCCGCCGTCGCCTGCGCCGCGGCCACCGCCGGCAGTGTTGCCAGCAGGGTCAGGAGCAGAAGCGCCCGGCGGAGACGGCGGGAGGACACGGCTCAGTACTCCAGTGTCACCACGACGGTCCCGGTATAGATCCCGGGAGTCTGGGCTGCCGAGGGCGTTACCCGTCCACCGAGCCAGATATAGAGAGTCGGGTTGCGCCGCGGCCCGAACCGGCCCACGGCGCCGTTTGCGGGGTTGAACTGGGTGCCTCCGTTCGGGTTGTTCCGGGCCCGGCGCCAGCGAGCCGAGTTGTTGAGGAACACGATCGGCATGGTGACGCCCGGCTGGGCCTGGATGTTGTCCAGGACGGTCGGCAGGGTGAAGGAGATGTTGACCAGCGTGTTCGGACTTCCGATGGCCTGGACCGCGGCGGCTCCGGCGGCGTTGGGGGCCACGGTCGTCGGAACGCCGGTGGGGACCTGGCCGAAATCGAGATTCCGGAGGACGTTCAGCGTGATCGGTCCGCTCACGACCTGCGCCGTCGTGGCCATCGAGCCGGTGGGCGTCTGCGCCCCGGCGGGACCGGCGACCGCCGCCAGACCGATCAGGGTCGAAAGCACGGCCGCCGGACGGGTCATGGGACGCGGACCTCGACGGAGTCGCGCACCGGCGTGATGCTGAGCAGCGACGTCGGCGCCAGGTCCTCCCGCTCGCTCGCGGCCTCGAGGTGGAGCATGTAACGGCCGGGCGGCAGGCTGTCCGGGACCGGTGCGACCATGCGCGGATCGAGATCGAAGAACACCGCGATCGGCATCTCGAACGCCGCCACCGTCGCCCCGGTGGAATCGTCCAGGGCGCCGCGGATGGTGCCGATGAAGGCGGCGTTCCCGCTCCGTACCAGCCGGGGACGGACTACCAGGGTGTCGCCTTCGACGGCGGCCCGGATGCCCCCGAACCGGATGCCGGTGGCAACCGGCCCTTTCCGATAGTAGACCGGGAGAATCGTCCGGACTTCCAGGGTCAGTCCGATCTTGATCCGGCTGGTATCCTCCACGCCGGTGACCGGGACCTGGCCGCCCTTGGCGGTCACCACCAGCCGGGTCCAGTACTCGCCGTCGGGGAGCCGGGCCGGCGGCCGCCCCAGCAGCCGGACGGTCTGCCGCTCCCGCGGCCCGAGCCGGGTGCGGCGGGGAAAGGCCTCGATCCAGTCGGTCGCCGAGGGGAGGGTCGAGTCGGGCGGCTCGGGGGTGTAGAGGCTGAAGGCGCCGGCACTGTCGGTGACCGGATACCCGAACATCACTCCGACGGTGACCTCGACCGGGTCGTTGCCCGGATTGTAGAGCGTGACCGATCCGCTCCGGGTGCGATGATCGATGAACACCGCATGGGGTGCAATGAGCACGCCCTGCGCCGCGGCCAGCCGCGGGAGGAGTATCAGTCCGAGTACCAGTGCGAAGCGCTTCACAGGATAGTCACCGTCATGCGAATGGTTCCGGTGTAGGTCCCGGTCCGCTGGTTGCCGGCGGGGCTGACGGTCCCGCCGATGAAAACCAGGATCCGGCTGCTGGTCACGATGAGAAAGGTCTGGGCGACCCGGGGATCGAACGTGACCGGGATGCTGGTCGGGGCCGTGCCGGTGGCGATCCCGTCGGTGGCGCCGAAGCTGATCGGCATCCGGGCATTCCCGGGTCCGTTGAGCCGGGTCGGGAGCGTGAACTGCATCCGGATCCGGTTGCCGATCGCGGTGATGAATTCGAACTCGCCGCTTCGGACCGGATCGCTGGGCGCCACCCGTGAGGGGATTCCCTGGATCACGGTGCCGAAATCGAGGTCCCGGATCCCGTTCGCCTGGATCGGCGGCCCCTGCGCGGCCAGCATCGGGGGCAGGGCGGAGAACCAGAGAGCCACCAGCAGAGATCGGAACATGGCAGTTCGAAGCGAGGGTGATCATGCGCGCGCCGGCCGAGGTAAGATACCCACCCCCGCCGGCGCGCCACTTCCACATGATCCGCGCCCCGCGCGGACGCTGCTAGTACGTGACGGTGAGCTGCACCGACCCGTTGTAGGTGCCGGCCGGCTGGGCCACCGCCGGGCTCACCGTGGCGCCCACGTACACGAACAGCAGGCCGGTGCCGCTCAGGGTCGCACCGGTGGTGCCGGCCGACGGGGTGAACCCGGTGCCGGTGGGAGAAGCCGTGGTGTTCCAGTTGCCGGTCCAGGTGCCGATCGGCAGCAGGTTACCGCCGCTCGCCAGGTCGGTCGGCAGCGCGAAGGTCATGAAGACCGGGGCGCTGTTCGCGCCGGTGACGTCGAAGCGGCCCGCGGTCGCGTCGGTCACCGCAACCGTCTTGTTGACGCCGGGGAAGACGTTCCCGAAGTCGAGCGGGGCGAACCCGGTCACATTGATCGGGGACTGCACCACGGCGGTGGCGGTGATCGTGGCGTTGTTGGTCTGGGCCTGAACCGTGGTCGCCATCAGGGCGAGCCCGAGCAGCCCGGCAGACATCCGAAGAACGGTGCGCATTACTCAACTCCTCGTGGTGTTGGGTTGGTTCGTCAAAGGACTGAACCGGGCGGGGCCCATCGCCCCGACTCACCGCGAGGGAAGGCAAAGCGTATGCCAGAATCGACCAATTACTACAGTGGCGTATAGATATCGTACGGTGCGGTCCACATTGAGTGATGGTATTTGTTGCCAATGAATTAGATAGATAGCCAGCCATGACTGTCACGATTATCGACGATTCTGGCGGATTCCTGCAGCCATCCTGAATCCACTAACTCGTTGGGCGCACTGGAGTTGGCTTCCCCTTGCAGCCAAGCACACCTCGTGCATTATGTCTCTCGGAGTGGCACCGCTCCCCGGCGGTGCCCGGGGAGATTCCGATGCTGCGTGCGTTCCTCGCCGGCTCACTGCTGGCGCTGATTCTGATGGCGGTTCCCAAGACGGCCGCGGCTCAATACTCTGGCAGGCTGCAAGCGACTGCCCGGGTGGTGGATGCCCAGGTGGGGTGGGCGGGCCTTCGGGCCGCCCGGGAATCGGCGGCCCGCTGGATCGCGGCCCCGGGCGGGCCCGCCGTCCGGCAGGCCAGTATGAGCCAGATCGAACTGGGTTCGCTTCCCGGAACGCTGAAGGACGCGCGGGTGCTGCGGGTCACGGTCCAGTACCTGAAGAACTGAAGGCGCCGGCTGATCGGGTGATCGGGCCGGTGGAGGGCGGGTGGTCGTGGCTCCCCTTGCGGCCGGCGACCACCATCCCTGCCCTGGGACGGGGCCGATCGGTTACCCGATCATCCAGCCTCCATTACCCCGGGCCAGGTCTGCGGGCCCGAGGTGTGGTCCGGGAAGACGGCCGCAAGGTCGGCCCCGCCGAAATGCCGGACCAGAACCTCTCCAAACAGATCCCTGAAATCGGTGGTGACCGCCAGGTCGCGGCCCTGGTACAGTGAGTCCGCGCCCAGCCCGGGCCAGCGGCCGGCCACGCGCCCACCCCGCACCCCACCTCCCATCACCATCATGGCGGTCCCGTGTCCGTGGTCGGTGCCGCCGGTACCGTTTTCCGCCACGGTCCGTCCAAACTCCGACATGGTGAGCACGACGACATCCGACATGCGCTCCCCCAGGTCCCGGGCGAACGCCGCCAGGCCCTGGCCCAGCTCCCCCAGGCGGTTGGCGAGCTGCCCCTCACCGGCGCCCTGGCCGACATGGGTGTCCCAGCCGCTCACGTCCACGACGGCCACCTGGAGGCCGAGGCCGGCCTTGATGAGCTGGGCGACCTGAAGCAGCGACTCACCGAATCGCCCTCGCGGATACTCGGCGCCGTGGTCCGGAGCGTAGCGGGTGGGGTCGGCGCTGCGGAGCATCTGGATCGCCTCGAAGCCTTCGGCGGACGACGAGGCGAGCAGCCCGGTTGAAGATCCCTGATAGAGCGCCTCGAAGGCCCGGGTGATCCGGTCCGCCACCCGGCGGGTCCCGGTCCGGAACCCGAAACTGCGCAGGTCCCCGATCGCGAGGCTCGGGGCCGAGCCCGCCAGCATCCGCGGCAACTGCGAGCCGAACGCTACGGCCTTGAAGGGCGTGTCGGCATGTTCGCGGTCGTGCTGGCAGAACCGGTTGACCCAGCCGTCCGTCGTAGACCTCGTCCCCGGCGTCCCGGTCTCCATGTAGTCCTGCGCCTCGAAATGGCTGCGGGTGGCGGCTGGAGAACCCGCCGCGTGGACCAGCGCCAGAGAACGGTTGTCCCACCATGGCTTGAGCGGGGCCAGCGCGGGGTGAAGACCAAAGTATCCATCCAGATCGAGCACCTCCGATGCCGGGACGGCGATCCTGGGCCGGACCCGGTAGTACGCGGTGTCGCCATGGGGGACGATCATGCTCAGGCCATCCACCGCCCCCCGCTGGAAGAGGCAGAGCAGGACCTTGCCCCGGGTACCCGGAGCGCTCCCGGCCGTGATCGCATACGCGGCCCGGTCGAGGAACAACGGGTCGAGCCCGAAGCTTACCAGCGCCAGCGCCCCGGCTCTGACGAAGACGCGGCGGGATATGGTTCGGGACATTCGTGACCGCCTTCTCTGGTGTGGAGTCTGACGAACCGTCGGCCCGCCGGACCGTCCGTTCCTATTGTCGCTGAAACTCCGGGCCACCCACAGCCAGCCCGATGGCGTAGGCTCTGGCCTGAACCGGGTCTCTCACGTCGGCCAGTTCGCGCCGGAGGACCGTCCGCGTGTGTTCCGTGAGCGTACCGCCGAACACGGCGGAATCGAGGCTGGAAATGATCCGGTCGGGATCGGAATCGAGCGCCGCCGTCTGCCCCAGATCGACCCGCACGCCCGGCAGGCGCCCGGCGGCCAGGGCGACGGCCAGGTTCATGCGTGTGAGCAGCGCCCCGCTGTTGACCCAGTCTTCCTGAGTTTCGGGATAACCGGTCGGGGCGCTCTGCAGAAAGAGCGGCTGTCCCAGGCGGGTCACGGCCTGCGCCAGGCGTGGTGTCGTGTCCGGCATGCCGCCCATGGCTCGCGTGGCGCTCACGATGAACTCCAGCGGCGTCTTGATCTTGGTTCCCCGGGCTGCCGCGGCCCAGAAGTCGGGGCCGTGGAAGATGGCCCGCAGGACTTCGCGGATGTCGCCGTCGGTCCGGCGCCAGGCCCGGGCGGCATCGTCCACGCAGCCGTCCGGCGGATCATCGGCGACGAACCGTGCGCACAAGGCCCGGCTCACCTGGTGGATCGTGGCCGGGTGGGCCGCGAGGAACCGGAGGAGGCGCAGCCCTTCATCCAGGCCGTGGCCGGCGGGGAATGCTGTTCCCATGACCGTCTTCCTGCCGGTGTCATGGGCCCAGGAGTGATACTCGAAGCCGGCGCCGCGGCCGGGCCCCTCGACGCCCCATCCGGTGAGGATGCGGGCCACGTCGATCACATCGTCCTGGGTATAGCCGGCTTCTACGCCGAGGGTGTGAAGCTCCAGGAGTTCCCGGGCGTAGTTTTCGTTGATCCCGGTCGGGAGGCGGGCACGGAGCGAATCCAGCCGGGGGTCGGCCCGGCGGCCGCGCCGGGCCACGCCGGGCGGCATCGCGCCGGGGGCCACGCTCGCGGCATTGTCGAGATACACCAGCATCGCCGGGCTCTGAGCCGTGGCGATGAGCAGATCTTCAAAGCGGGAAAACACCCGGGGGCGGATGGTTCGCTCGACGAACTCGGGGGTCAGGTACCGGTCGGCGTTTTTTCCCAGAAAGACGTTGAAGTGGTTGAACCAGAAATCGGTCATGACCTCCTGGAGCTGATTCTCCGAGAGGACCGCCCGCACCATCGTGGCCTGCTGCAGCTGCCCGGCCACCCCGCGCACCAGTCTCCGTACGGAGTCGAGGGCGGCCAGGGCGTCCGGATCCGGTGTCGCACCCGGGCGCATCGCCGCCCGCGCCCGGGACTGGCGCCGGAAGAGTCCGGCGAGGTGATCGGGACTCGTATGAAGGAGAGAGAAGCCGCGCAGGAGCGACACCAGGGTGTCGGGCTCCGGCTGACGGGCATCGAGCTGGGTGTCGATCCACCGCATGACCCCGGATGCCGCGACCCGCTCGATTGCCCCGGGGCGGGGGCCATACGCCAGCCGGTTGAGTGCGTGCCTCGCCGAGTCGCGCGCGGCTGCCGGAACCGGGCTCCCGGGCCCTGCGGCCGGTGGGGGGGGCAGCAGGATGAGAATGAGGAGGCAGAAACGTCTCATGGCCGGTCAGACGTGATCCGGCGGGTCGCGTTAAGTCTCGCAGGCCAGGCCCCGCGGGTCCGGGCTGCAACCGGTCCTCCCCCGGCCGGGATCGGGATATGTTAATACGACGCCGCCGGGCCTGCCGGGCGGTTCTTCATTCCGTTCACTCTGAATCGCGGCTGCCATGTCCAGTTCTGCCCCCCGGGTGCTGATCGCCGACGACCAGCCCGACGTGCTGGAAGCTCTCCGCCTGCTGTTGAAGGGAGAGGGGTTCGTCACCCAGTCGGCCCATGTGCCGGAGGGAGTGATCGCCCTGGTCGAACAGCAGGACTTCGACGCCGTGCTGATCGATCTCAACTACACCCGCGACACCACTTCCGGCCGCGAAGGCATGGACCTGCTGAGCCGGCTCCGGGCCATGGACAGCACGTTGCCGGTCGTGGTGATGACCGCCTGGGGCAGCGTCGACAAGGCGGTCGAAGCGATGCAGCGCGGCGCCCGCGGGTTCATCGAGAAACCCTGGGAGAACGCCCGGCTGCTGGCCACGCTTCGGACCCAGATCGAACTGGCTCGAGCACTGCGGGAGGGACAGCGCCTGGCCACGGAAAACCGGCTCCTCCGTCCGGAGGGGCGGCCCGAACTGGTGGCGCAGTCCCCCGCCATGCGGCCGGTGCTGGAACTGCTCGAGCGGGTCGCGCCCTCGGAAGCCAATGTGCTCATCACCGGGGAGCACGGGACCGGGAAGGAGGTCGTTGCCCAGTGGATTCACGGCACCTCACCCCGCGCGGCCCGCCCGATGGTCACCGTCAACGTCGGCGGCCTCTCGGACGGCGTCTTCGAGAGTGAGCTCTTCGGCCATGTGAAGGGGGCCTTCACCGACGCGAAGGCCGACCGGGTCGGACGGTTCGAGCTGGCCGACGGGGGTACCCTGTTCCTGGATGAGATCGCCAACACCCCGCCCGGTCAGCAGGCCAAGCTCCTCCGCGTGCTCCAGACCGGCGAGCTGGAGCGGGTCGGCTCCTCCCGTACCCGCAAGGTGGATGTCCGGGTGCTGGCCGCCACCAACGCCGATCTGCGGGAAGAAGTCCAGGCGGGCCGGTTCCGGGAGGACCTGCTGTTCCGGATCAATACGATCGAGATCCGGCTCCCGCCCCTCCGCGAACGGGGCGAGGACATCACCCTGCTCGCCGGGATGTTCCTGGCCCGCTACGCGGCGCGCTACCGTAAGCGGGTGTCCGGTTTCGAGGCGGAGGCGGTCCGTCTGCTGCGGTCATACCCCTGGCCCGGCAACGTCCGTGAGCTGGACCATGCCATCGAGCGCGCGGTCCTGCTGGCGCGGGGCGACCAGGTGAGTGCCGGCGACCTGAACCTCGAACCGGCCCACCGTGTGGCAACGACCCTGGAAGACATGCCGCTGGAGGAAGTGGAGCGGGTGCTCATCCAGAAGGCCCTGGCCCGGCATGAGGGGAACGTCAGTCTGGCGGCCCGTGCGCTGGGGCTCAGCCGCAGCGCCCTGTATCGCCGCCTGCAGCGCCATGGCCTCTAGCCCCGCCCCGCGCCGGGAAGCGAGTCACGACCGCCGCGTCTTCTCCCTGGCCCTCGCGGCCGGCCTGCCGGGGGCGGCCCTCTCGCTCTGGTACCTCTGGTCTCATCCGGTCGGGGCCCCGCTCCGGGCGACCCTGACCCCGGTGATCCTGGGCGGGTGGATCGGTGGCGCGTTCGCCATCCGCTATCAGGTGATCCGCCCGCTGCAGACCCTGGCCAGTCTGCTGGCCGGCCTCCGGGAAGGCGACTATTCCAGCCGGGGCCGGGGGGCCGAGGGCAGGGATCCGCTGGGCCAGGTGGTCCGGGAGATCAATGCCCTGGGCGATACCCTGCAGGACCAGCGCATCGGCGCCCTGGAGGCGACCGCCCTGCTGCGGCGGGTCATGGAAGAGATCGATGTCGCGGTGTTTGCCTTCGATCAGAGCCAGACGCTCCAACTGGTCAACCGGGCGGGTGAGCGGCTGCTGGGCCGCCCCGCCGAGCAGCTGCTCGACCTGAGCGCGGAAGACCTCGGGCTTCTGGGCTGCCTCGAGGGCGAGGTCCCCCGTCTGGTCGAGAGTGTCGCGGGGGCGGTCGGACGGTGGGAAATCCGGCGCAGCTCATTCCGCCAGCATTCCCGGCCCCACGAGCTGCTGGTGCTGGCCGATGTGAGCCGGGCGCTGCGGGCGGAGGAGCGCCAGGCCTGGCAGCGGCTGGTCCGGGTCCTGAGCCACGAGATCAACAACTCCCTGGCACCGATCACGTCCCTGGCGGCGACGCTGGCGGACCTGCTGGACCGGGAGCCGCGACCTCCCGACTGGGACACCGACCTCCGGGCGGGACTGGCCGTGATCGGGGGCCGGGCCGGGGCGTTGAGCCGCTTCATGCAGTCCTATGCCCGGCTGGCCAAACTGCCGCCGCCGCGGACCGCGCCGGTCTCGGTGGGGGAGTGGATTCACCGGGTCGCGACCCTCGAGCCGCGGGTGAGCGTGCGGGTCGAGGATGGTCCTCCGGTCACCATTGCCGCCGACGGGGACCAGCTCGACCAGCTCCTCATCAACCTGCTGCGCAACGCGGCCGATGCGTCCCTGGAGACCGGGGGCGGGGTGACGGTCGATTGGCGGGTCCTGCCTGCCGCAGTGGAAATCCGGGTCATGGATGAAGGCCCCGGGCTTTCCAGCACCTCCAACCTGTTCGTGCCGTTCTACACGACCAAGCCCCAGGGCACCGGCATCGGGCTCGTGCTATGCAGGCAAATTGCAGAGGGGCACGGGGGTTCACTGACCCTGCAGAACCGATCGGAAACCGGGGTCGAAGCCCGCATCCGCCTACCGCGCTAAGAGATTGCCGCTCCTAGGTTTTGCCGCCGTTGGCGTGGCCCGCCGTTTGCTGTAAGCTTTTTACTCATTGTCAGGGAAACAACCAGCCCGGTAGGCTCAGCCGCCGCCGCCCGGGGATTTGATGCTGATCGTTCGGGTGCCCGCTCGGCCTGAAAACACCGGGATCGTCGACGGATGACGTTGCTTCCGTTTCTCTCTTACCTCCTGCTGATTGCCGCCCTGGGGCTGTCGGTGGTGCTCTGGCGGCGCCAGCGGGACTGGCGGATGGGCCTGCTGGCCGGGCTCATTGCGGTCCTTTCCATTCCCACTCTGCTCAACCCCGAGGCCCCGGGCCGCATGGCCGGGTTCGGCGAACAGGCGGCCCATCTGGCCGTGAGCGCGTTCGCCCTCCTGCTGGTCTTCTACCTCGACGCGTTCATCAACGAGCACCACGCGGCCTCCAACCATCTGACGATCGAGAAGGCCTCGCTGGAGCAGCTGTTCGAGAGTGCGCCGGACGCCCTGGTCCTGGTGGACAACGACAGCCGGATCCTGCGGGTCAACTCCCACTTCACCGGCCTCTTCGGCTACACCGCGGAAGAAGCCCGGGGGCACTCGGTGGACGACCTGCTGGCCCCGCCGGGGATGCTGGACGAGGCCAGCGGCATTACCCGGCGCGCCGCCCGGGGAGACCCGATCAGTCTCGAGACCCGGCGCCGCCGCAAGGACGGCTCGCTGGTGGACGTGTCCATCCTGGGGACCCCCATCATCGTGAACCGGCAGCTGGTGGCGGTCTACGGCAGCTACCGGGACATCACCCAGCGGAAGCGGGTGGAGCAGGCCCTGCGGGAGAGCGAGGAGCGGTACGCGCTTGCCGCGCGCGCTTCCAACGACGGCCTGT
The DNA here is from genome assembly GCA_050183505.1 of Gemmatimonadales bacterium. GTDB lineage: Bacteria > Gemmatimonadota > Gemmatimonadetes > Gemmatimonadales > GWC2-71-9 > JBFXBG01. The sequence continues at coordinate 3,721 of JBFXBG010000106.1, read as the reverse complement.
GGGACTGGGACATCCGGTCGGGCAAGGTCTATTTCTCCCCCCGCTGGCGCGAGATGCTGGGCTTTGGCGACCACGAACTCTCCGAGCTTCCGGAGGAGTGGTTCGGCCGGGTTCATCCGGACGATGTCGACCGGGTCCGGGCGGAAGTCGCGTCGGTGGTGGACGGCGGCGGCAGCCACCTCGAAGTGGAATACCGGATCCGGGTGGAGACCGGTGAATTCCGCTGGATGCTGGCCCGGGGCATTCTGCTCCGGGACGCCGACGGCCATCCGTATCGTCTGGCCGGATCGCAGACGGATATCAGCGAACGGAAGACGTTCGAGCGGCAGCTGGTGCACGACGCCCTGCATGATTCCCTGACCGGACTCCCCAATCGCGCGCTGTTTCTCGATCGGCTGGAACACGCCCTGGCCCGCTCGGCCCGCCACCCGAACGAGCTCTTTGCCGTGCTCTTTCTCGACCTGGACCGTTTCAAGGTGGTGAACGACAGCCTGGGACACGTGCAGGGGGACCGCCTGCTGGTGGACATCGCCCGGCGTCTCGAGCGCTGCATCCGGCCGGGAGATGCCGTCGCCCGCCTGGGCGGCGACGAGTTCACCATCCTGCTGGAGGATCTGCATGACCGGGATGAAGCCCGGCACGTGGCCGAGCGGATCCAGACGGAACTGGCCCAGCCGTTCAACCTGGCCGGGCAGGACGTGTACACCTCGACCAGCATCGGGATCGCGCTGTGGACGCCGGACTATCACCGGGCCGAGCAGGTTCTGCGGGATGCCGACACCGCGATGTACCGGGCCAAGTCGGGCGGCAAGGCCCGGCACGAGATCTTCGACCGGGCGATGCACGCCGACGTCCTCACGCTGCTGCACCTGGAGACCGACCTGCGCCGCGCCGTGGAGCGGGACGAGTTCGCCCTGGTATTCCAGCCGATCGTGGCGCTGGAGGAAGGGCGGCTGGTGGGGTTCGAGGCCCTGGTCCGGTGGCACCATCCCACCCGCGGCCTGATCAATCCCGGCGAGTTCATCGACACCGCCGAGGAAACCGGCCTCATCGTGCCCATCGGCTGGTGGGTGCTGAAGGAAGCCACCCGCCGGATGCGCGACTGGCAGGCACGGTTCCCCTGGCATGCGGCGCTCAGCGTGAGCGTCAACCTCTCGGCCCGGCTCTTCCGCACCGTCAATCTTCACCAGCAGATCAACAACCTGCTGCTCGAAGTCGGCCTCCGGCCCGAATGCCTCAAACTGGAGATCACCGAAAGCGCGCTGATGGACTACGCCGAGGCGAGTGTCCTCACGCTGCGCGAGCTGAAGAACGCGGGGGTCCAGGTCCAGATCGACGACTTCGGCACCGGCTACTCGTCGCTCAACTACCTGCAGCGGTTCGAGATCGATGCCCTGAAGATCGACCGGTCATTCGTGAGCCGGCTGGGCCTCGAAGGCGAGAATTCCGAGATCGTCCAGACCATCATCACGCTGGCCCGCAATCTGGAGATGAAGGTCGTGGCCGAAGGCATCGAAACCCCGGCCCAGCTCGACCGGCTCCGGAGCCTGGGCTGCGAATGGGGCCAGGGCTTCCTGCTCTCGCGGCCGCTCGATCCGGAACGGGTCGAGCAGATGCTGGCTTCGGGAGAGACCCTGCGGCTCGATCCGTCCGGGCCCAAGCCGGCCGCCGGGGTGAGTCTGCGCTGAGCCCATGCGTCACTCCGCGCAGGTACGACGGGTTCCCCAACGGGAACCCGTTTTGTCTGTCCGGCGTTTCGAACCTGACCGGGCGATGCACCACGCCCGGGAGGCCGATCCTCGGGACCCTGGTACCCAGGTTCCGGTCAGGGTGGTGCAGCACCATCATCGGCGGCTTGTCCGCGGGAGAGCGGCACCATGGAACTCGGGATCTCGACGGCCGATCTGGCTCATTGCCTGCGACAGATCGCCTATGGCCTGCTGGATCTGGATACCTGCGCCCTCCCCACGGATGAGGACGGAACCGATTCGATGCCGGCGGTCCGGCAGGCGATCGAGTTCGGCATGACCGACCGCGGCCTGGCGTGGCCGACCCTGACAAACGCCGCCGCCGTCTAGGATCTGTCCGGTTCCGGACAGCCGGTCCCGGAACCGGGCAACCCCCGCTGGGCCACCGCTTCGTAAGTCCTTGCCAATACAGGTGATGGAGATCGCCCTCCACGGCATCGCTCCTGCCTTTCCCCGGGGTAACTCGTTGTCGGGGAAGGCCACCATGACGGATCAGGCTCCGAACTCGCTGGAAATCTCCCGTGTCGCCGCGGCGCTGGGCGACCGTTACCTGATCGACGGCGCGCTGGGCCGGGGTGGGGCGGGGACCGTCTATCTCGGGCGGGAGGTCCGGCACTGGCGCCGGGTGGCCATCAAGATCCTCGATCCCGCGGTGGCGGCCCGGCTCGGCAACCAGCGTTTCGAGCGCGAAATCCGGATCACCGCCCGGCTGCAGCATCCGAACATCCTTCCCCTGCTGGATTCCGGTCAGGTCGACGGCGTGCCGTACTACGTGATGCCCTATCTCGAAGCCGGCTCGCTGCGGCAGCGGCTGGAGCAGGACGGCCCGATGCCCGTCGTTGCCGCGGTGCGGCTGATCAGCGAGGTGGCCGATGCCCTGGCCGCGGCCCATGAGCTGGGGATCACGCACCGGGACGTCAAACCCGAGAACATTCTCCTCTCCCACGGCCACGCGATGATCGCGGACTTCGGGGTCGCCCGGAGCGTGGTGGAATCCCGCATGTTCCGCTCGGAACAGGGCGCTGCCATCGGGACGCCGACCTACATGAGCCCGGAGCAGGCCGCCGGCGACCAGGTGGTGGATGGACGGGCCGATCAGTTCAGCCTGGCCTGCGTCCTTCATGAGCTGCTGACCGGCCGGCCGCCCTTCGAGGGCGAGACCGCCTGGGCCCTGATCGCCAGCCGGTTCCGGGGGCCCGGCGCGCTGGTCCGGCCCGAGCACATTCCGGTTGCGCTCTGGGAAGTTCTGGCCACTGCTCTGGCGGTCTCTCCGGATGACCGGTTCGCCTCGGTGGGAGATCTGGTGGCCGCCCTGGCGGCCTGTGTTTCGATTCCGGTAATGGCCGCTGACGGCGGTGGGCCGGAGCCGGTCGAGGAGTCGTCCCGGCTCCAGCGTTTCGCGGCCGCACTGGCCCTGCTGTTCATCGGTCCGGCCACCTGGAGACTGTAGCGGGAGCGCCGCATAGTGTGGATTGTCAAGGGTTTGACAGTTCTCACGCCGATCCGTAGCTTGGCCGTTCAAAGACACAGGCGCCCCCTTGGCACTTCGCATATCGTCGCACGCCGCCGCTTTCAGCCGGCGGGGCTGGAGAGAGATCGCCCGGTTTGCGGTGCTGGCCGTGGCGGTTTTTCTGCTTTCCACATGCAGCGACCGCACCCCCCTGGGTCCCGGCGCGGCGGGCACGGTCCGCGCGGGGCTCGATCTCACCGGACTCCTCCGCGCCCCCGGTGATGTCGACGTTCCGGTGGACACGGTGCTGGTGGAATTGCGGCGGGTGAGCGACTCTACGGTGGCGGTCCGCCGGTTCCTGGACGCGGACAGTCTGGAGCAGGCCGGGACCGACAGCACCATCACCATCCGGCTCGACGTTCCTCTCAACACCTCTCCCGAAGACTTCTACCTGTACTTCGCCGCGATCGGCGGCGGCACGACCTGGTACGAGATCCGCGGCCGCGTCACGGCGGCGAGCGGC
>JBFXBG010000105.1:0-14101 GCA_050183505.1 Gemmatimonadales bacterium | reverse complement strand
CTGCTGCACGCCCGCGCCATCTACCGAAGGCGGGCGGGCGGAGTATTGCGCAGCGGGGCTGGACCGCGCCCCGGAGCAGGGGGTGGCAAGCTACCCCGCCGGCCCACCGCCCGCCAGAGCGGGACCCCGTGAGGCAGGAACGACTTTGAGAGTAGCGCGATTCGGCGGTGGCGCGGAGATGGTGAGGTCGAAGTCGGGGGCTTTTCCTGCTGCTCCCGGCCCTCGGCTGAAGCCGAGGGCCGGCGGGCAATTCACTGAAGTGAGTCAGTCTACCGTCCTGGCCGTCTTTGTCACTTCGCCCTTCCCGCGGCCACAAATCTCCTCGACTGCCTCTCATACCCATGGGCCAGCGCCAGCACCCGTGCGTCCTGGCCGGGAAGCCCCACGACTGAGAGGTTGAGCGCCGGCATGCCGTCGGCTCCCATGCCGGCCGGCACCGACACCTCCGGCAGGCCCAGCCAGTTGCCGTAGCCCAGCGGGGTGCGAACGTCCGGCCAGCCGTCGGCCACGCGGAAGGCGTTGAACGGCATGGTGGGATAGACCATCGCCGCGACGCCGGCCCTTCGCATGGATCCCGCCAGTGCCCCCAGAACCTCGGCACGCGAGCGGGCAAAGGACACGCCAGCCGGATCCAGCGCCATGGGCTGCTGCAGCAGCGGCTCGCATTCCTCGAAGGTCTCCGGCAGCACATCGTAGTAGTGCCGGTACGCGTCGTAGCCCCGGCGCACCGCGGCCCGCGGGTCGTCGGTGCGGCCCTTGAAATAGAGGTAGAGTGCATTGGCCGTCGGCGCGGGCGATCGCGAATCACCGGCAACGTCTCCCCGGCCTTTTTGCGCCGCGGTAAAGGCGTCACGGTAATCCCACAATGTGACCGCCGGAGCGAACGGCTCGACCACGGCGCCGGCCGCCTCGAGATCGCGCACCGCGCGGTCCCAGGCCTTGAGTGCTTCCGGGGTCATCCTGTCACGCGGCACGTGCGCTTCGACCAGGCCCAGGCGCACGCCGGCCAGCGCGTCGCCGCGCAATCGCGCCAGTGGCGCCGCGTCGAACGGACCGGTGAGCGCCAGCGGGTCCGACGGATCCGGGCCCGCGATCGCCGCCAGGAGCAGCGCCGCGTCCGCCACGTACCGTGCCAGTGGTCCGTGAGTATCGAGATACGGCCAGGTAGGGATGACCCCGGTGCGGGGCACGAGCCCGAAGGTGGGCTTCATGCCGACGACACCGGTGCACACGGCCGGAATCCGGTTGCTGCCGCCGTCGTCGGTGCCGAGTGCCGCAAAGGCCATCCCGCCCGCGACGACGACGGCCGAGCCCGCGCTGGAGCCGCCGGGCGTGCGGGTCTTCGTCGGGTCGTGCGGATTCAGCACCTGGCCCGTGTGGCTCGAGGTGCCGCTTCCGTGATAGGCGAAATCGTCGGCGGCGGTCTTGCCCAGCACGACGGCACCCGCTGCGCGGAGCCGGGCCACCTCCAGCGAGTCCCGTTTCACCGCCTCGGGAAAGAGCCGGGCCCACTCGGCGCTGGAGCCGGTAGTCGGGAGCCCGTCCATGTCGTAGATCGCCTTGGCGAAGACCGGAACGCCGTCCATGGGGCCGCGGAGCTCGCCCCTGCGCCGGCGCTCATCGGCCGCGCGGGCATCGGCCAGGGCCGAGTCGGCCAGGGCGTCGATGGCGTGCCACGCCGCACCGTCGGTGCGGCAACGCTCCAGCGCGCGGGCGGTTACCTCGGCGGCGCTCCACTCCCCGCGGCGGTATCCCGCCTGGTACTGCGCGATGGTGCCCTCCAGCGGATCGGCGGCGGGCAGCGACCACAGTTCCCGCGGGAGCGCCGCAACGGCGGTCAGGGCGGCGAGTCGGGCGATGGCTTCACGACGGGAGAGAGACATCGAAGTGAGAAGGCAGAAGTGAGAAGTGAGAAGTGAGAAGTGAGATGTGAGATGTAAGAAGGGGGCCGCAGCAATCTCCCGGCCCCGCGACGGGGTCCGATCGTGACTCCATCTGCTGATCAGGAGATTGCATCGGCGCTCCGCGCCTCGCAATGCCCACTTGGTTTGCTCCCGTCCCGGCCGTCCTGGCCGTCCTAGCCGTCCTGGCCGTACCGGCCCCCGGCCGTTTACCTCCTCACATACACGCTCCCATCGATACTCACGAGCCCCGCCGGCCGGCTCCGTCCCGCTGCGAAGAAGGCGTAGTCTCTCGTGGTACCGTCGGTGAAGTGGAGCGTGAGGGTGAGGCCGCGCAGGTCGTAGCGTCCCCGCAGGGTGCCTGCCCTGCCGCCGGTGCCCCAGGTGAAGGTGCCGTCGGCGCTGAGCCTGAGCCCGGCATCGACCGGGGCGGCGCCGCCCGCCGGGTCGACCCAGGTGCCCACTGCTTCGGCGCGGTCCAGTCCTCGCGCGGGACGCCAGGTATCGCCGTCCATGGTGAACGTCTCGCCCGAACGGGCATAGCTCAGGCGCCGGGTCTCGCCGTTGTCCCAGCGCACGGTGAGCCAGGCTCCGTCGATCCGGTACGTTCCGCACATGTCGGCGTTGCAGCGGCCGAGGTCGATCACGTCGCCCCCACCGCTCGGTGGAGTCATGATCAACCGGCCGGAGGGGAGAAACAGGCGGGTGCCGGTCTCCATCCGGCTGCCGCCGAGGCCGGTCAGCAGCCGGTAGAAGAGCCCGCGAGGCTGGGTTCCGTTGAAGCCGGCCGGGGGAATGGCGGCGCGTATCCCGGCCGGTGTGTCGGGTGGAGCAGCCGGGTGGTCGGGTGGCGTGACCACGGCGGCCGCCTCCTCGGAGAAGTGCAGGCTTTCAAGGAAATCCCGGGCCTCGGCGGCGTAGCGGGTGATCAGCTGATCCCGGTTGCCCGTCACCATGGCGAGCGCAACACGTGGCCCCGAGGCGATCGCGTATACCAGGCGGACCGTCTGGCCCCGTCCGGGAACGCTGATCCGTTGCGTCACCATCAGAACATCCAGCCCGTTCAGGGGCCGGCGCTCGACGGCGGTCTGCTGCAGGACGGTTTCGCCCGGGTTGTGCAGCTTCCCCTCGAACCAGGTGTCGAACGTGCCGGAGGCCACCCGCTCTTCCGGCCAGACGGTGAAGAGAATCATTTCGCCCGCGGCGAGCCCGGGCGCCGTGAACGCCTTGAGCGGCGGCGCCTCGATCGGGATCCAGTTGGCGGGTGCGTTGAATACGACTCCGGGAGAACCGGCGGCGCCGGCCTGGAGCAGCAGGAGCAAGGCCAGTGAGGGGAGCATGGGGACCCGCCAGATGGAAGAGGTGGCCGCCAGGGCCACCTCAATTCTCCCTTCCCGCTTCCGGTTGGCAAGGGGGGCCGGTATCCTGCCCGCCCGCCCATGTCTGATTCGTTCAAGACGTCGGTGCGCCGGGCCGCTTACCATTGAACGACAACGCGAGGGCCGGGTTTCAGCCGGAGGACAGCGGCAACCGAAACGCCGATCGAGGAACGTGTTCATGACCGAGAACGACCGCCGCATCGACTATATCGAACTGAATGTGGCCGACATCGCCAGGGCGAAGGCCTTCTACGGCGGCGCCTTCGGGTGGACATTCACCGATTACGGGCCGGACTACTGCTCCTTTGCCGACGGGCGGCTGAACGGCGGCTTCACCACTGGCGGCAAACCCCGTCCGGGAGGCCCGCTCGTGATTCTCTATGCGGACGACCTCGAGGCCATGCAGGAGCGGGTCGAGGCGGCCGGGGGCCGGATCGCGAAGCCGATTTTTGCCTTTCCCGGCGGCCGGCGTTTCCATTTTCTCGATCCCGACGGATACGAGCTGGCGGTCTGGTCGGAGGGATAGGCCGGGCGGAAGCTATGGCAGGAGATCGGAACCGGCGAGCGCGCTGTCCGCTCGTCCCAGGAGCAGGGACGGCGTCGTGTCGGCGAACTCGCTGACCTCCCGGGTCATGTGGGCCTGGTCGGCGTACCCTGCCAGGAACGCCATCCGTCCGAGCTGAATGGCGCCGCCTCTCTGTGCCAGCGCCAGCAGCCGCTGGAACCGCAGGATCCGCTGGAACACCTTGGGGCTGTAGCCCACCGATGCCTGGAAGCGCCGGTTCAACTGCCGCTCGCTGAGGCCCACCTCATCCGCCAGTCGGCCGATTCGCCGTCCGGGCGACGCGAGCAGCGATACGGCGTGACGGACGACGGGATCGGGGGCACCGAAGGCGGTCCGCCGCGCGCCGAGGAAATCCTGCGCCGCGGCGGCGCGTGCTTCCGGCGTGCGCGCCTCCCGGAGCCGCGCCGAGGCGTCCCGTGCCGTCCCGCCGGCCCACAACAGGTCGAGCGGCACGTCCCGGTCGGTGAGTTCGCCCGCGTCGGCGTGGAGCACGGCCGCAGCCACCTCCGGCCGGAAGCGGAGCCCCACCAACGAAGTGCGGGGCTGGAGCGTGGCCAGTGATGCGTGGGTCATGGGGCCAACCACCAGCGGCCGGACTTCACCGATCCAGACGATATCCGCGCAACCGTCCGGAAGCACCCGTTGCCGGTGGTGGTCGCCCCCGTTGCCGACCTCCAGGGTCCAGGCGCAGACGAGCCAGGGCCGGAGCGCCGGCGCCGGCGCATACTCGCGATACACTGTCGGGATGGTTCCGGGTACGGCTGGATCGAGGGCCATGCGCCAGTCTGGTGTATGGTGCTTGAAGAGTCAGAAGGGCCGGTGGAGCTGTCCCGTGTCTCAGATCTTTCCGGAGAGGACCTCCTCGATCCGCTTCAGCTCCTCGGCGGTGAACGCCAGGTTCCGGGCCGCGCCCGCGCAGTCGTCGATCTGGCTCACCCGGCTCGCGCCGATGATCGCGGTAGTGACGGCCGGGTGCCGCAGCGCCCAGGCCAGCGCCATCTGCGCCAGGGACTGACCCCGTTCCTGCGCGATCCGATTCAGCCTCTGGGCCCTGGCCACCACGGCGGGCGTGATGTCCGCCGGACGGAGAAACCGCGGATCGTGCCCGGCGCGGGAATCGGCCGGGATGCCCTTGAGGTACCGGTCGGTGAGGAGCCCCTTGGCGAGGGGTGAAAACACGGCGCAGCCGATGCCTTCGCGTTCGAGGACCCCGAGCAGCTCGGGCTCGATCCAGCGGTCGAACATGCTGTAGCGCGGCTGGTGGATGAGACAGGGCGTGCCCAGCGCGCGGAGAATCCTGGCCGCATCGACGGTTCGGTCAGCCGGGTAACTCGAGATCCCGGCGTAGAGCGCCTTGCCGCTTTTCACCGCCTGGGCCAGTGCGCCCATGGTCTCTTCCAGCGGTGTGTCCGGGTCGGGCCGGTGGGAGTAGAAGATGTCCACGTACTCGAGCCCCATCCGGCGGAGCGACTGATCCAGCGACGCCAGCAGGTACTTCCGCGAGCCCCACTCGCCGTAGGGCCCGGGCCACATATCGTAGCCGGCCTTGGTGGTGATGATGAGCTCATCCCGCCACGCGCCCAGGTCCTCCCGCAGGATGCGGCCGAAGGTCTCCTCCGCCGATCCCGCCGGCGGGCCGTAGTTGTTGGCCAGATCGAAGTGGGTGATGCCGAGGTCAAATGCGTGGAGGATCATCTCCCGCGCGTTGCCGTACGCAGCCGCGCCGCCGAAGTTGTGCCAGAGGCCCAGCGACACCGGTGGGAGAAGGACGCCGGAGTTGCCGGAGCGGCGGAAGATGTCGAGCCGGTCGTAACGGGAAGCGGCGGGGGAGTAGGCCATGAGGGTGAACGGTAAACGATAAACCGTGAACTGGCAGGTGGCTTGACGCTAGTGGGCCGGCCGCAGATTCTCCGACCGTCTGCCCGTCTGCCCGTCTGCCCGTCTGCCCGTCTGCCCGTCTGCCCGTCCGGCCTGGGGTCGGCGCCGGGGGAGTGGGGAAGCGAGGCCGGGGGGCGGGCTTGTCAGAGCCGGCCCTCCGGGAGTGCGCCTCCGGCTTCAGCCGTCGCCCCGGAGCGACTCGATCGGGTCGACGTTGGATGCCCGGCGGGCCGGCATGTAGCTGGCCAGCAGGCCGACGGCGACCAGAGAGGTGGAGGTCGCGGCGAATGTCGGCAGATCGAACGCCGCGACCCCGTACAGGAGCCCGCCGAGGGCGCGGGTGGACGCCAGCGCCACGGCGATGCCGATTACCGCGCCGGCTCCCACGACCCGCGCACCCTGCGCCACAACCATCCGCAACACCTGCCCCGCCTGCGCGCCCAGCGCCATGCGCACGCCGATCTCGCGGGTGCGTTCGGCCACGATATAGGAAAGCACGCCGTACACGCCCACCACGCCGAGGATGAGGGCCAGCGACGCCACCACGCCCAGCGTGAGCATGGTGAAGGACAGCTCGGTCATGGACCGCCTGGCCAGGAATTCCATGGTGTAGGTCCGGTACATCGGCGCCTCGGGCGCCGCCTCGTGAACCAGCGCCAGGATCTCCGGGGCGATCACCTCCGCCCGCGGCGTCCGGACCACGTAGCCCGGCGATGTCAGCCGATACGCCTTGGGGTCGGCGTCGCGCAGCGGATAGTACACCAGGGGGTCGGGTGGGTGCCGGAAGTCGTCCTGCATCACGTCGTGCACGACCCCGATCACCGTGCTCCACACGCTGTCGCCGCTGGCCTTGAACCGGCGGCCGATCGCGTTCCGGAGCGGTTGGCCCGGCCACAGGGCCTCGGCGGCGCGCTGGCTGATCACGGCGCCGCCGAAGTCGGTCGTCACGTCGGCCCGGTCGTACCCGCGGCCGGCGAGCACCGGGATCCTCATCGTCTCGAAGTAGCCCGGCCCCGCAAAGGTGTAGTTGAGCCGCGTGGTGTTGTCGGGATCCGCCACCTGCCCCTCGGCTTCGAACGGTGTGATGCCCGTCCCTTCATCCAGCGGCACGTTTTCCACGATGCCGACCGAGGTCACGCCGGGAAGCGCGCGGAGCCGGTCCAGGAAGGCCAGATGGAAGTTCGCCCAGTCGGCCCCGTCCTGCAGCCCGGGCTGCTCGGGCGCGAACTGGAAGGTGAACACGTCCCGGGTGTCGTAGCCCGGATCGACCCGACGCAGCTTGTCGTAGCTGCGGAGCAGCAACCCGGACCCGATGAGCAGCACGAGGGCGAGTGCGGTCTGGCCGATCACCAGGCCGCTGCGGGCCCAGTGGCGGTGCCGCGTGGAACCCCAGCCCCCCTCGCGCAGCCGCAGCAGGTCGGGTGAGGAGGCGCGGATGGCGGGGAACAGTCCACAGGCCAGGGCCGCGAGCATCGCCAGGCCGGCCGTGTAGAGAATGGTGGAGAGGTCCACATGAACCGCGCCAATGCGCGGAACCGTGGACGGCGCCGCCAGCAGCATCAGCGGCAGCGTGATCCAGGCCAGCACCACGGCGACCGCGCCCGCGGCCACCGCCAGCACGACGGCCTCGGCGAGCTGCACCCGGATCAGATCCCCCCGGCCGGCCCCGATGGCCTGGCGGATCGCCATCTCCCGGTGCCGGCCCTCGGTCCGTACCAGGATCAGGTTGGCCACGTTGGCGCATGCGATGATGAGCACGATGGTCACCGCGGCCAGCAGGACCCAGAGCGCCTCCGAGGCCGAACCCAGCATCTCGGTCTTGAGCGGACGCACGACGGCGCGGAACTGGCCGATGAGCGTGGCGTAGTTCGCCGGGCCTCCGAACCGTTCCGGCAGCCGCTTGGCCAGGGCGGTGAACTCCGACGCCAGCGCCTCCGGCGTGACCCCCGGCTTGGCCCGCACGACCATCCTGCCACCAAGCCGCCCGGGCACGACGTCTGCTTCACGCATGTCGGCCGAATTCCACAGGAGCGTGCGGTCATCGGGGAAGTGGAAATCCGGCCCCATCACGCCGACCACCTGGCGGCGGCCGTAGCTCACGTCGTAGGTCTTCCCGATCACCGAGGAGTCCCCGCCGAACCAGGTCTGCCACAGCGTGTAGCTGATGACGCACACGCGGCCCTCGTCTTCGGGAACGGGGAGGCGGCCCAGGATCGGCTTCACGCCCAGGGTGGAGTAGAGGCTCGACGTAGGCCAGGCCATCGGAATGCGCTCCACCCGGTCGCCGACGCGCAGCGTGGACGTTCCGCTGCCGAGGATCGCCACGTCTTCCACCAGCTGCGACTGGTTCCGGTATTCGAAGTAGAATTCGGCGGCCAGACCGAACTCCGGTGGCAGCTGCGAGCCCGGGGCCGTGCCCGAGACCGCCATCAGCCGGCCTGGCTCGGGGAAGGGCAGCGGGTCCAGCACGACCCGGTTTACCACACTGAACATCCCCGCGTTGGCGCCGATGGCGAGGCCCAGGGTGCCGACGGCGACCGCGGCGAAGCCCGGGGACCGGCGGAGGTTGCGATAGGCGAGCCGGAGCTCGCGGAGCCATTCGGTGATGTGTCCCATCGTGTCCCTCGACTGGGCAGGAGGATGCAGTGTGGGCCGGGCCAGCGTCGGGTCCCAGCGCTCGGCCAGGGCGGCGCGCACCAGGTCGAAGGCGGCGGCGGCGGTGTGCCGGAGGGCCGCCCCCCGCCCGCGGGCGCGTGCGGCCTCGTGGTCGCGGGCGATGTGGTCCGCCATGGCCGGGCCGAATTCTCTCCGGAACGCGGCCGGAAAGAGACGGATGAGACGGAGGAGGGTCGCCTTCATCAGCGTCCCGAGGCCAGGCCGAGCCGCTTGGCGGCGACGGCGGCGGTGCGCTTGAGCCGTTGCGCCTCGCCGGCCAGCGCCGCGCGGCCACCGGCGGTGAGTGCGTAGTACCGGCGTTCGTGGCCGGGATGGGCCGGCACCTTACCCGGCGGCTCGGCCTCCCGGATCAGCCCGGCGCCGAGCAGGCGGGCCAGGACCCGGTACAGCGACCCGGCATGGGGCGTGTGGGTGCCGCCGGACTCCCGGGCCACGGCCTCCCTGATGGCGTAGCCGTGAAGCGCGCCGCCCGCCAGGGCGAGGAGCACGTGGTATTCGAGGTTGCTCATGCGGGGCCTCACCAATAGTGCCGACGGTAAATATGCCGATGGCGTATATAACCGGTCGACGCCCGCGTCACAAGCGGCGGAGAGGCCGGCATTCCGCCATATTCCGTCCATCCTCACCGTACGACATTTCAGGAGCAAATGATGCAAACCCGCACACTCGGCACCCTGGAAGTCTCCGCCCTCGGCCTCGGCTGCATGGGCCTGACCCATGCCTACGGCCGTCCGGTCGAGAGAAAGCAAGGCCTCGCCCTCATCCGCGCGGCCGTGGACAAGGGCATCACCCTGTTTGACACCGCCGAGGTGTACGGCCCCTTTACCAATGAAGAACTGGTGGGAGAGGCGCTGGCGCCGGTGCGGGACCGGGTGGTGATCGCCACCAAGTTCGGGTTCCGGATCGGAGAGGACGGGAAGATGGCGGGCACCGACAGCCGGCCGGCACACATCCGGGAAGTGGTCGAAGCTTCGCTCCGGCGGTTACGGACCGACCGGATCGATCTCCTCTACCAGCACCGGGTGGATCCAGCCGTGCCGATCGAGGACGTGGCGGGTACGGTGCAGCGACTGATCGGGGAGGGGAAGGTGCTGCACTTCGGGATGTCCGAGGCGGGCGTCGCGACCATCCGCCGCGCCCATGCGGTGCAGCCCGTGGCTGCGCTCCAGAGCGAGTATTCCATCTGGTGGCGGGAGCCCGAGGCCGAGGCGCTGCCCGCGCTGGAGGAGCTGGGGATCGGCTTCGTGCCCTTCAGTCCGCTGGGCCGGGGGTTCCTCACCGGAGCCATCACGGGAAAGACCGAGTTCGAGCCGAACGACTTCCGGAACCTCCTCCCCCGCTTCAGCGCGGAGAACCGCGGGGCCAACCAGGCCCTGGTGGATCAGCTGAAGAGGATCGCGGCGCGGAAGAAGGCCACCCCGGCGCAGATCGCGCTCGCCTGGCTCCTGGCCCAGAAGCCGTGGATCGTGCCCATCCCCGGTACCACCAAACTCCACCGGCTGGAGGAAAACCTCGGCGCGGCGGAGATCGACCTGTCAGCCGATGATCTGCGCGAGATCGAGCAGGCCGTGGGGAGCGTCACGGTGCACGGGGCACGGTATCCGGAATCGATGCAGAAGCAGGTGGGACGGTAGGACGGCGGGGACGGCCGAGGCAGCGTTGATCTCATCCGCCGGGAGCCGGCATTTGGCCGGGGCCCGGGACTTGTTGTACCTCCGGGTCAGGGACCCAGCCGGTTGGCTTCCCTGACCTGTTGCAGCACCCGCTCCACAAACTCGGATCGCTCCTGCAGCTCGCCCTGACCGAGACGGAGGGCCTCCAGCTGCTCCTCGATCGCGTCGACGCGCTGCGCGAGACGCCCCTGCGATTCACGATGGCGGAACCACATGCGGGCGATGACGATGGCCGCGACCGCGATCGGCAGGGTCCCGAGGAGGGGCATCAGCGGAACCAGGAACTCCATTGCCACCTCGATGGGTTGAAGGGTAAAGGCCCCGGTCCAATGTACGGCGCTCAGGGCTCCACAGACAGAGGACGGGGACGGGGCTTCGCGTGCCACCAGGCTCCACCGGCCGGTTGCAGGACCTCGGCGCGGCGGTGCAACACCGGGGCGCGGTTCCGGAAGAGATGCAGGCGCAGGTGGGACGGCAGGACGGCCGAGACGGCCAAGGTGGCCCCGGTTCCCTACTTCAGTCGCTCCAGCCTGCCCTTGCGCCGGGTCAGGTTCCGGTAGTCCCACTGGACCTCCCGGGCCTCGGCCAGCCAGCGCGCGAGCTTCCCCGTGTTCACCTGATCGGCCGCGGTGTACCGGGCCTCGGCGGCCTTGAAACTCCCTTCCTTGTTCAGCCCCTTCTCCTTGAACGACTGGCCGCTCCAGAAGAGCAGGCGCACGCTGTCTTTCAGCTTGCTGTACCCGACGATCGGGTTCCCATCGAGAAACCACACCGGGTGGGCGTGCCAGATCCTGTTTTCCGCATCGGGCAGCCCGCGATCGATCTCGTCCGCCAGGAGGCGGCAGAGGGCCCGGTCGCCCGGGGCCTGGGCCATGTTGTACTTCCGGGTGTCCGGGTGCATTACACGCTCTCCTGCCGTTGAAGGCCGTCTCCCTGCCTCGGCGTACGCCGTCCCGGCCGTCTTCGGCCGTCTCTTATTCACTTCAGTGAACAACCCTGGCCGAGCCTCGGCTTCAGCCGAGGGCTACCGGCCGTCCCGGCCGTCATCTTTGGCCGTCCCGGCCGCCCCCTGCCTCACCCCCTGGCCCCCTCTCCACTTCGTGGAGAGGGGGGACAGCCTGCGCCGTCCCGGCCGTCCTGGCCGTCCTGGCCGTCCCAGCCGACTCGGCCGTCTTCAATCCACTTCAGTGAACAGCCCTGGCCGAGCCTCGGCTTCAGCCGAGGCGCCCCGTCCCGGCCGTCCAATCTCTCAGCTCGCCGGCTCCGGCGGCGTGACGCCGAGTTGTTTCATCATCGCCATGTTGTCCCACTCGACCCACATCTCCACGATGCGTCCATCCTGAATCCGGAGCATTCCCAGGAATGGGGCCTCGACCCGCGTGCCGGTGGCGGGGAGATCGCCCATTGGCCCGGTCTGGGTGCCGGTGTAGGTGGCCAGCACGGCCACGAGATCTCCCTCGGCGACCATCCGCTGGACGGTGGCCTTCTGGTCCGGGAAGCTCTGCAGGAACGCCTTCTGGAGTTCGATAAATCCGTCGCGCGAGGTGATCGGGGGCCCGGGGGTGGCGGCGCTGTGGCGCACCAGGTCCTCGCTCACCAGCGCCGTCAGGCCGTCCCAGTCGGCCGCGTTGGTGGCCTCGACGAACCGGCGGACCAGGTCCTTGTTGGCCTGGAGCTGGGGATCGGGGGATGGGGCGCAGCCCGCCAGCGTGAGAAGCGCGACGGTGGCCGTGGCGATCATGGATGCTCGCATGAGATCCCTCCGGTCAATGGGCACTGTCAGTCGTTGCGACACCTGCAGGTTGCGGTGCTTCAAGCGGCGGGGCAGGGAAGAACTCGAGCCCGCAGAGGACCTACGGGTCGCGGCGGGACATGTCAAGCCCGAGCGGGCGGCGTTTTGGCTCTCGGGGTGCTCACCCGGCCGTCCCGGCCGCCTCTCCCCTGGCCGTCCCGGGCCGTCTTCATTTCACTTCAGTGAACAGCCCTGGCCGAGCCTCGGCTTCAGCCGAGGGCTCACCCGGCCGTCTTGGCCGCCTCTCCCCTGGCCGTCCCGGCCGCCCCTGCCTCACCCCCGGGCCCCCTCTCCACTTCGTGGAGAGGGGGGACAGCGTGGGCCGTCCGGGCCGTCCCGGCCGACTCGGCTGTCCCGGCCGTCTTGAATTCACTTCAGTGAACAGCCTTAGCCGAGCCTCGGCTTCAGCCGAGGGCTCCCACCCGAATCTTGCCAACGCCACCCGGGCCCATATGATGGAGTCCGTTCTGAGAGGGTCGCGGAAGCGTCCTGTCATTTGAGGGGACCATGCCACGGTATGCGGGCGCAGGTGTATGGCTCCTGGCGGCGGGGGTGGTGGCGCTTCAGGGGTGCCCAACCGAGCGCCTCATTACGCTCCGGGCCTGCGTGGTGGAAGGCGCGGCGGCCTCCGCGGGACTGCCGGCCGATGCGGTCGTCCGAGCCAGTGCAATCTGGCGGCCGGCGGGAATCGCGTTCATCGTCCCCGGCGGCGACCCGCTGCCGATTGACGACCCCCAGCCGCCGAAGACACCCCTCGACGTGCCACCTTACAGCGCCCCCGGCAAGCTGGGAGACCTCCGGGTGGACGACGACCGGGGCTTCGGCTCCGATGAAGCCCAGCAACTGGTCCAGAGCTGTCAGGACGCCTGGCGAGGGCACAACTATCCAACCGACCCCCAGCCTGGGTTCACGGTCGTGTTCGTGCGGGAGCTGGTCTCAACCCAGGGTGGGTACCTCTCGAAGAAGGGCTATTCGACCGACCTCACGGGCACGTTTCTGCAGCATGGCGCCGCGCTGTGCGCGGGCCCTCCCTGGAGTGTCGACCCAGCTGACGTGGCCGGCCGGTGGACCATCGTCGAGACGGTCGACAACCAGGCGCCGGTGCCGCTCGAGCAAGTCGCGGTCACCCTGGCGCACGAGCTGGGACACGATCTGCTGCTCGGCCACGGCGATGGACTGGACAACGACGGCAACGGCCGGTGGGATCAGTACTGCGATAACGCGGAGGCGACGGTGATTCCGCCGGGGGCCGGTGCGGACCAGAAGCCTCTCATGAGCGCGACGGTGGTCGACGGGTACCATATCTCGTCACTGCAGGCAGGCCGGGCACAGGCGGCCGCCGACGCGCTCATGGCGGCGAAGCTGGCGAACTGATCCGATGAACGGTGAGCGGGGCGGGATGAGCGTTCCCGGGAACGCGGAGGCCGTCGCGGCCGTCCCGGCCGTCTTCAGTTCACTTCAGTGAACAGCCTGGCCGAGCCTCGGCTTCAGCCGAGGGCTCCCAGCTGGCCGATTCGGCCGACTCGGCCGCCTTCAATTCACTTCAGTGAACAGCCTGGCCGAGCCTCGGCTTCAGCCGAGGGCTCCCAGCCGGCCGTCCCTGCCGTCCCGGCCGTCTTCAGTTCACTTCAGTGAACAGCCTTAGCCGAGCCTCGGCTTCAGCCGAGGAAGGTCGTCAGGTGCAGGCGAATTGAGGTGACGAGACTAACTCAGCCGGAAGCGGAATGCGCTTCAGAACGTGACTCTGAAGCCTGATGAAGCCATTGGCGGCCCGCTGGCAGTGTGCCTGGAGGAACTCGACCACCTCAATAGAATTCAGGTATTCGCACAGTTCGTCGATCCGGTCCGGCTCTGTGGGTACGAGATAGTATATCGAGTGTCTGGGCACGATCTGGCCCTCACGGTCGATAACGAAATGCGGTCGAGGCGCGATGTCCTTGCACAGGATCTTCGGCTGAAGAATCTCAGTCAGGGGTGGAGTCTCGTGGAAGGCGTACCAGGGCTTCCGGGCAGTGCAGGTCCGCTTGATGAGCCGCGAGTAGTTTTCCGGCCTCCGCAGATACTCTCCAAGCGGGCCGAGCCCGGTCTCGGGCAGGAGCACCCCGTCCGCCGAATAAGGGACGAGCATCGAGTGACTAGTCCGGATCTCCTCACCCCGCACCAGGCTCCGACCCGAAATCGTGGCATATGCGAAGGGCTGCAGTTCGTGAGACAGGTTATCGTCCTTCACTACGAAG
>JBFXBG010000104.1:0-14128 GCA_050183505.1 Gemmatimonadales bacterium | reverse complement strand
CGATCCGGTAGCGGTCGGCCAGGGCCGATCTCAGCTGCGAGATATCACCCATTGTCTCTTTCAGTATGGGGGAATGACGCTGCCCTCGACAGAATACTCCCTTCCTGCTCCGGTCCGGCACGGCATTCCCGGTGGCGCCTGCCGTCGCGGGGCGCGGCCGCTGCTTCGCCAGGCCCTGGACGAAATAATATGCCGTGGAAACCGCCACCAGCACCGCGACCGCCAGCGTCTCTTTCCACGTCGAATGCGCCAGAACCCAGAGCACCGTGGCGGAAGCGAGGAGCGGGACCGCCGGACCGCCCGGGGTCCGGAAGGCCCCGGGGACGGAGGCCCGTGTACGGCGGAGCCGCAGCGCCGCCAGACAAACGCCGAGGTAGACCAGCAGCAGCGCCATGCTCGAGAGCACCGCCAGCGGCCGGAAGGCGCCGGTCAGGGCGAAGAACAGCGCCAGTCCGGCAAAGGCCAGAATCGAGACCCACGGGGTATGGAATCGTGGGTGAATTCGGCGGAGTACGCGGGGCAGCGTGCCGCTCTCGGCCGCGGCGAGGTAGGCGCGCGGGGCCCCGATCATGTCGGCGGCGATCGCACCGAAGACCGCGATGGCGGTGGCCGCGAGAAGAACGGTCCGGCCGGGCCCGCCTGCCACCCGCTCGGCGACCGCCGCGAGCGGCGCGGCCGTGCTGCGGGCCAGGTCGTTGCCAAGCACGCCCTGGGCGGTGATCTGCAGGGCGACATACAGCAGGACGACGGCCCCGGCGCCGCCGAGGATCCCGCGCGGCACGGTGCGGGCCGGGTCGCGGATCTCGCCGCTCGGTGTGAGGGCGCTTTCCAGGCCGGCGAAGGCGAAGAAGAGCACCAGGGCCGCGGCGCCGAGCTGGTCGCCGGTGGGCCAGCCGGGCCATGCGAGATTCGGCCGGTGGATGGCGAATGCTCCGAGGACCACCAGCAGGACCAGCGGTGCGAGCTTGGCGATGGTGGTTGCCACGGCGAGCCGGGTCCCTTCACGCACGCCACGGATGTTGACCCAGGCGAGGCCGCCGAAGAGCAGGATCATGCCCAGTGCCCGGGGCCACCCGCCGGCGACGGCCGGGACGGCCGCGGCGACGGCGTTCATCAGGACGTGGGCGATCGCGGCGTCGGCCGCGGTCGAGAAGCCGATGGCGAAGATGACCCAGGTCAGGAACCCGGCGAAAGGGCCGAAGGCCTCTTCGACATAGGCGATCGCTCCACCGGACCGTGTGACCCGGCTTCCCGCTTCCGCGAAGCAGGCCATGACCAGCAGGATCAGGAATCCGCAGATGAGATAGGCGAGGATGGCCGCCGGGCCGAGGATGCCGGCCACCACCGCAGGCAAGGCGAAGATCCCCGCGCCGACCGTCAGATTGACGGCGTTGGCCCCCAGCGCCCAGGGGCCGATGGCGCGTTCGAGTTGCTGCCCGGCAGATGTCGTGGAGGATCCGGCGTCACTGCGGGGGTGACCGGGCACGGCGCCTCCAGTTGGGGAATGGGACCCGGGTCCGCCTGGGCGGGCAGGGCAGCGCGGGCTAGCGCCAGGATTTCGGGACGGCCTCGGGCTTGGTCGGTGCGACCGTCTCGGCGCCGCCGAACTCCCGGCGGAGCCGGGCGCGGATGGCGCGAAGCTGCCGGAATCCGATCAGCTGGCGGCTGTCCTCATCCCACAGGGTGAGCCACAGGGTACGCACGCTGTTCGGCAGCGTCAGCCGCGTCACCTGCTGCAGCGGTGGATTCTCGTCGAACGCGCGCTGCAGGTGGTAGTTGGGAATGCGGCTGGATACGTGATGGATGTGATGCAGTCCGATGTTGGCCGTACACCACTGGAGCAGCTTCGGCATGACGAGGTGGCTCGCGCCCTCGAGTCCGGAGGCGAAGTAGTTCCAGGCCTCGCGATAGCGCCAGTAGGTGTCTTCGTACTGATGCTGCACGTAGAAGAGATAGACCCCGATCGCGCCGGCGATGAGGGTGATCGGCAGCTGGACCATGAGAAACCGGTCGAGCCCCACCAGCCACCACATGATCCCGACACCGGCGGCGAGGCCCAGGTTGGTGACGTGGACGCTGGTCCATTCCCGCTTCCAGCTGCGCGGGATGTCCAGCGGCAGCCGGTGCTTGATGATGAACTGCCAGACGGGGCCGACGACGAGCAGGACGAACGGATGGCGGTAGAGCCGGTAGAGGAATCGCTTCCACTTCGGCCGGCTCAGATACTCCCGGACGGTGAGGGTGTCGATGTCGCCGAAGCTCCGGCCGTCGAGGTTGCCCGAGGTGGCATGGTGCAGCGCGTGGGTCTTGCGCCAGTAGGTATAGGGGACGAGCGTGACGATGCCGATCAGGGACCCGGTCAGATCGTTGAGCCGGCGGGAGCGGAAGAAGGATCCATGGCCGCAGTCGTGCTGCAGCATGAAGAGCCGGACGACCATCATCGCCGCGGGCACCGCGATGAGCAGACTCAGCCAGTAGCCGCGTTCGAGCCCCCAGAGCGCGGCGATCCAGAAGATCACGAGCAGCGCCGCCGTACTGGCCAGCTGCCAGGCGCTCCTCCAGTGGGAGGGCGTCCGGTAGGGGGCCAGCAGGGCGGTCCAATCCGTCCCCGTCGTCGGGGATTCCGCAGTGGTCATGAGCACCGGTGGCGAGGGTTCATCGCTGGGGGTCAACCATGAAATCTAGCCCGGCGGGCGGGCCGGCATAAGGGCCCGGGGCCTCGGTTCTCAACCCTCAACCCTCAGCCCTCAGTCCTCAGTCCTCAGTCCTCCCCCGGGTGGTAGGTCCGTTCGGTATGACCCTCGAGCTGGTTCCGATAGAAGTAGACCGGACGCAGATACCCCGCGGCATAGTTCCAGGCCTGGTCGTTGAAATGGGGGGAGTCCGGATCCCCGCTCTCCCCCCCCGCGGTCACGGCCCGGGCCCGCACACTGTCTCCGAACTCCACCACCGCAACGAAGCTGTTCCCGCTGGTCCCGTACCAGCGCTTCGTGTTGGGGTACGCTCTGGCGCCGAAGGACGCGAGCGACCCCCACCGGGCGGAGGTGAAGGGAACCGGAATACTGGGCCGGGCGTCGTCGAACCGGGCGTCGATCTCCGGGCCGAGGCGCTGGAACCGGTTGATCTCTCCCCAGGGTGTCTGCCAGGTGCCGAAATCCTCCGTCAACTGGTCCGACGCCCGGACCAGGGATTGCAGCAGGATGCCGGGGGGCGTCCGCTCCGCGATGAACGTCTCGGGTGAGATGCCCGCCCCGCGGGCCTCCCCTGCCGTGCGGCGCTGGACTTCGGTGCCCCAGAAGACGGCGAGCGACGTTGCGATCGAGTTGATGTCCCATCGGTAATCCCACCGCTGCAGCACGGCGATCTGCCGGGCGAGCGCCGCCCTGAGCGTATCGGCGGGTGGAAGCGCGTCGTACGCACGGATGAGCGCGGGCAGCATGGTGGCAAAGGCCGGCAGGTAACTGTCGAAGGCCGCCGCGGCCAGCGACGCCATGGTGAAGTCCTGCCGGCCGGGGAGCAACCGGAGCGCATGCTCGCCGCGCGGCGTCTCCCAGCGGCCGCGCTCGACCCAGGCCGGGTAGTCGGCCCGGCGGGGGCTGTCCGGACCCGCGGCCGACCAGGGCCAGTTGTTCACGTTGTAGACCCAGCCCGCCGGCGGGTTCATCACATTCGGAGTCTGGTTCACGGCCAGGACGCCGTGATAGTCGGTCGCCGGCACGCTGCCGTCCACCGGGCGGGTCCAGTCGAAGCTGGTGTCACGCCGCGGGATGTAATTCGAATGGAGATAGGCGATGTGGCCCTCGGCATCGGCGAACACGGTGTTGTTGGACGAGTTGGTGTGCAGGTCCATGATCTTGAGGAACTCGTCGAGATTGCGCGCCCTGGTGCGGCTGTAGGACTGAATCAGCGCGTTCACCGGCGACTGCATCAGGCTCACCGTGACCCAGCGGTCCCCCTCCCGCCGGACGACCGGGCCGTGCGGGGTGTACCAGGCGGTGAAGGTCTTCCGGGCCGTCCCGGCCCCGGTCCGGTAGGGCACGGTGATCGTCCGGGCCGTCATGGGGCGGACCCGGCCTGCGTGCCGGTAGTAGTACCGGCCGTCCCGCTCCGTGACCGTCTCGAGGAACTCGTCGATATTGTCGACCCCGCTGGAGGTATGCATCCAGCCGGCCGTGGCATTGAATCCCTGATAGACGAAGATCTGACCCCAGGTCACGGCACCGTACGCGTTCAGCCCCTCGTCGCTCGTCATCTGGAGTTCGGAGCGGAAGTAGAACGAGGTGTGGGGGTTGATCCAGAGCAGCGCACGGTGGTTGAGCGTGTTCTTCGGAGCGATGGCGATGCCGTTGGAGCCGGTCGGCTCGGTGACGAGTGGACGAAGGCCCGGCGGCAGCAGTCCGGTGCGCTTCTCGCCGTAGAACTCGGCCAGGCCGCGCAGGCTGATCTGCTCGATGTCCCCGCCGATGCTGCCCTCGGTGAAGCTGAGCGCCATCCAGGGCTCGAACCGGGTGATGACCCGGGGCGTCACATCGGGATGGGTCTGCAGATAGAAGTTGAGTCCGTCGGCCCAGGCGTCCATCAGCGCCCGGAGCCAGGCCGGGCTCGCCGCATACTGCGCCCTGAGCGAGTCCGGGTCGATGAACAGCTTCATCCGGAGGTCGCTGTAGATGGCGGACTCGCCCTCGGCTTCGGCCAGGCGCCCCAGGGCATTGAGGTAGTTGGTTTCCACCCGGTTGAAGTCGTCTTCAGCCTGGGCGTAGATCATGCCGAACACCGCATCGGCGTCGGTCTTTCCATATATGTGTGCGATGCCCCAGTCGTCCCGGACAATGGTGACACTCCGGGCCCGCGCTTCGAGCCGGGCGCGGTCCGGCCCCGGCACCGCCTGGGCACGGATCGAAGTTGCGCCGGGCAGGGAGGCCAGCACGGCGAAGGCTATGACACGAAAGGGGATGTGCAGTCGCATGGCTGACCGGGGCGGTGGGTGATCGGCAGGACGGCGGCCTGGGGAATGCGCAGGGACGTGCGTCACTCGGCGGAGGACCGCTTCAGTTCGTCCAGGAAGTTCTGCACCAGGACCAGCCCCGTCGCCGCGCCTTCGGCGGATGTCGGGCCGGCGTGCAGCATGATGAACCGCCGGTCGTCCGGCGCCACATCATACATGGTAAACGAGGAGCTTCGCAGATAGGGGGCGGCGGTGAAGAGCCGGTGCTGGCTCCCGATGGCAAACTGCGGCGCGGTCCGGACCTCCGCGGCCATCATGTCGTCGACGTCGTTTCGGTAGAACAGCTCCTTGCCGCTGTGGGCCCATCGTGGCCCGACCCCGCCGGTGATCGATACCTGCCAGCGGGCGGAGTCCACGGCGGGAAAGGGCCGCACGTACACTTCGTTGCGGCCGGTTTCGTCGGACACGTAGGCCAGCCACCGCCCGTCGGGTGAGAGGGCGGGCTGGGTCTCGACGAACGACGTGGCGATGAGCGGGACCGGCGCCGTGTCGCGGCCCGGCCGGAAACCCAGGATGTCCCCGCCGAGGGTCTGCAGGACATACCATTCGCCGTCCGGAGAGGCGAAGCCCTGGGCGAGGGGGCCGCCCCGGTAGCGGACCAGCTCGTCGGCCCCTCCGCTGCCGTCGGCGCGCTTGCGGTACAGGGCGGCCTGCACGCCCCGGGTGGACGTAAACAGAATCGACCGCCCGTCCGGGCTCCAGACTGGACTCCGGTTCTGGGGTCCCTCGAACGTGATCCGGGTCAACGGGCCGGTGTCCAGGGCCTTCATCCAGATGTCTTCCGCGTAGGACCGGGAGCCGCTGGCGGAGATGGTGTGGGTGGCGAGCCGGGTGCCGTCGGGCGAGAGGGCGATCGACTGAATGAGGTCACCCTGCCAGGCGGGGTCGACCGGGGTGGATGTGCCGTCGCGACCGACCCATACGACTTCAGTCATGACCCGGCTCCCGCCGAGCGAGTACAGCAGATCGCCGCGGGAAGACACAGCCAGGTCCACGGCGCCGAATCCGCCGACACCGAGCCCGCTCCACAGGGGCACGGCGGGGCCCGTCAGTGCCAGCCGGCCCAGGTCGAACGGGGCGGCGAGCAGGTCGCCCGAGGCGGTCACGATCAACAGATGCCCGGTTGGGACATACCGTGCGAACACCGCACGCACCAGCTGCTTCGCTACTCCGGTCTTCAGGTCCACCACCATGATATTGTACTGCCCGGCGACCTCGCCCGTATGACGGAGCCGGAAGATGACCCCACGTGATCCCGGGAGGACCTGGGGCCAGGCCACGCCCGCTTCCTGCCGGGTCGAGTCGAGGGCATAGACCACCTCGCGGCCGCTCCCGTCGGGGCGGATGCGTGAGAGGCTGGTCGCGGCATCGAAGTAGAGGTACCCGTCCTTCGCCCAGTCGACACCGCCGCCCGACATGTTGCTGGATTCGACCGTGGTGGCGGGCCCGCCGCGGCTCGGGATGAGTTTGAGCGCGAACGGGTTCAGTGTCAGGAAGGCCAGCTGTCCCCCATCCGGGGAATACACGGGGCTGGTGGCGCCTTCGGAGCCGGTGATCGGCTCCGCCTGCAGTTGATCCATCCGCCGGATCCAGAGCCTGCCTCCGCTCTCGCCGGCGCCAACATAGACGAAGGACCGGCCGTCGGGGGCGAAGGCAAGCCGCAGTCCGCCCGGCGCGCTCATGGCCTGGTCGGCCCCGAACGCGAGCGCGAAGCGATTGACCTGGGGTGCCGGTGTCCGGGTGAGGGCCCAGACGGCCACCGCGACCGCGATAAGCGCCAGCACGGCGAGGGGGACCACCAGGGGCGCGGCGCGCTCGCGCCACCCGGTCCGCCGGCCCGCCGCCGCGGCCGATCGGGCGCCGGTCAGGGCGGGATTGGTCAGTGCTTCGGAGAACTGGGCGGCCGAGGCGTGCCGGTCCGCCGGCAGCTTCTCCAGCGCGGTGAGTACGGCATTCTCGACGTGCGGCGGGATGGTGTGTCGCTGGGCCCTCAGCGGCCGGGGGGCTTCGGTGACCACCCGGGCCACGACCGCCTGAGCCGTGCTCCCGGTGAACGGCGGGTCGCCGGTCAGCATCTCGTACGTGACCGCGCCGAGCGCATACACGTCGCTCCGGGCGGTGATCTCCCGCTCGCCCATCGCCTGCTCGGGACTCATGTAGTGCGGCGTGCCGAGGCTCATGCCGGTCTCGGTCATGCGGCTGCCACCCGCGGTACTCATGGCCAGGGCGATGCCGAAGTCGGCCACCAGGGCCGAACCGTCATGCAGCAGGATGTTCTCCGGCTTGATGTCCCGGTGAATGACGCCGTGGCGGTGGGCGTAGTCCAGCGCGCTGGCGACCTGGGTGGCGATCCGGATCGCGTCATCGACCGGCAGCTGTTTCTCCCGACTCAGCCGGTCACGCAGTGACTCGCCCTCGACGAACGGCATCACATAGTACAGGAAGCTGTCCGCTTCTCCCGAGTCATGCAGCGGCAGAATGTGGGGATGCTGCAGGTTGGCGGTGGTCTTGATCTCGGCCAGGAAGCGCTCGGCGCCGATCACCGCCGCCAGTTCGGGACGGAGAACCTTGAGGGCGACCTTGCGATCGTGCCGGATGTCGTGGGCCAGGTAGACCGTGGCCATGCCGCCCGCGCCGAGTTCGCGCTCGATGCGGTAGCGGCCCGCGAGGGCGGTCTGGAGCCGGGTGGCGGTGTCGCTCAACTGATCTCCCGGTGCTCAGAGGCAAGGAGGGGCGTGACGGGCAGATCGCGCGGGTGCCGACTCGAAAGTACCTCACCGGGTCGCATTCGCCAATTCGGCATGCCGGCTCCCGGCGAGGATCAGATTGTCCATCATGGGGACCTGGTCCTCGTCCCGGATCAGCGGGCGGCGAGTACCATCCGGGGATGCGGCCGGCGATCAGTCTCCGGGTACCCGTTCAGTGGCCGTCGAGCCGGTGCCGAAGCGCCGGGCCGACCGGGCCCGGGCCTTGGCGGCTTCGACCTCCCGGTTCTTCGGCGGGGCGGTCGTGACCAGCGTGTCGAGCAGGTTGCGGACCGTCGTCGACACCTCGGCGACGGCATGGTCGAACGGGGCCTGGTTCGCGGCCGACGGCCTGGTGAAGCCGCTCACCTTGCGAATGAACTGCAGGGCAGCCAGGCGGATTTCATCATCCGTGACCGGCGGGTCGAAATGATAGAGCGTGCGGATGTTGCGACACATCGGACGGTGAGCGGTGAGCGGTAAACGGTGAACGGGAGAGGGACGGCCACCGCGGCCGTCCCTGCCCCCACTTGCCTGCTTCAGCTTGGGGCCACCGTGAACTCCTTCATCATCCCCTTCATGACGTGCGGCATGCCGTCGGTGCGGTCCGGGACGAAGCAGACGAAGACGTAGGTGCCGGGCGTCAGGGTGACGGTCCAGTAGTTGTCCAGCCCGCTGCTCAGCGCGCCGGAGCCGCCCACGAAGACGCCGGGCGGCGGCGTGGTGGCCCCCGGTGCCAGTGCAGCCATGAAGGCATCGACTGTCGCACCCTCGTTCAGCCGCACCAGTTGGGCCTCGTGGGTCTGGGGACCATCGTTGATCAGGTGGAAGGTGTGGGTGCCGGCCGTCATCGGCGGGAGGGCGAAGGTGAAGTCGCTCAGGTGGATCTCTCCTTCCGCCGCGGGCATCGGGGCCGGGTGCGGCTCGCCGGTCACCACGAATTCCTTCATCATGCCTTTCATCATGTGCGGCACGCTGTCGCCCGGCGTGTTGACGAAACACATCACGACATAGTTGCCGGCCGGGAGGTCGACCGTCTCCCCCGTGGAATCGCCCGGCATGACGATGCCGGCCGCCCCGCGCCAGGTCATGAACGGAGGCTCACCCGTGGGATTGGCCTGGACGAACGCCTGCAGGTCCTGGAGGGTCTTCCCCTCATCGAACCGGCCCAGGATCATGTGATGGAAGGTGGCGCCGTGATTGACCATCCGGATCGAGCTGACCCCCGGGGCAATCGTGTCGGGTCCGGAAAAGGCGTAATCCGTGGCGGTGAACACGACTTCCTGGGGCGCGGCGGGAGCGGCGTCCTTCGGAGCCGGGGTGCAGGCGGCGACGAGCAGCAGGGCGGCGGGGGTGTGACGGAGGTGCATGGGAAGGCCCTCGGAGGCTGAAGGGGACTTTTCGGGACGGGGAAAACTGGGGCGGAGGAACCGATTGCGCCAGAGGGTGGGGGTGGAGTACGCGACCGGGCTGAATGGCGGGAGTTGGGGGGGCCGCCCGTCACGGCCGGCCGGCCGTCCCGGCCACCCTTTCACCTCCGGTTCAGCCTCCCTTCAGGCCGCGTCCAGCATACTGTTTTCCGGGAGGGTTCCATGGCCGATACCACCGCCGGGCGTACCGCCCGGCCGTTCGACGATGGCACGCGCCGGTTTACCCCGGAGATCGACGCTGGGAACGGTCGTCCGCGCCGGGGCTGGCGGCAGAACGCGCAGCTGGCGCTGCGGCTGGAGGAAACCGCCCGGCTGCTCGAGGAGCAGGGTGGCGACCGGTTCCGGGTCCGGGCCTACCGGGCCGCGGCGACCACGCTGCGCCATCTCGACCGGCCCGCTTCCGCGATCCTGGATGCCTCGGGCCTCGAAGGCCTGGAGCGCCTCCCCACCATCGGAACCGGTATTGCCCGCGGGATCCGCCAGATGGTCCGCACCGGGAGGTATCCGATGCTGGAACGGCTCCGGGGCGCCAGCGACCCGGTGTCGCTGCTGGCCGGGGTGCCGGGGATCGGCCCGGTCCTCGCCGAGCGGATCCACGAACAACTGGGCGTCGAAACCCTGGAGGAGCTGGAGACGGCCGCGCATGACGGGCGGCTGAAGGGGGTCAGGGGGCTCGGTGCCAGGCGGATTGCGGGCATTGTGGACACGCTGGCCTCCCGCCTGGAGCGGGTGCGGCCGCGGGGGAGTCGGGCCCCGGAGAGCGGTCAGGCCGGGGTGGCGGAACTGCTCGATGTCGACCGGGAATACCGCCGCAAGGTGCGGACGGGCGCGCTGCCGAAGATCGCGCCCAGGCGCTTCAACCCCGCCCGGGAGGCCTGGCTTCCCATCCTGCATACGACGCGGGGGACGCGCCACTACACGGCTCTCTTCTCGAACACGCCCCGGGCCCACCGGCTGAACCGCACCGCTGACTGGGTGGTTCTCTACTGGGATGGGGATGGGGGTGCCGAACGCCAATGCACGGTGGTGACCGGATACCAGGGCCGGCTGAAGGGCAAGCGGGTGGTGCGGGGACGGGAGATCGAATGTCTCGAGTACTATGGCGGCCCGGAGGGTCCGGCCGGTTCAAGGAGGTCTCATGCTCAGCGTAGCTACCAGGCATAGCGCGGCTGCCGATCGAGCCCTCTCCCATCTGATCGGCGAGTGCTGCACCCCGTTCGGCGACATCCCGGGTGCCGATCTCGCGCCGCTGCTCGACCGGATCGGGGAGTCGCGGGTGGTACTCATCGGGGAGGCCAGCCACGGCACGTCGGAATTCTACCGGATGCGGGCCCGGATCACCCGCGAACTCATCACCCGGGCGGGGTTCGGGATCGTGGCCGCGGAGGCCGACTGGCCCGACGCCGCCAGGCTGGATCGCTACGCCCGGTACCGGGCCCCGGGGCCGCGGGACGAAGCACCAGCCTTCACCCGGTTCCCGACCTGGATGTGGCGCAATGAAGAGACGGCCACGTTCATCGAGTGGCTGCGCGCCCGCAACGCGGGTCTTGCCCCCGGAGAACGGACCGGCTTCTACGGGCTGGACCTCTACAGCATGTTCACCTCGATTGCCGCGGTACTGCGCTACCTCGATGGCACGGATCCCGAGGCCGCCCGGATCGCGCGGGCCCGGTACGGCTGCCTCATGGCCTGGGAACCGGACGCCGCCCTCTACGGGCGCGCGGCCGTGTCCGGCCGGTTCCACACCTGCGAGGAGCCCGCGCTCGCCATGCTCCAGGATCTGCTCCGTCGCCGGCTGGAAGACGCGGCCCGTGACGGAGATCTGTTGTTCGACGCCGTCCAGAACGCCCGGGTCGTCGCGGATGCGGAGTCCTACTACCGGGCCATGTACTACGGCTCGGTTCAGTCCTGGAACCTGCGGGACTCTCACATGTTCGAAACCCTGGAGCAGATTCTGGCGCACCGGGGCCCGGAGGCACGGGCGGTGGTCTGGGCCCACAACTCGCACGTCGGCGACGCGGCGGCCACCCAGATGGGGGCCCAGGGCGAGTACAATATCGGGCAGCTCTGCCGCGACGCCTTCGGCGACGCCGTGTTCATCATCGGGTTCGGAACCGACCACGGGACGGTGGCCGCGGCATCCGAATGGAACGGCCGGATGGAGCGCATGGCCGTGCGCCCCGCCCTCCCCGAGAGTTACGAAGCGCTCTGCCACGCCTCCGGTATCCGCGCGTTCCAGCTGCCGCTGCGGCATGCGCACCGTGACGTACTGCCCCAGGAACTGGCGGACCCCCGGCTCGAGCGGGCGATCGGGGTGATCTACCGGCCCGACACCGAACGGCAGAGCCACTACTTCGAGGCGGTGCTCCCCGGGCAATTCGACGAGTATGTCTGGTTCGATGAAACCGCGGCGGTCGAGCCGCTGGTCACCTCGGTGACGGCCGGCATGCCCGAGACCTGGCCGTACGGGTTATAGGACGGAAGGACGGAAGGACGGGAGGCGGAGCATCATCCCTTCCGTCCTTCCGTCCTTCCGTCTTTCCGCCCTTCCAGGTACAGATGCAGCATGAACCAGTCTCCCGCGAGGCGGGAGACGCGCTCCAGCGCGCCGGGTTCCTCGAACAGGTGGGTGGCGTGCGGGACGAGTTCCAGCCGGCATTCGCACTTCATGTGTTCCATCGCCATCCGGTTGAGGCCGATGACGGGTTCGTCCGCGCCGCCGACGATGAGCAGGGTCGGAGCGGTGACCCGCGGCAGGTCCTCGCGCGCCAGATCGGGCCGCCCGCCGCGGGAGACGACGGCATGGACGTCACCGTCCAGCCGGGCGGCGGCGACCAGCGCGGCCCCGGCACCGGTACTGGCGCCGAAGTAGCCGACCCGGAGGCCGTCCAGGTCGGCCTGCTCCCGGGCCCAGTGGGTGGCAGCCACCAGCCGGTCGGCCAGCAGCGGGATGTCGAACACATTGGCCCGGGAGCGGCTTTCCGACTCGGTCAGCAGATCGAACAGCAGCGTGGCAAGTCCCAGGTTGGCCAGTTCGAGCGCCACGGTCTGGTTGCGCGGGCTCTTGCGGCTGCTCCCGCTGCCGTGGGCAAAGAGCACCAGGCCCTTGGGGCCGGTGGGGACCGTCAGATCGCCTTCGAGGTACTTGCCGCCCGCGGGAATGCGTACGGTAGCGGTATGGTCGGGAACGGTGAGCGTCACCATGGGGACCTCCAGATCGGGGACCTGGAACCCACGGTAACGCCGGAGGGGTGAAATGAGGATGAAGGAGCGCTGAGGCGGGCGACACACGCGCCGGGCGGTCGGCGCCGCCCGGAGCGCCTGGTCAGGGCCTCACCAGGTTGAAATCGTATTCCAGGGCAATACTGTCCTTCACGCTCAGCACGATCGCGACTCTCGGCTGTTCCATGCCGAAATCCTCGAACCGGAATGCCGTGCTGGCGGAACCGGCAAAGCCGCCGGGGGTGGCGCGGGCGAGCACATCCCAGGTGGTCTCCCGGGTGACCCCGTGGATCGTGAGATTCCCGACCAGCTTGAAGGTGGCGGAATCACCGGCCACGAACCTGGCCGGATATCCCTCAAAACGCGCCGGCACGAACTCGGCCGACGGATACCGGGCGGTGTCCAGGGTTCTGCGCTGGATGTATCCGTCACGGCGGCTCTTGTCGCTCTTGAGCGTGGTCAGATCCACCGTGAACTTCGATTCCGCGGGGAGGATCGCGCCGGAGCTGTCGATCACCAGGGTGCCGGTCACGGCCGATGTGACCCCGACGGCGTCGTTGGGGAAATCGAGATTCGCCAGCTGTTCCCGGACGCGATAGCGGGCCTCGTTGCCGGAATCGGCGGTGATGAGCCTCAGCCCGTTGACGGCCGGCCGGAACGGCCCGGGGGGAAGAGGAAGCTCCACGGCAGGGGCGTGAACCAGTGTCGCGGCCGCAACCATCGCTGCAATGACCAACGGCTTCATCGATATTCCTCCGGGTCCGGGCAGGGCGGCTCAACCAAATACGACCAAACCCGACGGGATGTTGAGGTTGCCCTCATTGCCCCCTACGCCGGCTGGATGATGCCCAGCGGCGGCGTCGATTTCCAGCGGCCCCGGGTGAAATCCGGGACCTCGACCGGGCGCCCACGGCGGGCCACGGAGTCCTCGGTCAGGGCCGAAATGCAGCTCCATGCGGCGGCATCGTAGACGTTCTGATCGGTCGGCAGGCCGTTGCGGAGGCAGTGGATCAGCCGTTCGTCCTCGAGGTAGTCCATGCCGCCGTGGCCTCCGGTGGCCAGGCGCACCGTTTCCGACCGCCACAGGGGATGCTCGAACTCCTCGTAATAGGCGTCCAGGTCTTCCCACCGATGGGCCGGGCTGCGGCCCTCGATGTGAATCCGGCCGGGCCAGCCCTGGATCAGGCCTCTGGTGCCCTGCAGCAGGAACCCGCGGCTGTAGGGCCGGGGATTGTCGCAGTTGTGACCCAGGTAGATGGTCTCGCCGTTCATCGTCCTGATCAGGGTGACATTCACGTCCCCCAGCCGGAACCGCTCGTTCCGCCGCGGATCCCCCTCCGGGAAATGGTCCTCGGCATAGCCATGCAGGCCGCGCGTCTTGCTGCTCATCGACACCAGATAGTCGAACCGGTTGCCCCGGTTGATGCCCAGGCTCTGGGAGACCGGGCCCAGGCCATGGGTGGGGTAGAGGTTGCCGTTGCGACGGATGGAATGAGCCCGGCGCCAGAGCCCTTCGCCTTCGGTCGAGAACTTGACCGCGCGGAGATCGTGCAGGTAGCCGCATTCGGCATGGATCAGTTCGCCCAGCAACCCCAGGCGGACCAGATGGAATCCCAGCATCTCGAGCCGGTCGTAACTGCAGTTCTCCATCATCACGCTGTGCCGCCGGTACTTCTCGGCCGCCTCCACCAGCTGCCAGCACTGGTCCAGCGTGACCGCCGCGGGGC
>JBFXBG010000103.1:0-14252 GCA_050183505.1 Gemmatimonadales bacterium | reverse complement strand
GCCCGCCCGCCCGCCCGCCCGCCCGCCCGCCCGCCTAGGCCTCAGTGCCAATTCTGACAATTCACTTGTGCCGATTCTGACAATTCGCGAGCCGCGGGCAGCTGTACAAAGGAGTGCAATAGCTTGGTGTGCTTGGTGTTGCATCATGATTCCTGGGTGGCACGCGGCGTGCTTGCTAACGGTGCCACTCAGGAACGCGGCGCGTCGACCGTACTCCCGATTCCTCTGCCAGGCAACGGCCCCGCGCACAACCATCACCTCTTCCGGCGGGTCATGGAACCATGGATGCCTGTGGGGACGGCGGCTGCTTCGGTCTGATCGGATCGCACCCGGCGACACTGGACATCCTGGATGCTATCCGGCGGGCGGCCCGGGCGCCCGGGCCGGTGCTGGTCGAGGGGGAGACGGGGACCGGGAAGGAACTCGCGGTGCGCGCGCTGCACGTCCGGTCGGGGGCGCGTGGCCGGCTGGTGGCGGAGAACGTCGCCTGTCTGGTGCCGTCGCTCGCCGAAAGCGAGTTGTTCGGCTGCGTGCGGGGCGCGTATACCGGCGCCGTGACCCGGGCCGGCCTCATCGCGGCGGCCCGGGACGGGACCCTCTACCTGGATGAGGCGGCCGAGCTCACCGCGGCGCTGCAGGTGAAGCTGCTGCGGGTGATCGAGACGGGCCTGGTGCGCCGGGTCGGGGCCGCGGTGGAGCGCCGCATTCCGGTGCGGGTGGTGCTGAGTGTCCAGCAGCCGGTGGACGAGCTGGTTCGTGGGGGCCGGTGGCGCACGGACTTCTACTACCGGGTAGCCGGTGTCACGCTCCGACTCCCCCCGCTCCGCGCGCGGGCCTCGGACGTGCCCCTGCTGGTCAACCACTACCTGCGCCGGTATGGGCAGGCGCCGCTGCCGCCGGGTGCGCTGCGGGTCCTGGAGGATTACCCCTGGCCCGGGAACTTGCGGGAGGTGATCCGGGTGGTGGAGCGGGCGCTGGTCCATGCGGACGCCGGGCCGGTGGCCGTGCATCATCTCTGGCGGGCGCTGGACTGGGGTCCGCGGGCGGTGGGCGGGGGCGAGCGGCGGGATGACGTCCAGCCGAGCCTGCGGGCCGTCACCGACGCGCACCTGGCGGCGGTGGTGCGGGCCCAGGGTGGGGACACGGCGGCCGCCGCGCGGGTGCTGGGGCTCTCGCGGAGCCAGGTGTATCGCCGGCTCGCGGCCCTGCGGGCGGCGGACGCTCCGGCCGCCCCGCGGATTCGCATGGATGCGAACGGCCTTCGCATGGATGCGAACGATGCGACAAACGGACCGGCGGGCGGCCCCGCGAAGTCGTAGCCCGGCAAGGACTTCCGGAGGGGCGTCCGGCGGCACGCGGCCTGCCTTGGTAGGGGCCCGTCCCGATCCGGAGCCGGTGCCATGTCTGTTCGCCGTTGGTGGGGTGTTGGCGGTGTCCTTGCCGCGCTGATGCTGTCGTGTGGCCTGTCAGGGCGGGTGCAGGCCCAGGACCTGCCCGAATGCGTCGGCGGGTGCGGGGGCACGTATGGGGTCACGGTCGAGCCAGGGGACACCCTGTACTGGTTCCTGGCCAACGCGATCAACCGCACGGTCCAGTTCCATGTTCACAACACGGGGTCCAATGCGGACAACTACGCGCTGACCTGCAGCAAGACCGGAACGGTGAGTTGTGTCTCGGTCGTGCCGTCCAGCCTTTCGCTGGATCCCAGCGAAGGCGACGAGGTGACCGTCACGTTCAACGTCGGCGCGACCGGCGGGTTGCTCAAGCTTACCGCGAGCGGGAATGCGTCGGCGACCGGGACCACGACGATCAGTGTCTATCCCGCCCCCGCGGTGAGCCTGGTGCTTCCGGCGCTGACCAGCGGGTCCCGCGCGGTGGTCCGGAACCGTCAACCGGTCGTCCGAGCGATCATCCGCGATACCGGTTCGGCCGGGATCGATACGGCCGCGACGATCCTCAAATGGCGGGGCGAGGTCGTGACCGCGCTGGCGCGCCAGAACCGCGGGCTGGTCGAGTGGGAGGTGGATTCGACGCGCTGGCTCGGCATCGGTGACTCGGCCCAGGTCCAGGTGAAGGCCTGCTCCACGGCGGGCGCCTGCACGACGGTCACGCGGTGGGCCGTGTTGCCCAACGATCAGCAGCCGGTTCTCGGGTTTGCCGGGATGCCGTTCGAGGCGCTGGGCGCGGGATTCAGCGCGCCGTTCGGACCGGGCCTGTCGGTGGTCGGCGCGGAGATCGAGAGCGGCCTTTCCTCGGCCCCCTACTACAGCCTGAACGCGGCCCGGTCGGCCGGGCTGGTGTACTCGTCCCGCACATCCTTTCCCCGCGCCCTGGTCCAGGTGGATCTCGAACTGCCCTGGCCGGCGGGAACGGCCGATCAGATCAAGGTGCTGCTCCGGGACGGCGGGGTGGTACTGGATTCCCTGGTGCAATCGAATACCAGCTGCACCACGGGGGCGGTGAAGCGCTGTCGCGTGGCGCTGCAGGGCGATTTTCACGGCACCAGCTACCCCAGTCCCACCCGGAAGTGGCTGACCGTCGAGGCGCGGGTTACGTCGGGGGGAACCACGAAGATCAGCACCGACTCCGTCGAGATCGTCCTGGTGGACCGGCGGACCACCCCCTACGGCAGCGGCTGGTGGCCGGCCGGGATCAGCCAGCTGGCATCCGATGGCGACGGTGGGCGGATGTTGATCGCGTCGAACGGGGCGGCCACCCTGTTCCGGGGCAACGGCGACAGCCTCTATCTCTCTCCGCCGGGGAGTTTCACCACCCTGGTCCGGACGGCCACCGGGTGGGAACTGCGGCCCCGCGGGACCAGCGCCAAGGTGGTTTTCGATGGTGCCGGCCGGCTGATCAAGAGCGTGGACGCCAACGCCAACCGGGATACCGTGCGGTACTACACGTCGGGGGCCCTGGCCGGGTACGTGACCAAGCTGGTGGACCCGAAAGGCTATGAGATCAGCTTCATCTACGACGGCTACAATCATCTCTATGGGATCCAGGACATGACGGGCCGGACCACGAAGATGTGGGTCAACCCGAGCTACAGCCACCTGGTCTACGACTCCCTGAGCTCCGATCCGAGCCGGCCGCTCACGACCCGGTTCGACTACGTCATTGTGGACAGCGCCACCCGGACGCTCATCCTGACCCAGATCCGCGGCGTCATCGGGGACACCACGACGGTCGAGCTGGATTCCACCTTCTACCTCCGCCCGGTCCGGGTGAACCTGCCGCGGGTGGCGGATGAGACCGGGACCTGGCTCCGCCCGCAGATCTCGTACACGGCCTACGAGCGACAGGGCTACGGGGCGCTCCGGCCCCTGGACAGCGTGTATGTCGAGGTCAAGGATCCGCTGAACCACTGGACCCGGTCGCTGCCCAACCGGTGGGGCCAGGCGCGCAAGACCTGGGATGCCCTCGGGTTGCTGGCGAAGGCGACGTACGATCCCGACGGTTTTCTGCTCAGCAGCGAGGGCAAGAACGGGGATTCGAGCCGAACCTACACGGCCTACGACGGGAACCAACGCGTGGTCAAGAGCTTCATCGTGCGGGCGGCCGGAGACACCTTGCGCGGCGACAGCCTGGTCTACAACGGCAACCATTGGGTGGTGAAGACCATCGACAACCGGGGGAAAGTCGATAGCGTGGCCTATGACGCCTCCGGCAACGTGATCTACCACCAGGACCCCGCCGGCAACGTGACCCGGACCTGGTACAACGGCGCCGGCCAGGCGGATTCGGTCCTGATGCCCGGCGCCTCGAAGGCGCGTTGGTTCCGCTACGATTACGCGACCGGCAATTCGTGGCAGACCTATGACGAGGCCGGCAATCTGGTGAAGGTGGCGGCCTTCGATCAATTCGGCCGCGACACCACGACCGATCAGAAGGTGCGGGTCCAGCAGAGCGGCAGTGCGTACACCTGGCAATGGCGCCGGGTCCGCCGCTATTACAACCTCTACAACGCGGTCGATTCCACCACGCTGATCCGGACGGCGAACTGCACCGGAGGCTGTCCCAACCCGACCTGGCCGTCCTACACCGATACCACGAAGACCCAGCATGTCCGCTACATCAAGGACCGGGCGGGGCGCGATTCGCTCCGGGTGGACGACCGGGGCTACGCCACCCGCTATCAGCTCGACCGGCTGGGCCGGGTGCTGGTCCGGACGCCGCGGACCACCATGCCGGCGGTCTACGATTCGATGGCCTACGACCTGGCCGGCAATCCACGGAAGACCATCACGCGGCGCGGCCATACGATCGTGAACACCTACGATTCCCGGAACCGGCTGCTGACGACCAGCGTCCCGGGGGTGGGCGTGTACCGCCGGGAGTATCAGGGCCCCCTGGATCAACTGACCCGGATCTGGGTGGACAGCCTGGTGGATTCCCTCGGCGGCGTGAAGCCGGACCTGAGCTGGTCCTATGATCAGCGCGGCCGGCTCAAAGGCGATACCGTCTGGACCGGCGCGACCGCCCGGGTGACGACCTACACCACCGACAGCCTCGAACGGCCCAGCACCATGGCCGACGCCATGGGAACCTGGACCACCCGCTACGAAACCAGCCGAGGCATGGCCGACACCCTCATCACGCCGTTCGGGGATACGATCAGCTATGCGTTCGACCCGCAAGGCCGGGCGCAGGGCCCGACCATTCGGGGCAATGGGCCGCGCCTGGCGGTGAGCCCGGACTGGAATGTGACCGGGCAACTCAGCCAACTCACCGCGACCGTCGGGGCCGGGTCCTACAGTCCCCTGACCTACCTCATGGCGGACGCCGACGAGGACAGCCTGGCCATGCCCCTGGTCCCCTATTGGCTGGAGCGCCACGGCGCCGGCGCGGGACTTGACAGCCTGCGGGATTCGGTGGTGTATGATGGGTGGGAGCGGGTCACGCAGTGGCGCGGGATGAAGAAGGCGGCGGGGGCGGGCAGCTGGCAATCCGTGATCCGGAGCTACACCTTTGATCGGGCGGGGAATGTCTCGACCGGGACCGGCGGCGAGAGCTATAACCCGATCACCAATCAGCTGAGCTCGCACACGGTCGGCGCCGATACCAACACGAACTACTTCGATGCCGCCGGCAACCTCGACAGCGTGCGGGTCAAACGGCGTGTGCTCCTCACCGACCGCTGGGTTTACACCTGGGACCCGCTGAACCGCCTGATCGCGGCGCGTCACAACGACACGCTGATCGTCCGCTACGCCTACGACGTCCAGGGCCGGCGCATCGCCAAGGACGTGTATTCGGGCTCGACCGGGGGCACGACGGGCCTGACCCAGTTCGTCTACCACGGCAGCCACGTGGCCTATGAAGTCCAGAGTGGCAACATCAACAGCAAATACACCTGGGGCCTGGGCACCGACGACCTGATCGCTGTGCGCACCGGCACCGATACCACGTCTCACTATTACGCGGTGAAGGACAAGCTGGGCAGCATCCGGGCCCTGGTGAAACGCGACTGCACCTGGGTGACCGGCACGCGCTACGGGCCCTACGGAGAGGTGCTGGACTCGGCGGGGACGAGCATCGGCCTCCGCTACGGCTGGACCGGGCGGGAGTATGACGCCGAGACCGGGTGGTACTACTTCCGGGCCCGGTACTACGACCCGCGGCAGCAGCGGTTCGTGAGCGAGGATCCGATCGGGTATGGCGGTGGGGGCAATCTGTACGCGTACGTGAATGGGGCGGTGACGGAGGCGAGGGATCCGAGTGGGCTGCAGAGTGAGAATGATCTGTTTGCCGCGTCTGCTTACCAGAACTACTTGACTAGCATTTCCTGTATGGGCAGCGCAGCATATACGCTCGACGGCATATCGGTGGGGTGTGGCGCGGGTGCCATGTTTGCTCAGAATCCATTCAACTCCGCGTCGGATGTCGCCGATGGGCTAGTCGATTGGGTGTGGGGAAGTCAGCGTACTGCCCACAAGTACTCCAAGATCTGCGCTGCTGACCGTGCTGCTAACAGCACGTGCGGTAAGTTCGTCGACTATCTTGCTGCCGCAGCCAGACAGGCCGGATCTGCGCGCGAGTTCATGCTAAAGGTCGGCAAGGAGATTGCCGGTTTCCCAAACGGGACACCAACGCTGCATTTCGGCCCGTCTGACGCGGCGATAACAGCCGGTTGGGGCGAAGACGGTTTCCGCAGAGATCTGATCGACAAGGACGGACACCCCTGGCGCCATTTTAGCGCGAACATGGTAACTGGGTATTTCTATGGTAGCGGTGCTGTGGACTTCACAATTCTATGGGAGTTGAAGCCCTGGCCGATGAACGGCGGGAACAGCATGGCAGACGTCAAGCTTGGGTATATCGGAGTCGGCTACGGAACGCTAATCCGTCGTGGTGTGATCAGCATCAAGGAACTCGCGGGGTACCTTCGGTGACTAAGGAGCGTTTGGCGACACACCTTGCCATTGTGACGCTTGGCATGCTGCTAGCGGCATTCCTCTACTACCAAACTAACCCGGGGATTGCCCATAGCCTGCTTGCACGCCGTTTGGGTTACACGGGTCCCCTCAGCGAGTTCCCTTCGGCGTTCTTTGCAAGTAGGATTCAGAGCAAGATGTCGTTAGAGGAAGTGAACATGGAGATGGAGGGAACGGGGTATTCCAGCGTCGACTACCTTGTTGCATCCATGGCTCGGCCAGGACCTGACTCCGTCCTCGTCGTGCAGCGGTTTCGCTATAGACGAGGGACACGGCTGCTGCTCAGTCTGAATGTAGAGTACTGGCATGGCCGCGTCGTAGGCTTGGAATACAACGACGACTACCTGGGCAACGCGGCTCCCATAACTCGTGACTCGGCCATGCAGTTGATTTATTCGCCTGAAGCGCCGCCTGACTGACAGACCTGGGTGACTTGACCCGGGACATCCGCGGTTGGGACGGTTGGTAGCAATGCGGTCTCTTCATATTCATTGCGCCTTGGTGGCGGAGTAGTTCATCTGCTCGAACGAGTTGGACTGGGCCCAATGCCGCGCCACTTGACGCCCACACTGGCTCTCCCCGACCCGTAGCTTGCCGCCGCTCGAGATCCCAGACCCGGGGCGTCGCCGCAGGCGACGCCCTGCCGAGCCGCGAATTCATTCGCGTCCGGCGCACGGGGCGGAGCTCCGCGTCCCCCTCAGGAGATTGCTTCGGGCGCCTGCGGCGCCCTCGCAATGACGGCGTGGGGTGCTATTCATCGGCCCGCCTGCCCGCCTGCCCGCCTGCCCGCCTGCCCGCCTGCCCGCCTGCCCGCGCCCCCCTTGCGCTCCCGTTCCCTAAATGCTAATGTATTGACACATGCTAAATCACTAGCAGGTTGACGCTCCTGCAGGGGGAGTCTCGTATGGCCTCACTACCGACCGAACTCGGGCGCCGGGAACGGCAGATCCTCGAAATCGTCTATCGCCTGGGCCAGGCGACCGTCGCCCAGGTTCGCGCCGAACTGCCTGATCCGCCGTCGTATTCGGCGGTGCGGGGGATGCTGAATCTCCTGGAGCAGAAAGGCCATCTGCGGCACGAGCAGGAGGGACTCCGGTATGTCTACGTCCCGGTCGTGGATGCCGAAGAGGCCAGCCGGTCGGCGCTGGCTCATGTGGTCCGGACGTTCTTCGGCGGATCGACCGCTCAGGCCGCGTCGGCGCTCTTCGAACTCTCGGACCGGAAGCTCTCCCGGAAGGAACTGGAGCAGCTCTCGGAAATGGTCCGCCAGGCAATGCGGGAAGGGAGATAATCCATGCGTCCTTTGATTCTCCAGATCCTGATTCGCGGCGTCCTGCTGCTCGCGTTCGCCGGCGCCACCGCATGGTTCCTGCGGCGCCGACCCGCCGCCCTCCGCGCGCTGGTCTGGACCGCCGCGCTCGCGGGGCTCCTGGTCCTCCCGATGGCGACCCGCCTGTTACCGGTGTGGTCCCTGCCGGTCCTCCCGGCGGTCGAGGCCGCCCCGGCTCCGGCGGCGGAAATGCCCCCGGTGCGGTCGGCGGAATCCGGACCGGCGGAGTCCTCTCCCGCGGAGATGACACCGGCGGCCACGCCGGGCGGTCCGCAGTCGGTCCGTCACGCGGGCGCAACCGCTTCTCCATCCACGGCGACCGAGCCCGCCCGTCACGCTACCGCGCCGGGCTGGCCGGCCGCCGCATTGCTTGTCTGGGCCGCCGGGACGCTCCTGCTGCTGGGCCGCCTGGGCCGAAGCCACCTGCACATCGCCCGGACGGTGCGCCGCGGATCGGGGCCCGCCGACGCCTCCTGGGCGACGCTGACGACCGATGTCCGCCGCCTGTTCGGGATCCGGCGTGCCGTGCGCATCCGGATGAGTCCGGAAGTGAGTGTGCCCGCCGCCGCCGGCGTGCTGCGCCCGGTGCTGCTCCTGCCGCTCGAAGCGAACGACTGGCCCGCGTCCGAACGGCGCACCGTGGTCCTGCATGAACTCGCTCACGTGGCGCGCTGGGACGCGCTGGCCCAGCTGGTCGGACAGTTCGCGTGCGCGCTCTACTGGTTCCTTCCGCTGGTGTGGTTCGCCGAACGCCGGGCCGCCGCGGAGAGAGAGGTCGCGTGCGATGACATCGTTCTGAACGCCGGCACCCGGGCCTCGGAATACGCCGAGAGCCTGCTGCGCCTGGTTCGGATGGCGGGCGGGGCCGAGCTGCAGCCCGCAGCGCTGGCCATGGCGCGCCCGTCCCGGATCCGGGAGCGGATTGCCGGCATACTCGATCCGGCCGTGCGCCGTGAACGGATGAAAGGAAGACTGATCATGACCATGTTTGCGCTTGCCGGAGGTGTGGTGTTGATGGTCGCGGCCGCGACACCGGTGCCCTCCCCGCGCACCGTCCCCCAGGCCGTCCCGGCCGCCCCGGCCGTCTCGTCCGCCCGGGGTTCGAGTGCCGCGGCCGGCCCGGCCGTCCCGGCCGTCCCGACCGCCCCGGCCGTCCCGGCCTTCACGTCCCCGGCCGTCCTGGTCTCCGCCGACACTCTCTTCTGCGGCAACCTCTCGTCCAGTTCCAGCTCCATCCATGAAGACAACGACCATCAGCGGGTCTGGACGGTCAAGCTTCGGGGCGATGGTTGCCGGGTGGATTTCCGGGCCGAGGGCACCATCGAGTTCAATCAGGACTTCACCGACATCAAGAGCATCAGCCGGGGCGGCTTCCTGCAGCTGGACGTCACTCAGGATGGTGTGCGGCGGGAGCTTGAGGTCCGTCCGGATGGCGGCGCGCTCAAGTACACCTGGAAGGTGGACGGAACCGACCGACCCTGGGATGCCGGGGCGAAGGCGTGGTTCGCATCGTTCCTGATCGAGTTGGACCGGCGGACCGCGGTGGCTGTGGATGTGCGGCTGCCGAAGCTGCTGCAGCAGGGAGGCGTGCCGGCGGTATTGAGGGAAACCGGTCTCATGAGCAGCGACTGGGCCCGCACGACCTACTACATGGCCCTGCTGGACCGGCGGAAGCTCAGCCCGTCCGAGATGCGCGACATGCTGCATCAGGCCGCGGCCATGACCGAATCGGATTTTCACGCCGCCCAGCTGCTTACCCGGGTGACGAAAGAGGGACTCACCGATCCGGGTGTGCGTGCGGCCTTCCTCGAGGTGGCCAACGGGATCGACTCGGATTTCCACCAGGCCCAGATCCTCGACGCCCTGCTCGACCGGGGCAAGCCGACGGAAGCGGAGGTCCAGTTCGTCCTGGATCACGTGCGGACCATGGAATCCGACTTCCACAAGGCCCAGGTGCTGGATCATGTCCTCGCGACGGCGACCGTCACCGAGTCGCAGCGCGCCGAGGTCGCCCGGATCGCGGCCGGGATGGAGAGCAGCTTCCACACGGGGCAGGTGCTGGGCCAGCTCACCAGCAACGGTGCCTCGCTCGGGCCGGAGGAGCGCGCGGCGTTCCTCGACGCGGTGGGCCGGATGGACAGCGACCATACCAAGGCCGAGATCCTCACCGGGATCATGGGGCAGGGAAACACCACACCGGCCGAGATCAAGCTGATCCTCGAAGGCGCCCGCAGCATCGATTCCGACTTCAACCGGACCCAGGTGCTGGACCAGTTGCTCGACCAGCGGGCGGTCACCTCCGAGGACCTGCTCCAGGTCGTCACCCTGGCGCAGGGCATGGACTCGGACTTCAACAAGGGGAACGTGCTGACGAAGGTGGCCGGCCACGCCCGGGCGAACGACAAGGTCCGGCAGGCCGTGCGCCGCGCGGCCGAGGATCTGGGTGACTTCCAGCGGCGGCAGGTGCTGGCGGAATTGGGGGGGAGGGAGATTTAGGGAGTCGAGAGGTCGAGGAGTCGAGAGGTCGAGAAGACTGGAGGTCGGGCGGGTTGCGTCTGGTCAAGGCCCTTGCTGGAGAAGGACTTGGCCGCCGGGGCCCCGACCCCTCGGCCTCCCGGCCTCTCGACCTCTCTGCTCTCTCACCCCAAATGTTGACATCCCAATAGCTTACCGGCTACTTTGTCCCCTCGGCGAATGGGGCTGTAGCTCAGCTGGGAGAGCGCTGCAATCGCACTGCAGAGGTCAGGGGTTCGACTCCCCTCAGCTCCATGGGCGGAAGGGCGGAAGGACGGAAGGACGGAAGGGCTTGGCACTTGGCACTCGGCACTCGGCACTCGGCACTCGGCACTTGGTACCTGGCACCTGGCACCTGGCACCTGGCACCTGGCACCTGGCACCTGGTACCTGGTACCTGGCACCTGGCACCTGGCACTCGGTACTCGGCACGGGGCGGGGCAGGGGTGGGGAGGGTCGCATTGCCCCTTGGTGTAACTGGCAACACGCCTGACTCTGGATCAGGAGAGTCCTGGTTCGATCCCAGGAGGGGCAACTGAAGGTCCGCGGATTGCACAGATTCGGCATTCGGGGAGGAGCCCGGCGTCCAGCGGACGACCGGGCTTCTTCTGTTTCTCCCGGTTCGGAGCCTGAGTACAGCTGGCGCCCGGCAGTACCGATTTCCTCGTGGACCACCTGCGCGCCGGGAGATCGCGCGACTTGAACGACGTCTATCGGCGCCAGACAGTGGGCCGGGAGACTATCCGCCCACCACGCGCCACGCTGCCACCGACGGGATGTCCTTCTTCAAGGATCCGGAACGGTCGGATCTCGCGCAAGTGAACGATGGTCGGACGGAATCTTCCTCCTGTCCCAGCTCGGCTTTCGGATCGAGCGCCGTAACCGGGACGGGCACTCGTTGTTGTCCCGGTTCCGTTCAGCGGCTGGCCCTTGCCACTTCCCTGGCCACACCCATGAAGCCACGTATCAGCGGGGCGGTGTTGTCGGTCCGATGGGCGACCACCAGTTCAGCCTGCACCCGGAAGTCGGTGAGAGGTCGGAAGGCTACGGTCGGTCCACCAACCCGCTGCAGGGAGGCGGGGACGATCGACACGCCGAGTCCCGCGTCGACCAACCCCACGATCGTGTGCCATTCCGTGGCTTCTTCCGCGATCACGGGCGATACCCGCGCCGCCCGGAAGCCTTCCAGGATCGTGTCGTAGAATGCTGGAGCGACGTGGCGCGGAATGAAGACAAACCGCTGCCGTAACAGGAGACTGAGCGAAAC
This sequence comes from Gemmatimonadales bacterium, assembly GCA_050183505.1. Taxonomy (GTDB): domain Bacteria; phylum Gemmatimonadota; class Gemmatimonadetes; order Gemmatimonadales; family GWC2-71-9; genus JBFXBG01. The sequence goes on along the minus strand of JBFXBG010000103.1, from coordinate 2,704 downwards.
GCGCCGCTGAACCGCGAGGCGATGCTCCGCCGGCATGACCGCGAGAAACGGTTCGTGGAACAGGCGGGTGCCCGCCAGGCCCGGTGATACCACCGGACCGCGGGCGATCGCGATGTCGAGCAGGCCGGATTCGACCTGGGTCAGCTGATCGATCGTGACCGCCTCGTGCAGAGTGAGATGCACCGCGGGATAGCGGGTGCGATAGGCTCCCAGCAGGCCAGGCAGTACCGAGAAGACAGCGGACGAAGAGAACCCGATGGTCAGTACCCCGGCCTCCCCGGCTGCGGCGCGTCGAGCCGACTCTGCCGCCTGGCGCGCCTCCCTCAGCGTGCGCCGGGCGGGGCCCAGCATCGTTGCGCCGACCGCCGTCAGCCGCACCCCGCGGCTGGATCGGTGGAAGAGCGGCGCCCCGATGGTACGCTCCAGTCGGCCGATGAGCCGGCTGAGCGGAGGCTGCGCCGTCCCCAGCCGCCGTGCCGCATGGACAAACCGCAGCTCCTCCGCCAGGACCACAAACGCCTCCAGTTGACGGAGCGAAATGTCCGCTATGCTCTCGGGGTATTTGATCATACCAGTATGTGCCATTGTGGTATGATAGCTGCCGAGCCAGTTTCAGCGCCAGGCTTGGATCAGGGAGGACCCGATGAGCAGATGGCTGACGTTCACTACGGTATGCCTGGTGATGATTCCGGGGCGCCCGTCGACCGGGACGGCCCAGGCCGTCACGGTGCCGGCCGATTCGGCCGGAATCGCAGGCTGGTATGATCTCGGGGCGGCCGGCAGAGCGCTGGTGACCTGGGGTGCGCGAGGAGGCTACCGGCTCCTGGACTTCGACTCGCTCCACTTTCTTTCGCTGAAGTCGGTGGATCAGGACCACTACCGGACGGGGGGAAGTGGCGGTTGGGCGGACGCGGAGGTCAGGTTCGACCGGCGGACGGGGCAAGGTGCGGTCGCAATGAGCATTCGCCTTCCCGGCGGTGAGGAACTGCGCGGCCACCGGGCCCGGGAGTATCCCTTTGAGCAGGAAGAAGTACGGTACCGGAGCGGGTCCGTCACACTCGGTGGGCTCCTGATGGTTCCCCGTGTCCGCAAGCTCGTCGGCCGGTCCAGCGGCACCCTTCACCAGGTTCCGATCGGGCTTCCGGCGGTCGTGATTCTGCACGGTTCGGGTGACAGTGACCGGGACAACATATGGGCGTTCACGTTCGCCCAGAGCCTGGCCCGGGCCGGGTTGGTGACGCTGTTCGCGGACAAGCGGGGGTGCGGGGCTTCGGGAGGAGACTGGCGAACTGTCGGGTTGGACGGACTCGTGGATGATGCGCTGGCCGGGATCGAGGCGCTCCGCTCAGATCCGCGGGTGGATTCGACACGGGTAGGCCTGGTTGGCCTGAGTCAGGGGGGCATGGTCGCCCCACTGGCGGCAGCGCGGAGTGCGCATGTTGCGTTCGTCGTGAGCGTGTCGAGTGCGGCGGTGACCCTGTTTGACCAGATGCGCCACGAGATGATTCAGGATCTGCACCGGGCCGGTATTCCGCCCGAAGCTATCCGCGCTATTGAGCACGTGGGCGCGCTCGCGGTGGCCTACGCCCGTACCCTGTCGGATGACGACTGGAAACGCTATCAGGCGGCTCGCGCCGACCTGATGTCGGGTCCGCTCGCCGAGGCGGCGGCCGGCTTTCCGGAGAGCCGTGAGGACTGGCACTGGCAGTGGTGGAAGAGTGTGGGAGACGTCGATCCACTGCCGGCATGGGAGGCGTACTCAGGGCCCAGCCTGGCGATATTCGGGGAGGATGACGAACAGGACAATGTGCCCGTTCGTGAGAGTGTCCAGCGGCTGCAGGAGGCCATCCGGCCCGAGCTCCATCCGGAGCACCTCATCCGGGTCTACCGGGGCAAGGGCCACACCCTGGCCGATGAAGACCGCGGGTGGGTCGGGCTCGACGTGCTGGCGGATCTCGATGCCTGGGTTCTCCATGCGGTCGGTGGGTTGGATCCGGCCCGCACGCCTCAGTGACGACGAACCGGGTCGATGGAGCCCGTGAACGCCTGCCCGGTCTCCGGTCAGCCGGGCTCGTCCCCCACTCCTCCCGCGCCGCCTCCTTGAATCCGGGTCTCGTCCGGTGCGGCGCCATCACGGGCCCCCTTCGGCGCCGTCACCGATCCTGCGCTGAAAGGAGCCTCAGGGCATTCCCCTGGTACAGCTTCCGGAGAACCGAATCGGGAAGCGCCATGCCGTAGAGTTTCCAGAAGGCGTGGTAGTCCCGGTAGTAGTCGAAGTAGTCGTCGGCGGTCTCGAAGACCCGCCAGTAGTAGGGATACTCTTCCGGCCTGAACGAATCCTTTCCGAAGAGAAGCCGGTCCTGATACTTCACGAAGAACTCATGGGCCGTATGCGGCTGTCGCCCGAGGTCGTAGAGGATGGCGCCCACCTCGGCGTACACGTTGGGATTGCCATCGAAGACCTTCCCGAGCCGGGCCAGGTCCTGGGCGTGCCACCCCATATGGGCCAGGATCCAGATCGTGCGGGGATGCCGTGCGATCATCCGGTCGCGTTCCGCCATCAGTTCCTCGAACGAGGGGAACCGGGTCGTGTCGTTGAAGCGGCGGTTGCGGAAGAGCGCCATCTCCAGCCAGCGCTCATTGTGGAAGTCGAGCGGCTGGAAGAACTCGGCCGGGTCGCCGGTGTGGATGAACACCGGGATCC
>JBFXBG010000102.1:0-14425 GCA_050183505.1 Gemmatimonadales bacterium | reverse complement strand
AGGCTGCTGAAAGGCACTCTCGTCCTGTCGTTGAGCACGACCCTCCGGGTAAGCACCGGATAGCCAGGCTGGTCCAGCGCACGGATTGTGAATTGGGAAGTACTGCGAAACCGCCGTGTGCGCGGGGGCGGCGCCGAGTCGAAAGCTCAGCCCCCGACGGCGGTAAGGATAGGCGCATGACAGGTTCCGCACAAGGCTGCCGTGAACTTGAGAGGTCCTCACCCGGCCGGAAGCAACGCCGTGTTCTGGCGCACCCGGGCCCGGGCCCTATCTTCATACCAGGCAGGCCTCTCCGGAATACGGACCCAATGGACCACGATTCCACCCCTTCAGCCTCGAAATACCCGGGAAGGACCGCGTGAACCTGGGCGTCATTGATGGTATCACGCTCCGTTCCCTCACCGCCGCGGATGCCCCCGCGCTCTTCTCGGTCGTGGAGGCCCATCGTACCGGATTCGACCCTTGGCTTCGATGGTCCGCTGCCATCCGGGACGAGGCGGGCGCGGCCGCCTTCATCGCGGCGGCGACCGAACGGGAAGCCCGGGGCCAGGGCTTCCACCTGGGCTGCCAACAGGACGGCGATCTGGTCGGTGGGATACCCTGCTGGTCCCTCGATCCGGTGCACCGTGTCGCCGAGCTGGGCTACTGGCTGGTTCCGAACCTGCGGGGACGCCGTCGGATGGACGGGCTCCTCCGAGCGGCGGTAGCCCGGCTTTTCGACGGCCTGTCGGTCAACCGCATCGAGTTTCAGTGCCTGATCAACAACATCCCCTCCCGCCGTGTCGCCGAGCGTCTCGGCGCGAAATTCGAGGGGATCCGGCGGGAGTCTCATTTCGTGGCCGGTGGGTTCCGGGACCACGCGGTGTATTCCCTGCTCGCACGGGAAGCGCCGGGCCGGCAGGCTCCTCAGACAGAGAGGGCACCATGAGACTCACCCGCCTTCACCTGGCCCTGTTCATCATCGCGGTGCCGCATCCGCCGGCAGAGGCCCAGCGGCCGGACGTTGCCGCGCCCAGATCTCCCGGTCGAGCCCTGGCGCTTTCGCTCGCCGGCACCCTGGCTCCGATTGCCGCGGGGGCCGTCGTGCTGGCCACCCGGCCGCGGGGAAACACTGGCACCGGCGGGCAGGCGGACGAGACGTACGACGTCATCGGCAGCGTGCTCATCGGACTCGGCGCCGGCGTGGGTCCCTCACTCGGCCATATCTACAGCGGGCGGATCGGCTGGCTCATTCCCCGGGTGCTGGCCGGCGGCGCCATCGGTCTCATCGGTGCGACCTCCGACGACTTCGATACCGGCGCCGCTCTCCTGCTCGTGGGTGGCACGGCGGTCATCGTCATGGCGTCCCGGGATATCCTCGCCGCGCCGGGGGCCGCCCGGGCCCGGAACACCCGGGACGCCGCCGCCCTGGCCCTGGTGCCGCTCGTCACGGCCGGGCAGACCCGGCTCGGGATCGGTATCCGGATTCCTGCGCCGTGAAGGGCCGGGTAAGATCCGGAGTCGAATGCTCATGATTCAGCCGATCGCACTGCAGGCCCGGGTCGACGCCCATATCCGGGATTGGGGTCTGTCAATCGACAGTGTCCGGGAAACCGGGCGCGCCTGGCTTGCCTTCGGCCGCCGCGGCCGTCAGCCGGTGGTGCTGAAGGTGATCAGGGACGGGGTCGACGAGTGGCGGTCCGGAGAGATCCTGGCGGCGTTCGAGGGACAGGGTGCGGTGCGAGTGTTCGAGCAGACCGGCGGCGCCGTTCTGCTCGAGCGTGTGAGTCCGGGAGATTCTCTCGTTCGCCTGGTTCGGGAGGGCCGGGACGACGAGGCAACCGATGCGCTGGCCGGCGTGATCGCGGCCATGGCACCGAAGCGGGACGTCCCCGGAGTCCCCACGGTTCGGGACTGGGCCGGTGCATTTGACGGGTACATCGCCCGAGGCGAGACCCGGATTCCGATCGACCTGGTGGCGGAGGCGCGGCGGGTGCATGAGGACCTCTGCGCGTCGCAGACCCGGCAGCGCCTGCTGCACGGCGACCTCCACCACGCCAACGTTCTCTTCGACTCACGCCGTGGATGGCTGGCGATAGACCCCAAGGGTGTGATTGGAGAAACCGGGTACGAGCTGGGCGCGGCGCTCCGGAATCCGGTGGAGGATCCGGCACTGTTTCTGAACCCGTCCACGATCGAACGGAGAATCGAGCGCCTGTCCTCCGGCTTGAACCTGGACGCCGGCCGGCTGCTGGCCTGGAGCTTTTCGCAGGCCGTCCTCTCCGCCATCTGGGAAGTCGAAGACGGATCATCCATCGGACCGGACAACTCCCGGATCGTCCTGGCTGAAACCATCCGGTCCATGCTGGGGAGGCGGGCGTGAGTCCGGCGGAGCGCCCGACGATCCCACCGGTACCTCCGGTGCACATCCGTTCCGCCAGTGCCGCCGACTGCGCTCCGCTGGCCGTCCTCACGACCGAGCTCGGCTATCCGGTTACGCCCGACGAGATCCGGCCCCGCCTGGAACGGTTGCTCGCCCGGACCGACCAGTTCATCGGCGTGGCGGTGGCGCCGGGAGGTGACGTGATCGGCTGGATTCACGCCGCCGAGCAGGACCTGCTCGAATCCGACCGCCGCTGCGAGATCCTCGGACTGGTCATCGCTCTGGACCATCGGAAGGAAGGGCATGGCCGGGCGCTGGTCCGCGCCGCCGAAGACTGGGCCCGGGCGCGGGGGCTGGCCATGATGTCGGTGCGGAGCAACGTGACCCGGGCCGAGTCTCACCCCTTCTACGAGCGCCTCGACTACCGGCACATGAAGACCCAGCACGCATACCGGAAGTCGCTGTAGACCGAACCGTCGCCCGCGGCGGGCGCTGCGCCTTGCAGTGCCCGGGGCTCCGCACGCCCTTGCCGGCGCGGATGCCCGCCCCGACATTGAGCCATGCTTCCGCCCTCACGCCTCCCCGCCATTCTCCTGTTGCTGATCATGCCCGTCCCGGCCGGGGCACAGGTGCCGGTGACGGGAGCCTCTCCCGCCGGGGAGGCCCGCATCCGGAACACGCTGGCCCGGATGACCCTGGAGGAGAAGTTCTGGCAGCTGTTCATGATTCCCGGAGACCCGGGCGACGAGTCCCAGGACTATTCCCATGGCGTCTTCGGATTGCAGATACCTCCGGCCCCGACGGCCCGTGGGGATGCCGAGCACATTGCCCGCATCCAGCGGTGGTTCGTCGAGCACACCCGGGCCGGCATCCCGATCATTCCCTTTGAAGAAGCGGTTCATGGTCTCCGGCGTCCGGGCGCCACGATCTTCCCGCAGGCAATCGCGCTGGCGGCCACCTGGGACACCGCCCTGATGGCGCGGGTTGCCGCGGCCATCGCCCGGGAGACCGCAACCCGCGGAATCCGCCAGGTTCTCGCGCCGGTCGTCAACATCGCCACCGATGTGCGGTGGGGCCGGGTGGAGGAGACCTACGGCGAAGACCCGTATCTGGCCGCGGCCATGACCCGGGCATTCGTGAGACCGTTTTCCCGCCTGGGCGTGATCACAACGCCGAAGCACTTCGTGGCCAACGTCGGCGAAGGCGGCCGGGACAGCTGGCCGATCGAACTCGACGACCGGACGCTCGAGGAGATCCATTATCCGCCCTTCCGGGCAGCGCTGGCCGCCGGCGCGCTGTCTGTCATGACCGCGTACAATTCCGTGGGAGGCGTCCCCGCAACCCAGAACGCCCGTCTGCTGAACGGCACGCTGAAACAGGACTGGGGCTTTACCGGGTTCATCATATCCGACGCGGCCGCCACCGGCGGGGCCACGGTGCTCCACCTCACCGAACCGAGCACGGAACGGGCGGCCGCCGACGCATTCGAGGCCGGACTGGACGTCGTGTTTCAATCGTCCTGGCCGCAGCACCGGCCCTACCTCGCGGCCTTCCGTGAGGGACTCGTGCCTCCCGCGGTGATGGACAGCGCGGTTGCCCGGGTCCTGCGGGCCAAATCGAACATCGGACTGTTCGACGCCCCCTACCCCGACCCGGACAGCGCCGCCTACTGGAACGGTTACGCCGGGCACCTTGCCCTTGCCCGGGAGGCCGCGCAAGCCGCGATCGTACTGCTGCGGAATGAATCCGGCACACTGCCGCTCCACCGGGGGACGAGCTCGATCGCCGTCACAGGCAGCGACGCGATCGAGGCCCGGCTGGGCGGGTACAGCGCCACCGGCGTGGCCCCGGTGTCGATCCTCCAGGGCCTGCGCGAGCGGCTCGGCCCGGGAGTGCGGTACGCCCCGGGTCCGGGCCGGGGCGCGCGGGGTCATGCTCTGATTCCATCCGGCCACCTGGCGCTCACGACCCAGCTGTTCGACAACATCACGCTGACCGGCCCGGCCCGAGCGGTTCGCGCAGACTCCGTGGTGGACGTCACCTGGACGTTCAACCCTCCGGCCCCCGGCATGGCGACCACCTGGTATTCGGCCCGCTGGACCGGTACCCTCACGGTGGGACCGGATTCAGCCACCCGCCTCGGCGTCGAAGGCAGCGATGGATGGCGGCTCTTCCTCGACGGGGCGCTGGTCCTGGATCGCTGGCACAAGCAATCCGCCGGCGCACACCTGGCCGACGTCGCGCTCGCGCCCGGCAGCCGCCACCGGATCAGGCTGGAGTTCTTCGAGACCACCGGCAACGCGCATCTACGGCTGGTGTGGAATGCCGGGGTCCCTTCCCCCGCGCGGCGCCGGGCGCTGATCGACAGCGCCGCGGCGCTGGCCGCGCGCAGTGACGTCGCCATCGTGGTCGCCGGGATCGAGGAAGGCGAGTTCCGGGACCGGGCCTCCCTCGGGCTGCCCGGTGACCAGGACCAGCTGATCCGCGCCGTGGCGGCGACCGGCGTCCCGACCGTGGTGGTGCTGATCGGCGGGAGCGCGATCACGATGCCCTGGCTCGAGAGTGTGGACGCGGTAGTGATGGCGTGGTATCCCGGTGAGCAGGGTGGCCGGGCCGTGGCGGATGTGCTGTCCGGCGACGTGAGCCCGTCCGGGCGGCTTCCGGTGACGTTTCCGGTGGCCGAGGGCCAGTTGCCCCTGGTGTACAACCACCGGCCATCCGGGCGGGGCGATGACTATGTCGACCTGACGGGCCGGCCCCTGTTTCCCTTCGGGCACGGGCTGAGCTACACCCGTTTCGCCTACTCGGCGCTTGCCATCACGCCGGATACGACGGACCCGGAGAGCGGCGCGACCGTGAGCCTCATCGTGCGGAACGCGGGTACTCGCGAAGGAAGCGAGGTGGTTCAACTCTACATCCGGGATCTCCTGGCGAGCGTCGCGCGGCCGGTGATCCAGCTCGCGGGATTCACGCGGGTCCGCCTGAGGCCGGGCGAGGAGCGCGAGGTCACCTTCCGGCTTGGCTCGGAGGAGCTCGGGCTGTTCGATCGCCGGATGCGGCGGGTGGTGGAGCCGGGCAGGTTTCAGGTGTGGGTCGGGGCTTCTTCCCGGGACATCCGGCTCCAGGGCGAGCTGGTCGTCCGCTGATGCCGCGACCAGGGCACACCAGAAGGAGGCGGTTATGACGGCAGCTCGAGATTCGACCCGGCGGGACCGACCCCGGCTGCTCCTCGTACTGGCCCTGCTGGTCCTGGTCGCCGCGGGGGGATGGATCATGCTCCGGATGTATACCAGCGGCGGGGCCCGCGGTTGCGTCACCGCCTATCGGGAAGCTCGTACCGCGGCGGACACGGCCCGGGTCGACAGCATGGTCCCCGACAGCAGTGACCCTGAGCCGCGCAGCTGCGGCTCCATGCGCACCACGGCGGGATTGCCCTGACCGGCTCGCAAGCCTCGATTCAGGCCGAAAGCCCGGCTCCTTCCCTTTCACCCGCCGATCGCCGGAATGCGCCCGGACTGGCTCCGGCTGTCTTCTTGAAGACCCGGGAGAATGCCGCGGCGGACTGGTAGCCGACCCGTTCCGCGATCTGCTCCAGGCTGAGCCCGCTCTCAGCCAGCAGCCGGCGGGCCAACTGCATCCTCCAGAGGGTGAGGTAGCGTAGCGGCGTCTCTCCCACCACCTGGTTGAAACGCTCGGCAAAGGCCGTCCGCCCCATGGCGGCGCGCCGGCTCAGGTTGTCCAGCGTCCATGGAGCCCGGGGCTCCTCATGCATGGCGGCCAGCGCCGAGGCCAGCCGGGGATCGGCCAGCGCTCCCAGTACTCCACGACGATGCTCCTTCCGGTTGGCCCACACCCGGACGACCTGTACGAAGAGAATCTCCGACAACCGGCTCACGACGGCCTCATGACCGGGCCGGCCTTCCTGGACTTCCCGCACGATGAACCGGAACGCGTCCTCCAGAGGATAGTCCCGGATCTCTTCGTCCCACCTGACGACCAGGGCGGGGGGCAGCTGCTCGATCAGGGGATGGCGAAGGTCTTCGTCGAACTCGAAGTGCCCGCACACCAGGCGCGTCGGCGCGCCGGTGTCTTCCCCGCCCATGACCAGCGCACCGCGCCCGGTGAAACCCGCCGCCTCGACCACCTCATCCACCGTTCGGCACTGGGTGTCGGGCTGGTCCAGAATGGAGTGTTCCGCGCCCGCGGGAACCAGGATGAGATCCCCCATCTCCAGCCGGATCGGGTCGGGCCGGCCCTCGACCCGGATCCAGCAGCCGCCCCGGGCCACCAGGTGGAACCGGGCCACGCGCCGGAAGCGTGGAACCCGGATGCCCCATGGCGGACGGCATTCGGTAGAGAAATAGAGGGTACCCCGAAGCCTCAGAGCGGCCAGGATATCGCTAAGCACGTCCATGGGAACAAATTAGCAGCACGGCCAGAAAGAGTCTACAAACACGGACGATTGGTCAAGAATTACGAATTTTCTGGCATGGATAATACGGGTGCGCCGGGTGATCTTATCTGCCGGCCGGCCCGGGGGCCGGCCAATGGATTGACCAACTGACCACCACAGGAACAAGAAGGAGCTCTAACCATGATCCGCGTTCGCCATGCCATCTTTGCGGCCCTCCTGCTCGGCGCTGCCCCGGCCCTGCACGGTCAGGCCAGGTTGAACGATCTCCAGATGGCCCACGTGGCCGTCACCGCAAGCAACATCGATATCGCCTATGCCCACCTGGCCCTGGCCTTGTCCCAGGATCCCGGAGTCCGGGAGTTCGCCAGCACCATGATCCGGGACCACGGCGCGGTCAACGAGCAGGTCTTCGCCCTCGCCCGGCGGCTGGGAGTCCAGGCTCAGGACAATGCCATGAGCCGGCAGTTGCTCAAGGACGCCGAGCGCATCAAGGATGAACTGAGCCGGCGCCGGGGAGCGGATTTCGACCGGTACTATGCGCAGAATGAACTGAAGTACCACCAGCTGGTGAATGGCGTGGTGGCCGAGACGTTCATTCCCAATATCCAGAACGCCGAGGTGAAGAAGGCGTTCGAGGGGGCGCTGGTGATCTTCCGCGGCCATGAGCGGCACGCCGAGATGCTCGTCGCCGCAAACGCCGGCGGGTCCGGCATGTCGGGCAAGTGAGAGTCGCCCGGCTCGCGGCCATCGTGCCGCTCCTGACCGGTGTCCTCGGCGCAGCCACGGGCTGCGCCGGGGCGGCCCGTCACGATGTAGTGATCGCCGATCTCGAGTTCACGCCTCGACAGATCGTAGTCGCCGTGGGCGACACCGTCGTCTGGACCAACCGGGATGTCGTACCGCACACGGTCACGCTCCCGGGTGACGCCGGGGACGGTGACGAGATCGGCGCGGGTAGGACCATCCGCCGAGTGATGACCCGTGCGGACACGGTCCACTACCGATGCCGCTATCATCCAGGCATGACCGGAACCGTGGTGGTGCGGTGAGCTCCCGTCGGCCGGTCTCGCTGCCGGTGCTGCTGCGCGAGGTGCGGGCGTGTACGATCTGCGCGCCCCATCTCCCGCTCGGGCCCCGGCCGGTTCTGCAGGCGGCTGCCGGGGCGCGCATTCTCATCGCCGGCCAGGCGCCGGGACGGCGGGTCCACCAGACCGGCGTACCGTTCGATGACCCGAGCGGCGATCGCCTGCGCGACTGGCTGGGAGTCGACCGGAACACCTTCTATGATCCACAGGCGATTGCCATTCTTCCGATGGGGTTCTGTTATCCCGGCACCGGGCGGAGTGGCGACCTCCCGCCGCGTCCGGAATGCGCACCGGCCTGGCGTGACGCCCTGCTCGATCGCCTTCCGGGTATTCGTCTGACGCTCCTGCTCGGACAGCACGCTCAGCGATGGCATCTCGACTCGGGCGCCACCAGGCTGACCGACATCGTGCGCCAATGGCGGCGGTACTGGCCCGCTGTGCTGCCGCTCCCACACCCAAGCCCAAGGAACCGGATCTGGCTGCGGAAGAACCCGTGGTTCGAGGATGAGGTGCTGCCCGCACTCCGGCGGCGGGTCCGGCGCCTGATCCCAGCACGGACGGCAGCCGCGCGCAGGAAGCCGTTTTTGTGACGTCTGCCCTTGACCCCGTGGTGGCAGGCCTGGTACCCTGGCCAACACAGCTCTTCCTGCCAGCACAGGTTTCTCCGGCCGCCAGGGCGCATCCGCCGTGGCGGCGGAGGAGCTCGTCACCGAGGAGGCCCCCATGCGAGTCATCACTTCACTTGCGGCCTTGGCGCTCATGGCGGCCGCACCGGCCATGGCCCAGGATCATGCCATGGACGAGAAGGCCATCATGGGCATGACCCAGGCCTACGAACGGGCCTGGGGAGCGGGGAACGCCAAGGCCATCGCGGCCCTCTATACGGCCGACGGCATGTTCACGGTCGCGCAGGGCCGGACCATGACCGGGCGGGCCGAGATCGAGCAGGGCACGATGGAGAGCCTCATGGGCCCGTACAAGGGCTCGACGCTGACCATCCACCCGGCACCCATCGCCTGGCTCTCCCCGACGATCGCCCTGGGGAGCGGCGAATGGGCCATCATGCAGAACGGCGAGACGATGATGGCCGGCAAATACCTCGGCGTCTGGGTCAAGGTGTCCAACGCCTGGCTCATCCGGGGTCTCCAGTCGATGGTGCCGATGGAGATGGAGGACGAGGAGCACGAGGATTGACGGGCGGATTCACGATGAGGCGCGTCCGCCTTCCTGCCGCGGCTGTGGGGGTGCTGCTGGTGCTCAGTCCGGCTGCACCCCTCGCGGCCCGGCAGGGCTCGCCGGCCCTCTGGGACCACCACGTCCACATTCTGAGCCCCGCGCTGGTTCGGGACTGGAAATCTCTCGGCGTTCCCTTCACCCGTCCCGACTCGGTCTACACCAGCGCAGCGGCGCTGCTGGCCCCTTCAGTGACGGGCGGGGAGGGACTCGCCGGTGTAGTCCTGGTTCCCATGGCCCACTTCTACGGCAATGCGGAATTACGAGGCGCGCTGCGATTGTCGCCGGATGAGGAGGCAGCACGGGTCCGGCAGGAAAACGACTTTGTCGCACGGGAAGCCGCCCGGACGCCCGGGCGGGCCCTGGCGTTCTGTTCTGTCAATCACCGGCGACCATACGCCTGGGACGAACTCCGGCGATGCCGGCGGGAGTTACTGAGCCCGGGCATCAAGCTCCACCTGGCCAGCGCCGGTACGGACTTGCGGGACGAAGATCAGCTCGCCGAGCTGGCCCGGATCGCCGCGTGGGCGGATGCCGAGCGGATTGTCCTCCTGCTGCATTTCGATCCGCAGGCGCGCGGCCTGGAAGTAACGGACGTCGAACGTTTCATCGCCCGGGTACTGGACCCCTATCCGGACCTCCGAGTCACCATCGCGCACCTGGGCGGCAGCGGCGGATACGGGCCCTGGACCCGGGACGTGTTCAGAACGTTCATCGCCTGGCTGGAGAACAGTCCGGCGCCGCGTCCCGCGGTCATGTTTGACCTTTCCGCCGTGATCCTGGCCCGGGAGTCGGAAGGCGTGCCGGCAACCACGGTCGAGGAGGCCGCCGCCCTCGCGCCTGACCTCCGCCGCGCCGGGTTAGGCCGCATCCTGTTCGGCTCGGACTACCCGGTGTTCGATCCGCCGGCCTATGCCGAGCTGCTCAGAGAGAGAGCCGGGCTCTCGCCGGAAGAACTCCGGACCATCCTGTCGAACCGCCGTCCATGAGCCCGGTCTCCCCGTCCATACGGTGGACCACCCTCTTCCTGGCCCTGACGGCATGCTCGGCGGGACAGGCGCCGACCATGACGGCGGCCGATTCCGCCGCCGTGGATCGACTGTACGTTTCCTTCCGGGAGGCGTACGCCGCGCTCGATGCGGACAGGGTCGCAGGACTGTATGCCGAGGATGCGCTCTATGCTCCCTCCGGCGCCCCGGGGTTTGAACGCGGACGCGGCTATATTCGAGAGAACTTCAGGGGGTTCTTCAATGCGGTGCGGGCCGATTCGGCGACGCTCGATCTGCGTTTCCGGTTCGAGCGCCGCTTCCGTTCCGCGACCCTCGCGAGCGATGCCGGCTACTACCGGCTCAGCCTCCGCCGGGGGGATTCCACGGGCAGGGCCACGGCGGGAAAGTTCGTCACCATTGCCCGGCGCGACAGCACCGGGCAGTGGCGCTTCAGCCTCGATATGTACTCCGACGCCGCACTCGACGCGTTCGAGGCCGCACCCGACTACGAACCCTGAGGACGGCCGGTCGGCCCGCAGGGGGCACGCGCCGCTGCCCGGAGCATCAGCCGGAGGTCAGCATGCTTCTGACGACCCGCCGTATTTCGGCGACCCTGATCCTCGCGGCCGCGCTGGGCTTCTTGGGTTGTTCGAGGGAAACCGTGAGCGGCATGCAGCTCTCCCGGGACCTCGAGGCCGCCTACCCCGGGAGCCGGATCGACGCCGCCTTCCGCGCCGGCGGCGTGAGCCATCTCATCATCACCATGGATGACTCGGCCTCCCGGACCCTGTCCGATTCGGCGCTCCGGATCCGGGGACGCGAGGTGGCGCGGGCCGCTCTTCAGGCCTATGAGTTTCGCGATGAGCTGGACTCCATCACCGTCATGCTCGTGCGCGAGGGTGAGCGGGGAATCCTCGGCGGCAGTTACTCCGCCCTCGACGTCCCGCTCGACGTCGGGCAGCTGCGTTAGGTTCCCCGCGAGCGGGAGGTCCCACGATGTCATCGCCCAGGTGCCCCCGGTGCGGTGCAGGCCGGCCGCTCCCGATTCTGTACGGGCTGCCGAATCCGGCTGTGATCGAGCAGGGGGCGGAGGTTGCGCTGGGCGGATGCTGCGTCTCGACGGACTCGCCGCGCTGGGAATGTCGCGAGTGCGGGCACCGCTGGGGGAAAGTCGACGTCAGGTAATACGAGTCCGCATATTCCCGTCGCCTACCCGCGGCCTCGCGAACCGTTTCTGAAGAACAACCAGCTGAATACGGGGAAGTGATCCGAGCCGTAGCGGGCCGGGCCGCGCCGGATCATCCCGGCCCGGTATTCCGGCGGCAACCGATAGAAGAGATGATCGAGACGCTGCCCGCCGCGCGTCGGGAGGCCGTCGTCGGCCGGGGTATCGGTGAAGCCGGCCCGCAGGATCCTGATCTCCCGACCACGGCAGCCGGCAGAACTCCGGGCATGGGTACCCTCCCGCGTCAAATGGGATGGTCCATTCTTACGGAAGTTCGTGACCCGGGCGTGACTGCCGCCTGCAGCGGACTCCGGCCTTCGTTCCACACTGAATCTCCACGAGGGGACCGACGTAGGGTACGAAGAGCCGACCAAAGGCTCCGGCTTTCCATCCCGAGCCGGGCGCTCTAGTTTACCCTCCCTGCATTTCCCGCCGTAACAGGAGGACCCGGATGTCCAAGTTCTTGCCGCAACGCGGTTTCTATATGGTCCTGGCGCTGGCTGCCACGGTGGGGAGCGGTTGGCCGGCCCAGGCCCAGGCCCAGGCCGGCCGGCCCGACAGCATCCAGCGTGGGTATACCGGAGCGGATGTACGGTTCATGACCGGAATGATCGCCCACCATGCCCAGGCCATCGTGATGTCCCGCTGGGCCCCGACCCACGGGGCCAGCCCCCAGGTTCTGACCCTTACCCAGCGGATCATCAATTCCCAGCAGGACGAGATCCGGACCATGCAGACCTGGCTCAAGGACCATGGTCAGCCGGTCCCGGAGGGCTCGCCCGAGGCCATGTCGGCGATGCACGGGGATCACGGCCTGATGCCGGGCATGCTGACCGCGGAGCAGATGCGGGAGCTCGACGCGGCCCGCGGACCGGAATTCGACCGGACCTTTCTTCGTCTCATGATCCAGCACCATACCGGCGCGCTCACGATGGTGGACGACCTGTTCGGATCCTACGGCGCCGCCCAGGAGGATCTGGTCTTCAAGATCGCTTCCGAGATCCAGTCCGACCAGACGACCGAAATCGAACGCATGCGGGGAATGCTCACCGCGATGCTGGTGGACGCCTGGAAGTCGCAATGATGCGGGCTCCAGGAACCGCTCTCATTTCCATTCACCAGGATTGACCATGACACTGAATCTGGCTTCTCCCCGTTCCGTGGCGCTCGCGCTCGGGATCGTCACCCTGGCGTCCTGTGCCCAGTCGCCGTCGTCCGGCGGCGCCGCGGCTCCGGCCCCGGCCATGGCCCCGGCCGCCCGGTGGATGGCGCCGCCGAGCCCGGATCCGCGGGTCGGGCTCCGTGCCGGGGCGACGGACGCCGCGACCGCCTCGTGGAACATGAAGCTCCTGTCCAACACTCTTGAGCCGGAGCCTTTTGCCCAGGCCACCCATTCCGACCTGGCCTTCCGGGGGAACTACGTCATCCAGGGCAACTACGCCGGCCCCCTGATCTGGGACGTGACGAATCCCGCCGCCCCGGTCCTGAAGACCGCGTTTCCCTGCCCGGCATCGCAGAACGACGTGTCGGTCTACGGCAACCTGCTCTTCCTCTCCGCCGAGGGGCTGAACGGCCGGGTGGATTGCGGCGGCGAGGGCGTGAAGGACACGGTCAGCCAGGAGCGGATGCGCGGGGTCCGCATCTTCGACATCAGCGACATCGAGCATCCGGCGCTGCTCGCCAGCGTGCAGACCTGCCGCGGCTCGCACACCCACACCGTGCTGGTCGACCCGAACGACAAGGCCAACGTCTACGTCTACGTCTCGGGCCAGGCGGGTGTCCGTTCACCGAACGAACTGGCCGGGTGCTCCAACAAGTCCCCGGAGGAGGATCCGAACTCGGCGCATTTCCGGATCGAGGTCATCAAGGTACCGCTGGCGCATCCGGAGCAGGCGGCGATCGTCTCCTCGCCGCGCATCTTCGACAACCTCGAAGCGCCGCCGACGCACGGGCAGGCTCCGGCGGACATGGCCGCGATGGAGAAGGAGCGGGCCCGCGGCGCGTTCATCGTCAAGGTCGGCAGCCAGGAGTTCCCCCTGCCGGACCGCTTTGCCATGACGCTGCTCGATAGCGTCGTCAAGGCGCGGAACGGCACTGGAGCACCGACCTCCGCGGACAGCGCGGCGCTGCGGGCGGGACTGCCGGCGCTCATCGCCAGGCTCACCGGTGGATCGAGCAACCGCCCGCCGACCGGCCCCGATCAGTGCCACGACATCACGGTGTATCCGGCCATCGGCCTCGCGGGCGGTGCCTGTGCCGGCTACGGCTTCCTGCTCGACATCAGCAATCCGGCCAGCCCGCGGCGGATTGCGGCCGTGGCGGACTCGAACTTCTCCTACTGGCATTCGGCGACGTTCAACAACGACGGTACCAAGGTGCTGTTCTCGGATGAATGGGGCGGGGGCGGCCAGCCCAAGTGCCGCGCGACCGACCCGAGGGAATGGGGCGCCGACGCGATCTTCTCGATCACCAGCGACCGGAAGCTCAAGTTCGAGAGCTACTACAAGCTGCCGGCCGCCCAGACCGAGTTCGAGAACTGCGTTGCGCACAACGGCTCGCTGATCCCGGTGCCCGGCCGTGACATCATGGTACAGGCGTGGTACCAGGGCGGTGTGTCGGTCTTCGACTGGACCGACGCGGCGCACCCGCGCGAAATCGCCTTCTTCGACCGCGGCCCGGTCGATTCCACCCGGATGGCGGGCGGCGGCGCCTGGTCCACCTACTGGTACAATGGGTACATCTACAGCTCGGAGATCTCGCGCGGGTTCGATGTCTTCGCGCTGACCCCGAACCCCATGCTCACGCAGAACGAACTCGATGCCGCGCGATCGGCAACGCTGGCCTATCTGAACGTCCAGGACCAGCCGAAGTACACCTGGCCCGCCAACTTCGCCGTGCCGCGGGCCTACCTCGATCAGCTGACCCGGGGGAATGGCCTCGCGGCGGAGAAGATCGTGGCGGCGCGGACTGCCCTGGACCAGGCCGAGAAGCTGAGCGGCCAGGCCCGCAAGGAGGCGCTGACCCGGCTCGGCGCGCAACTGCATGCCGATGCCCGGGGCGCGGCCGATGAGGCCCGTGTACACAAACTCGCCTCCTCGGTGGACAAGCTGGCCGGGG
>JBFXBG010000101.1:0-14508 GCA_050183505.1 Gemmatimonadales bacterium | reverse complement strand
GGGGGGCCCGGCGCCGCGACCGGTCCGGGATCCACGATGAGGCATCCGGTGGGGCAGGTGCCGGCGATCCGCTGCACATCGGCCATCATCACCCGGTTGAACTCGGTCGGGGCATGGTGCCGGTTCAGGTACTCGATGACCTGCGCGACCTCGTTGGCCACGCCGCGCTCGACCGCGCGGAAACCGGCCTCGACCTCTTCGATCAGTTCCGGCGGTGCCGGGCGCTGCCCGCGTCCGATGCCGGTATAGCCCACACCCGCTGCCGCGAAGCCGTCCCGATGGAGAAGATTGCATCCATCCACCACCCCGAGCAGCCCCGGGGTGGCGCGCAGCCGCTCCTGCCCCTCCAGGTATGCCCGGTGGCCGGTGCAGAAGAAGATGAACTCCGCGCCGGCCAGGGCCCGGCCCAGATCCCGGGTGAAATGACCGGTGAGCTCGTACTTCGCGAGGTTGGCATCGCGCTCATGCACGTAGGGATCGTGCAGGGTCACGCTTGCGCCCTGGGCCAGCAGCAGGCGGGCCAGGGGCAGGGTGGGAGAGTTCCGGGTATCCTCGGAGTTGAAGCGGTACGCCGTGCCCAGCAGGGCGATCCGCCGTCCGGCCATCGATCCGAAGTGCTTCTCGGCCAGGGCCAGGGTCTCTCCGGGAGATTCATCATTGATCCGGCGCGCCTCCAGAATCAGGCTCCGGGAGGTGTCCTCCCCGGCTTCCAGCAGGCGCCACCAGAGCAGGATACCGTCCTTCGGGAGGCAATGCCCGCCGACCCCCACCGTGGGAACCAGCAGCCCCCCGCTCGGTACCGCATTGGGATCGCCCGACGCGCGGTCGCTCTGGGCGGTGCGACGGTTGACCTGCTCCCGCAGGCGGTAGAAGTCGATGTCATGCCGGTCGCAGTAGCGGACGACCTCCGCGGCGTAAGCGATGCGCACGTCGCGGTAGGCGTTCTCCAGCGTCTTGACCACTTCCGCGGTCATGCTGCTGGTCGGGTGCAGGACGCCCCGGGTGACGATCCGGCGATAGAGCCGGGCGATGAGTCCCGGAGTCTCCGGGTGCAGGCCGGCGACGATCTTGTCCGAGGCCGCCACCCGCTCGACCAGCCGGCCGGGCATGACCCGGTTGGGACTGTTGCCGAGGAGGATGTCCCGGCCTTCCACCAGACCGTACTCGGCGAACAGCTCCCGCATCACCGTGGTCATGGAGGACGGTGCCAGAGTGGATTCGAAGATCACCAGCGGGATGTTGCCGGCCGGTTTCCGGCGGAGCGCCTGTGCCAGCCCGCGAAGGGCCTGGTACATCGGACCGTAGTCCGGCGCGTTGCCGGCCTTGTCGGTCTGGACGCAGACCAGGATGACGTCGGCGTCCTGCAGTTCATCCACGTCGTGTGTGGCGCGGAGCCGCTTCGCGGTGGCGGCCCGGGCCACGACGGCGTCGAGGTCGGGTTCGATGCCGCCGATCGGCGACCGGCCCCGGTTGATGGCTTCGACCTTCCAGCCGGAGGTGGGGGAGGCCCGCTGCACGACCACCACTTCGGCCGGGGTCTCGCTGCCTTCGGTGATGCCGGCGTCGGCCAGGAGGGCCGCCATCGGCATCCCCACGATGCCGGGGCCGATGACGCCGATCTTGCGGACGGTCCAGGCGGTAACGCGGTCGTCGGTGAGTGTAAGAGGCATCGGGGTGTTCTGGTTTTGACAGGGGAACGCAGATGAACGCTGTGCCGGGGTCTGGTGCGGCCGTTTCCCGACGGCCGGATGGTAAGACAGGCATGGTTCGCAGCGGCATCTGCGTTCGATGGGTGACTACATGAACGTCCGGAACCACAACTCCAGGTTCAATATCCCCCACAGTTGCCGGCTGAACGCACCTTCGTAGCTCATCAGTTTCTCGACTTCGGCCCGATCGAAGATATCCCGGGTCCGGGCCGCGGGCGTGAGCAGCAGGTCGCCCACGAACTCGCGGCAGCGGCCCCGGGCCCAGAGGTGGAGCGGAACCGGAAACCCCATCTTGTCCTTCCGTTCCATGATTTCCCGGGGTACCAGGTCCTGCACCGCCCGCCGGAAGACGTACTTCATTTCCGCGCCCCGGAACTTGAGCGCGGGCGGCAGCGACGCCACCAACTCCACGATCCGGTAGTCGAGCAGGGGCACCCGGGACTCGATCGAGACCGCCATGCTGACCCGGTCTTCGACCTGGAGCAACGCGGGCAGGCCGGTCACCAGATCGAAGTGGGTCATCTTGTTGAAGTAGGACAGGGTATCCGGGTGGTTGAACACCGTCTGGAAACGGCTGAAGACCGCTTCAGGATTGTACCGGTCCCGGAATCCGGCGGCATAGAGACTGAGCGCCCCGCCGCTGCGGTCCACCAGCCGGAAGTAGCGCCGGTCCATCGGTTCGAACACCCCGGCCCGCCAGAACTGGCCGATCATGGGACCGTACGCGCGGAGCAGGGGAAGATTCGGCAGGATGGACTGGAGGGAAACGATGTGCTCGCCTTCCTCGTTGCTCTCGTAGATGGCTCCCTTCAGCGCCTGCTCCAGGTAGGCCACGACGTACCGGGCATACCCGCCGAAGATCTCGTCTCCGCCCTGGCCGCCCAGCAGGACCTTGACGTCCCGCGCGGCGCGGCGGGCCACGATGTACTGGGGGAACAGACCCGGCCCGGCCGCGGGCTCGTCGAGGTGATAGACCAGCCGGGGCAGCGACTCGACGAACTCGTCCTCGGTCGGCGTGACCTCGTGCAGGCTCACGCCGGCGGCCCGGGCCAGGGCGCGGGCGAAGGGGGACTCGTCGAATTCGCGGCCTTCCCGGAAGTACCCGGTGTAGGAACGCAGGCCGGAGACCTGCCGTGCCGCCGCCGCCGTGATGAAGCTGGAGTCCATGCCGCCGCTCAGATAGGTCCCCACCGGCACATCGCTGCGGACCTGCAGCCGGATGGCGTCCTCCAGCAGCGCCCGCAGCCGCTCGACCGCCACCGCCTCCGTCAGACCCGGATCCACCAGGAAGGACGGATCCCAGTAGCGGCGGGACTGGACCGCGCCGGTGCCCAGATCCAGGGTGAGGTAGCTGGCCGGCTCCAGCTTGCGGATGCCGGCGAACAGGGTCGCGTCGCCCAGCACGAACTGGAAGGTCAGGTAGTCGGTAAGCGATTCGTAGTCCGGCCGGGCCTCGACGGCGGGATGCCGGAGCAACGCCTTGATCTCGGAGGCAAAGAGCACCCGGTCTCGGTCCCGGCGGTAATAGAGCGGCTTGATGCCGAAATGATCCCGGGCCGCGACGACCTGCCCCCGGGCGCGGTCGTAGAGGAGAAAGGCGAACATCCCGTTCAGCCGCTCGAAGCATCCGGTGCCCCATTCAAGCCAGGCTCGCAGGATCACCTCGGTGTCGGAAGCGGTGGTGAACGGATGCCCCAGGGCTTCCAGCTCACGGCGCAGCTCGATGTAGTTGTAGATCTCCCCGTTGAACACGATCGTGGCGGGGCCCGAGGTCATCGGCTGATGCCCGGTCGTGAGGTCGATAATGGAAAGCCGCTTGTGGGCCAGTCCGATCCCGTCCTCCAGCAGGATCCCTTCGTCGTCCGGGCCCCGGTGGGCAATGGCGGCCGCCATGTGCTCCAGCACCCCGGGGTTCACCGGGGTGCGGTCGAGCTGGACGATGCCGACGATGCCGCACATATGAGTCAGGGATCAGGGATTCGGGATCGGGGATCGGGGAGCAGGGAGCAGGGTGCGTGCCTCGAGGGCGGCCGCGTGGCTGTCGAGGTCGACCAGTTCGAAGTGCTCGCCCAGGATGCCCAGGACCTTGCGGAACAGCCGGGTCTTGCGTTCACCGGTGATGTCCATGCCGGGGAAGAATGCCAGCTCGGGGACTTCGTCCCCGCCCAGCAGGTCGAGCGGATGCAGCAGAAAGCTGGGCTCGACCCTCGCTGCCCGGCACGCCGTGATCGCGGTCCGCAGGTAGAGCGTCATGAGCGCCTCGCTCCAGCGGCTCAGGTACAGCAGGTAGCTCAGGTGGAACGGCGTGCGCAGCAGCGGGATGGTGGTGACCGGAATCTCCAGCAGGGTCCGCCCGCCGGCGTTCCACCGATACGGCCGGATCGGCCGGAACCCTTCCCGGAACGAACCGAACAGGGCCTTGCGCTGCTCCCGCTCTTCCCGGGTCATCCTGGCCGTGGCGAAATAATAGGCCCGGGCGAGCGGGCCCAGGAACGTCGGCAGGGTGGAGGCATCGTACCGGTAGCCGCGGTCCGCCAGCCGGGCGATCAGCGCCGGGCTCCAGCTGAACCCCGGGCCGCGGAAGCCGATCGGCCGCCGCCCGGTCGCCGCGTCGATCGCCGATTCGGCCTGCGCCAGTTCCCGGTCCAGCTGCTCGTCGGTATAGAGGTGGAGCCAGGGCTCGTGCTCGTGGGAGTGGCAACCGACCGTGTGCCCCGCGTCCACGATGGCCCGGAACGTTCCGGTGCCGGCCAGACGGGCCGCATCGACACCGACCAGGAAGAACGTGCACCGCGTTCCCACCGCGGCCAGCGCCTCCAGCGCCCGGGGGACGAACCGGTCCAGATAGGACGGGCGGGACGCCCAGGCCGGATCGCCGTGCGTCTTGAGATAGGACCAGAGATCGTCGACGTCCAGGCTGATGCTGGCGAGCGGGCGGGTCGAGGTCATACCGGCTCCCCGGCGGTGGCGGCCAGCCGCGCGATGAGGGCCGCGGCCTGACGCTCGGCCAGGGCCACGGTTTCGTTCACGTTGAGCGTGCCGTTGGCGATCTGCGCCGAATTGGCGATGTAGACGTTGGGGATCGAGGTCTCCAGCGGAGGCATGGAACGCTCGGTGTAGTGCATCGTGGCCAGGGCCAGCACCTCCCGGGCCCGGGCGACCTGGAATCCCAGGACGTCCTCCCGCCGGAAGTGGGGATACATCCGCTCCAGGCCGGCCAGGAACTCCTCCCGGATGTCGTGGTCGGACCGCTGCCAGCCGTCATCCTCCTGGGCCAGATAGCGGGGAAGATAGACCAGGGCATTGCCGCCGAAGCGCTCCCGGTCCACCAGGGCCGTCATTTCGATCACCGCGGTGAAGGGAACGTCATCGGTAATGTTGGTGACATAGTACCCCGCCAGCGGCCGGCGGAGCAGCAGGGACGCGCAGAGCACCCCCTGATAGACCACCCTGCCAAGCCGCTCCCGTTCACCCGTCTGCAGGGTGGGGCAGAGACGCAGCACACCGGGGCAGGAGACCGTGAGCACCGCGGCATCGAACGAGAGGGTGTCTCCGCCCGCTTCCACCTGCGCGGCGCCGTTCTCGCCCCCTACCCGGCTCACCGGGGTTCCGGTCCGGACCTCGACGCCGATATCCGCCAGCCGGCGGCGGAGCGCCGTCAGGACCGTGGCATATCCGCCATCGACATAGCCGAACATCTCCTGTTTGAGGCCCGAGCGGCGGGCGGCATACATCCGGGCGATGATCGCCCAGATGAAGGCGGCGCTGGCCTCCCGGTAGTTCTCGCCCAGCTTGGCCCGGAGCAGCGGCAACCACAGGCGCTCGAACGTCCGTGTCCCCGACCACCGCCTGAGCCAGTCGACCACCGGTACGGCCTCGAGCGGGCGCCCGTCACGGATGCGTGAGGCCCGCAATATGGTGGCGGCGAGCCGGATCTTGTCCAGCAGGGTGAGCGGGGGGAATCGGAGAAACTCGACCGCGTTGGAGACCGAGTAGAGCTTCCCGCCCGCGTAGACGCCCGTACGGGTAATGCCCCAGCGCATCCGCTCGGCCAGGTCCAGCTCGGCGAGCAGGGAGCGGAGCGCGGTATCGGAGAGGAGGATGACGTGGTAGAACCGGTCCCAGGTGTAACCGCCGACCTCTGCGGGAGAGGCAAGTCCGCCGGTCGCGGCCGCCCCTTCGAACAGGGTGACGCGGTGCCCCGCCGCCTGCAGCCGGAGGGCCAGGGTCATCCCCAGCATCCCGCCTCCGATTACCGCGACCTCAGAGCCGGGCACGTTCACCCGAATGGCGGCCCCGTCCGGTCGGGGTGGAAACCGGCAACGCGGGCAGGCCCCGGCGCCGCAGTACGGCCAGCCGGAAGAGCAGCCCGAGGTGCCCGGCCATGGTCTTGAGGATCTTCATCTTGGACCGGCCCAGCATGCGCACTTCGAGAACCGCCGGGAACTCGACCACCCGTCGTCCCTGGATGATCAGTTTGCTCACCAGCTCCGCGACGCCGAGAAAACCGCCTTCCCGGACCTCGACCGAGAGCGCCGCTTCCCGACGGTAGACCCGGAAGCAGCTGGTCCAGGTATGCAGACCCCCGCCGACCAGCACCCGGTAGAGGCGGGAGAGTCCGCGGGACAGCACCAGCCGCCAGCCGGGCACGTTGCGCACGCGTCCCTCGGGATGGTAGGGCGATGCGGTCACCAGGTCGACCCCGGGCTCCAGCAGCGGAATCATGTGGGCGAGCTCGTGCGGATCGTAGGTGCAGTCGCAGTCGATGGAACAGACGATTTCGGTCTCGGCGTGCCGCACGCCGGTCTGGATCGCGGCGGCCACTCCGCGGTTCTCCATGTGGTGGAGGATCTGGCAGTCCGGCCGGGAACCGAACAGACGGTCCAGGTCGTCCAGCGTGTTGTCGGCGCTGCAGTCGTCCACGAAAATGAAACTGATCTCGTAGTCGGCCGAGAGCTGCTTGACCAGGCTGGCCAGTGTGTTGGACAGATAGGGGAGAATCAGCTCTTCGTTGTAGCAGGGGATCACGATCGTCACCGGCGTCCGTCCGGGAGAGCCCGTCACCGGGGCCGGTAATGCGGGGGGCGCAACGGGCGCGGCCGGCGGCGGCCTCCGCGCCGGCACTTCGGTGCCGGGCAGAGCCACGCCGAGGTACTCGGCGATGCCGCTCAGCTGGTAGCGGCTCAGGTAGTGCCGCAGGATCTCGGGCATGCGGGACAGGTGGCGGTACTGCCGCAGCCGGGTAGTCCAGGACGCGGCGTTGATCCGCGGCTGGTCCGGGTCGAGTTCCCAGGTATGGAAATAGAGCACCAGCGGGGCGGTGTAGACCGAGGCCCAGTTGGCCACGGCCCGGCTCACCAGCCAGTGCGGCAGCTGGCGGAAGTAGTTCCCGCCTCCGATCGGCACCATCCATCCGAGGATGTCGGCCGAGGAGATCGGGAACTCCCAGAGTACCCGCTCGCCGTAGTGATGCGGATGGGAAAACCGGCGCCACGGTTCGGCCTGCCAGGTCCGGAACAGCGGGCCGATGCTGGAATCGTATTCGTACCCTTCTTCGGCCAGGATATCGAGTGCCCAGAGATCCTCCGGGCGGAACCAGTCGTCGGCCACGCGGTATCCGATGACCCGCTGCCCGCCGGCGCGCTCCAGGGCTTCCCGCGCCCGGGCCAGGTCTTCCCGGAACTCCAGTGGCGACATGCCCCGGATGCCGCGATGATAGTAGCCCTTGCTGGCGATCTCGTGGCCCCGGTCGGCCACCAGGCGGATGATCTCGGGGAATGTGTCGCCGATCCAGCCCAGGGCGAAGAACGTCGCCCGGATACCATACTCGTCGAGCAGGTCCAGGGTCCGGAGGGCACCCCGCTCGAGCCGGGTCTCGAAACGGTACCACTGTCCGCGCTGGATCAGGCGGTTGAACGCCCCGACATGGAAGTAGTCTTCCAGGGCGACCGTGAGGATGTGCCTTCTGGCTGACTCGGTCGGTGTGGTCATTCTTGGTCCCCAGGAACCGCGCGGGCAGTCGTATGAAGGATAACGGCCATACCATGCGTGCGGCGGGCCATAGTGGGCCGATGCAAAAGGAAGGCCATGATGACTGCTGAAACACCCAGCTCTGGAGTCGGGAAGCTCAAGGCCGCCATCGGCTTCCCGCTCCAGGCGCGGGTCCGGCGGTGCGGCCCCGCCCGGCACTGTCGTTCCATGGCACCCGCCTTGCCGGGAGCCCTGGCGATGGCCGTCCTGAAGACCTCCTGAGACCTTGACGCCATGACCGCTTCGGCAGCACCGGTTCCCGATCCCGGGAATCCCGGAATGGAGTCGCCCCCGACGGCCCGGTGGTTCTGGCCGGCGGCGGCGACGCTGGTGCTCCTCCACGGGGCCGCCGCCTGGCTGTTGCGGACCCCGCAGGTCTCTCCGGCCTCCAACGACGAGGCGCTCTACCTGCTCCTCGCGCGGTCTCTTCACTCCTTCCGGTATCTGGACTCGCACGTAGTCGGCGGGTCGGTGCACGCCTTCTATCCGCCCGGTTTCCCGGCCATTCTCAGCCTCGCCACCGCGATCTTCGGCAACAGCCTCGACGTGGCGCTTGCCGCGAACGTTCTGCTGTCGATGCTCGGGCTCTTTCTCGTCTTCGACCTGCTGCGGCGGATCACCGGGCCTGAGGTCGGGCTCCTGGCGCTGGCGGCCCTGATCCTCAATACCAAGCTCGTGGACTTCGCCAGCAGGCTGTATTCCGAGCCGGCATACATGGGCCTGAGCCTGGCCGCCATCTGGACGCTGTCCTGCGTAAAGAGCCAGGAAAGGCGTCTGGCCGTCGCCGCCGCCCTCACCATCCTCGCCGCCCTCACCCGGGGTATCGGGCTCAGCCTGATTGCGGCGCTTATCCTGGTCTGGGTCGTGGAGCGACGCTACCGCGCCCTCGGCTGGTATCTGCTGTCCGTGGCACTCACGGTGGGGGCGTGGCTTACCTGGACCGCCATGGCCCCGGACAAGATCACCGAGAGGAGCTATGTTGCCGTGGCTACCACGGTGGGCAAGGTGCCGTCGGGCCTGGTAGGAGTCGCGATCCACCGGTTCCTGGCGTTCTTCAAGCAGTACCTTGGCCGGTCCTTCTCCTCGGCCCTCGATGTACCGACCGTGCAGGGCGTGATCCTCGACAACCTGGTATGGATCCTCCTGATTGGAGGCCTGGCGCTGGCCGGCGTGTACGCCCTCTGGAGGCGGCCCCGGGCCAGGATCCTTGGCGTCTATGCCATGGCCTACTGCGGGATTCTGATGGTCTACCCCTACAAGCTCACCCGCTTCACGGTGCCTCTCATTCCGGTGCTCCTTCTCCTCATGCTGGCCGGCCTGGCCTTCCTGCTCCAGCGGTGGGGACGGGGGGCCGTCATCGCGGCCGCCGCCGTCATCACGCTGCCGATCGCCGCCCGGACCACATGGTTGACGGCCCAGCATGTCCAGGCCTATCGGGCCTGTGACCGGTCCCGGGCCATGAGTTCGCCGGCGTGCTTCCCGCCCCACCAGCTGGCGTTCTTTGCCGCCGCCCGCTGGGGTACGGATCATCTCCCCCCGGACGCCCGGGTGGTGACCATCAAGGAAGCAACCTTCAATTATCTCACCGGCCGTAAGGTCATCCATCCGGATCTGGTAACCAAACGGGCCCATGGTGATGTGCCTGGCTACCTCGATCGGGCGGGTATCCGCTACATCCTGCTCAATGAGTTCGTGGGCGGCGCCGAGATCGTCCGGCCGTTGATGCCGGTCTGCCAGCGCCTGCAGGTGCTGCAGACCTTCTCCGCGCGGACCGCACTGCTTTACCTCTCCCCACCTGATTCCACCGACCCCCGGGCCGGTGATGCCTGTGCCCTCCTCCAGGGGATTGCCGACGACTTCCGCCAGGGCAAGGCCCGCTAGCTTATCTGTTGCAAATCAGCTACATCGTAGGCATCCCGCCTCACCAGCGTCGAGACGTCGCCACTTGAGTGGGCGAACCGCGGACCGCCGCGCCGGAACCTCCGCTGGGAGCCGGTCTTGGACCCGGGGCCGGTTTCGCCTCCAAGTCCAATACTGGCACCACCCTTGCTAACGCGGGGCTATGTGCGCGCGAGCGCTGTTCATGAAGCAACTTCTCCCGGCACGGCGTGCTGCCGGAACGACGTTTTTCCAGCCACTCGCCGCGGCGAGCGGTTTTCGAAAGGCCCGGATATGAGGGGCATCCCCGTGGACGCTGACGGATGAGCGTGATCTACGTCCCCTCACCGGAGTCATCCGGTGGCCGGCCGGCCCGCATCGCCGGAGGCCCCACCCTGTCGGTGGTCCTGGCCTCGCTGGGAGAACGCGCCCGTCTGGAGCGGGCCCTGGGCGTGGTACTGGCGGCAGCGGTCGGGCACGAGGCCGAGGTCCTGGTGGCCCGGGCGGACACCCCCTCGCAGCTCTCCGAGCTGGCGCGGGTGTTCACCGGTGTACGGTTTGTGATGGCTCCCCCGGGGGCGAACCGGGCGGAACTGCTGAGTCTGGGCATGGTCGAAGCGTCCGGTCACGTGGTGACCCTGACCGATGACGAGGCGGCGACCCAGGAAAACTGGACCGAGCTCCTCTCCCACCGGCGCGGCGCGTTTCAGCCCGGGGCGATCGACGGCACCACGGACCGGGTGTCCGACTGGCTGCAACAGCTGCGGGCCCGGGGCGTCACGCCGCCCGGAGGGGCCTGACCATGGCTCCGGTCCAGCTGTCGGTGGTGGTTCCCTCGGTCAACGGCTGGGGCGATCTCGAAGGCTGCCTGGCGGCACTCGAGGCTCAACGTGGGGACGTGGCGCTGGAGGTGCTGGTGGCGGACCGTCTGGGCGAGTCCCTCCGCGCCCGGGTCGCGGAACGGTATCCCTGGGTCCGGATGGTCCCGGCGCCGCCGGGAACCACGATCCCCGACCTGCGGGCGATGGCCTTCGCCGAGGCCCGCGGCGAGTCGGTGGCGGTGATCGAGGATCATGTGCTGGTGCCGCCCGGGTGGGCCCGGCAGCTGCTCGAGGTGCAGGCCCGGGGCGAGGACGTCGTCGGCGGGTCGGTCGAGAACGCGGCGACCGCCCGGACGGTCGACTGGGCCGCGTTCCTCTGCGAGTACAGCCATCTGTTGCCGCCGCTGCCGGAGGGGCCCTCCGACTGGCTCACGGGCAACAACACGGTCTACCGCCGGTCCCTGCTCCAGCGATACCGGGAGGTGACCTCCGAAGGCCGCTGGGAGAACCACCTGCACGACCGGATGCGGCAGGACGGTGTGACGCTCTACTGCCGGCCCGAGATCCGGGTGGGGCACAAGAAGCACTACACCGTGTGGGAGTACCTGAGCCAGCGGTATCTGTATTCACGCTCCTATGCCGGGGCCCGGGTAGCGGGCGCTTCCGCGGCCAGGCGGCTGCTGTTCGGCGCGGCCGCCGCGGCGCTTCCCCCGGTGCTGTTCTACCGGACCGTGGCGCGGATCTGGCACAAGCGGGTCCACCGGAGTGAACTGGTACGGTCGCTTCCGCTGCTCGCCATCTTCGTATGCGGCTGGGCCGCGGGAGAAGTCGTCGGGGCCTGGTTCGGACCCGGGCGGGCACTGAGCAAGGTGACGTAGGGCGGAAGGGCGGAAGGACGGAAGGGCGGAAGGACGGAAGGAAGGGGAAGGCGGAGCGGGTAACCGAGGGGCGCGGTGGGCCCCGTCCTCAGGGAGTCGCGATGTCGCAGACCAGCGTAGCGGGCCATCGGGTGGTTGACCAGCTCAAGCCGGGGGACCGCGTGGTCGTCATCGGCGCGGGGCCGGCGGGGCTGACCGCGGCCTACCTGCTTGCCAAGCAGGGCCATGCCGTGGCCGTCCTGGAGGCGGACGATATGGTCGGCGGGATCTCCCGGACCGCTCAGTACAACGGGTTCCGGTTCGACATCGGCGGGCACCGCTTCTTCACCAAGATCGCGCCGGTCGAAGAGATCTGGCACGAGGTCCTGGGCGACGAATTCATTTCGGTGCCCCGGATGTCCCGGATCCACTACAACGGCCGGTATTTCGACTATCCCCTGAAGGCCGGCAATGCGTTGCGCGGCCTGGGGATCTTCAACGCGATCCTGATCGTGCTCAGCTACCTCCGGGCCCGGCTGTGGCCCAGCCCGGTGGAAGAGAACTTCGAACAGTGGGTGTCCAACCGGTTCGGCAAGCGGCTTTACCAGATCTTCTTCAAGACCTACACCGAAAAGGTCTGGGGCATTCCCTGCACCGAGATCCGGGCGGAGTGGGCGGCGCAGCGGATCCAGGGCCTCTCACTGGCCAAGGCCATCATCAACGCGGCGAGCCTCAACAAGCGCTCCACCAGTATCAAGACCCTGATTCACGAGTTCCAGTATCCCCGGCTTGGTCCGGGCCAGATGTGGGAAATGACCCGGGACCGGGTCGTGGCCATGGGGAGTACGGTCTACATGCGCCACTGGGCCCGGGCCATCGAGACCGAACAGGGCCGGGTCACGGGAGTGCGCGCCGAGACGCCGGAGGGGGAGAAGTTCTTCCCCTGTGAGCATGTGATCAGCACCATGCCGGTGCGCTCGCTGGTACGGGCGCTGAGTCCGTCGGCCCCGGAGCCGGTGCGGCAGGCCGGAGAGGGCCTGGCCTACCGGGACTTCCTGGTGGTGACGCTGATGCTGGAAAAGGAAGACCTGTTCCCCGACAACTGGGTCTACATTCATACGCCGGGGGTGAAGGTCGGCCGGATCCAGAACTTCAACAACTGGAGCAAGGCCATGGTCCCGGTGCCGGGCATGACCTGCATCGGGATGGAGTACTTCTGCTTCAAGGGGGACGGGCTCTGGGAGAGCCGGGACGAGGACCTGGTGGCGCAGGCCGCGCAGGAGCTCAAGGAGCTGGGCCTCGCGCCGGATGCGCCGGTGCGGGACGGATGCGTGATCCGGATGCCCAAGGCGTATCCGATCTACGATTCCCAGTACCGCGGGCATCTCGATGTCATCCGGGCGCATATCGACCGGATTCCGAACCTGCACACGGTGGGCCGGAACGGGATGCACAAGTACAACAACCAGGATCACTCCATGCTGACGGCGATGATGGCCGTCTGGAACATGCAGGGCGCCCGGCACGACATCTGGGCCGTCAATACCGACTTCGAGTACCACGAGGAACAGAAGCTCGACGAGAAGCCGGTGGGGACCACGACCGCGGGGGTGAGGTGAAGGCGGTCGGACGGTCCGACGGCCGGACGGCCGGCTGGTCCGTCCACGGAACCGTCCGCCCTTCCGCCGTTCCGCCGTTCCGTCCGTATGCGCATCGGGATTGACACCACCTGCTGGGCCAACGGCCGCGGCTACGGGCGCTTCACCCGTCACCTGCTGCCGGCGATGGTCGAGGAGGCGCCGGACGACGAGTTCCTCTGCTTCCTGGATGAACGTGCCGGAGAGGCCTTTGACCTGACCGCGCCCAACGTGCGGCGGATCATGGTCCCGCAGGGACAGTCGCCCACGGAAGCGGCCTCGGCCGACGGGAGCCGCTCGCCGCTGGACATGCTGCGGCTCACGCGGGCCGTCTGGCGGGCCCGGCCCGACGTCTTCTTCTCGCCGTCGGTCTACACCTACTTCCCGCTGCCGCCGGGGCTCCGGGCGGTGGTCACGGTGCACGATGCCATCGCCGAGCGGTTCCCGCAGCTCACGCTGCCCTCGTGGCGGGCCCGGTTGCTCTGGAACCTGAAGGTCGGCCTCGCCGTGCGGCAGGCCCGCTTCGTCCTGACCGTGTCCGACTTCTCGGCCCGCGACATCGCCACGCACCTCCATGTGGCGCCGGCCCGGATCCGGGTGGCGGTGGAGGCTCCGGCGCCGGCGTTTCAGCCCGCCGGCGACGCCGACGCGCTGGCCGGGCTGGCGGCGCGGCTGGGGGTGCCGGCCGATGGACGGTGGTTCATTTATGTCGGCGGGTTCAACCCGCACAAGCACGTCGACGTGATTGTCCGGGCGCACGCCGCCGTGGCCGCGGCGACCGGCGCGGACGCACCGATGCTGCTCCTGGTCGGCGCCCTTCAGGGAGACGTCTTCCATGGCAGTCAGGGACAGATCCGCGGGGCGATCCGGGCGGCCGGGACCGAGGCGCTGGTGAAGTGGACCGGCTTCCTGCCGGACGAGGAACTGCGCCTGTTGCATTCCCGGGCGCTGGCGCTCCTCTTGCCTTCCGCCTGCGAGGGCTTCGGCCTGCCGGCCATGGAGGCCGCGGCCTGCGGGGCGCCGGTCATCGCCACGACCGAGAGCCCCTTGCCCGAACTGCTGGCCGGCGGCGGGATCTTCGTTCCGCCGGGAGATCAGGCGGCGCTGACCGCCGCCATGGAGGCGATGCTGCAGGACGAGCCCGCCCGCACCGCGATGGGCCGCCGTGCGCTGGAACGGGCCCGGGCCCTGGCCTGGCCCCGGACCGCGCGGGCGGCGCTGGATGCCCTGCGCGAGGCGTCGGCATGAGCGGGCTCCGGTTCTGTTTCCTGACGACGTTCTATCCGCCGTTCAATTTCGGAGGGGACGGCATCGGTATCCAGCGGCTGGCCCGGGGTCTGGCCCGGGCGGGTCATCATGTCACCGTGGTGCATGATGCGGATGCCTACAACACCCTGCACCGCGGCGCCGAGCCGGCGCCGGCGCCGGAGCCGGACGGGATCGAGGTCGTGAGCCTCCGGAGCGGCGTGGGCATGCTGTCGCCGCTGCTGACCCAGCAGCTGGGGCGGCCGGTGGTGAACGGGCGGCGCATCCGCCGGCTGCTGGCGGAGGGCCGGTACGATGTGATCAACTATCA
>JBFXBG010000100.1:0-14515 GCA_050183505.1 Gemmatimonadales bacterium | reverse complement strand
GATATTGACCCGGCGGTTCTGGTTGACATGGTTGATCATGGCCGCCAGGGAGGTCGACTTGCCGGATCCGGTCACGCCGGTCACCAGCACCAGGCCCCGGGGCTTGAGGGCGATCTCCTCCAGCACCACCGGCAGGTCCAGCTCCCGGATGGTCTTCACTTCATAAGGGATGGCCCGGAACGCGAACGCGAGCGTGCCCCGCTGCTGATAGATGTTGGTCCGGAACCGCCCGACGCCGGGCACACCGATGGCGAAGTCGGCTTCCTTCTTCTCCGAGAACTCCTTGACCTGCCGCGGCGTCATGATCTGCTCGGCCAGCTGCTTGAGATCCTCCGGCTTGAGCGGTTGCATCTGCAGCGGGGCCAGGTCGCCGTTGACCCGGATCGTCGGCGCGCGGCCCACCTTGAGCAGGAGGTCGGAGCCGTTGCGCTGGACCATCTGGGAGATGGCCTGCTTGAAATTGAACGGCGGCAGGTTGGCCGCCCCGGCAGTCGGTTCAGCCATTCGGATCCACCCGGAAGAGGACCGTACCGAACTCGACCGGCTGGGTGTCTTCCACGCACACCTCCCTGACGACGCCGGTGATCTCGGCTTCGATCTCGTTCATGATCTTCATCGCTTCGATGATACAGACCGTCTGTCCCGCGGAGACCCGGCTGCCGACCTTCACATACGGTTCGGCGCCCGGCTCC
Source organism: Gemmatimonadales bacterium (assembly GCA_050183505.1). Taxonomy (GTDB): domain Bacteria; phylum Gemmatimonadota; class Gemmatimonadetes; order Gemmatimonadales; family GWC2-71-9; genus JBFXBG01. Next base: position 13,823 of record JBFXBG010000100.1, on the reverse strand, counting down.
GGGGCCCGGTAGAACGTGCCCACCATGGGCGATTTGATTTCCTTGAGCGCGCTGGCCGGTGCCGCGGCCGGTTCGGCCCGCGGTGCCTCCGCGGCCGGGGCGTGCATCGCCGGAGCCGGCGCGTGATGCGCCACCATGGCCGGCGCCGCGGTCGGAGCATAGCCGTTCCGCGTGATCACCACCCCCCGTCCGAACCAGCCCCGCAGTTCGATGGACCCCACTTCGGGTGAATCGCGGAGCAGCCGGGCCAGCCGTTCAATCTCGGAGATGTTCATAGCGCCTTGTGTGGGTACCAGAATGTGCCGCATCAGAGGGCCGGCGTCGCGGCCCGGGGCCGGATCAGGCCCCCAGCACCGTCAGGGGCCCGGGCCCCCCGGTCAGGGGCTCGGGGCCATCCGGACCAAGATACACATCGTCCTCCAGCCGGACACCACCCCAGCCCGGAAAATACGCACCCGGCTCCACCGTCACCACCGCATGGAGCGGAAGCGGGGTGTCCGCCGTGGCCGCAAGCCGTGGCGCCTCGTGCACTTCCAGCCCCAGGCCGTGCCCCAGGGAATGCCCGAAGGCGTCCCCGAATCCGTGCCCCGCAATGGTGTCCCGGGCCAGGGCATCCGCCTCCTTGCCGCTCATGCCGGCCCGGACCAGATCCATGGCCCGGCGCTGGGCGGTCCGGACGATGTCGTAGATCATCTGCTGGCGGTCGTCCGGCCGCGCCCCGACGACGAAGGTCCGGGACAGATCCGCGCAGTAGCCGTCCACCTGTGCCCCGAAATCGAGCAGCAGCCAGTCGCCCTGCTCGATCCGCCGTCCGCTGGTGCGGGCATGCGGCAGGGCCGAACGGGGCCCCGAGGCCACGATCGTGGGGAACGGATGCCACTCGCTGCCCCGGCGGCGGAGCGCCGTCTCCAGTTCGGCCGCGACTTCGAATTCCGTCTGGCCGGGGTGGATCAACGGCAGTGTGGCCGCCAGAGCCGATTCCGCCAGCGCCCCGGCGGAGCGGATGGCGGCAACTTCCTCGGGCGACTTCGAGGCCCGGAACCGTTCGACCAGTTCCGCCACCGGCACGATCCGGATGTGGGCTTCGGCCAGCCGCTCGAGATCCTGCGAGGTCACCACGTGCGACTCGACCGCCAGCCGCTCGACCGGGTCCGCCGCCAGGGCCCGTTTGACCCGTTCCCACACGCTGGTGCGGTCGATCTCGACCCGGGCCGAGTCGCCAACTTCCGGCGGTGCCTGCACCGCATACCGGAAATCGGTGTACAGAACGGTCGCGTCCGGGGTGAGCAGGAGCAGACCGGCGGAACCGGTAAACCCGGTGAGATAGCGGATGTTGGGGAGGTGCTGCACCAGAATGGCGTCCAGCCCTCCGGCACTCAGGGCCTCACGCAGCGCCGCTTGCCGGTTCGGCCGCCGATCAGCCACGCAGATGACCGACGAGCGCCCGCAGGCCGAGTACGTAGCTCCGGGGTCCGAAGCCGGCCACGATCCCGAGAGCCAGATCCGCCAGCACGGACCGCCGTCGTTCGGGTTCCCGGGCGAAGATATTCGACAAATGGACTTCCACGAACACCGGACGCACCGCCAGGATGGCGTCGCGCACGGCCAGGCTGGAATGGGTGAAGGCGGCCGCGTTGATGAGGGCGCCGGCGGCCCGACCCCGAAGCTGCTGGATCAGCTCGACGAACTCACCCTCGTGATTGGTCTGGGACCATTCGAGCGAGACGTCCAGCGCCCGGGCTTCTTCCCGGACCATAGCCTCGATCTGTTCCAGGGTGGCCGAGCCGTAGACGGCGGGTTCGCGCTCTCCCAGCAGATTCAGGTTCGGACCATTCAGGACCGCGACCAGCATTCAGTTCTTCAGGCCCTTCAACCACTGGTGGAACTGATCCAGATCGTCCTGCTCCGCCTGCGAAAGCCTGGTGGTCCGGGGACGACGCTCCTTGCCGGAGGGCTTGTCACCGAAGAACTCCCCGAAGGACAGGCCGCCGGAGCGCCGCTCGGCGCGCTCGTCGTCCGCACTCTCGGACGACATCGCCGGAGGCACCGGGGAGGAATCCTCACCGAAGATGGCGCTCAGCGACAGCGGACCCGAGGCCGGACGGGTCGGCTCGCCTTCGCGGGTCACTTCCGCCTCCTCGCCAAAAGCCTCGTCCATGATCGGAGCCTCCGGGGCGGAACTTCCGGCCGGCGCCGTCGGAGCGGGGCCCGCGACGGCCTCCTCCCCGGGAGCCTTGGCCAGAAGGACGCTGAAGAACTGCCGGATGCTGGTGCCGCCCGTCTCGGCCGCCGCGAACGTCGGCCGGGGCGTCCGGTCGGCCGGCGCCCGGGCCTCGCTCTCCGGCGCCCGGGCCAGGTCCGCCTCGACCCGCTCCACCTTGCGCTTGAGACGGTCGTCGTCGGGAGACCGGTCCAGCAGCTGTCGATAGACCTCGAGCGCCTGTTCGTGATGCCCCTGCGCGGCGAAGATGTCCCCCATCGTCTCGGTCACGACCGGATCGGGCTCGGTCTGGCCGGCCGGCAGCGCGTCATCCTCATCCGGCCCGACCGGCACTTCGGCCACCTGGCCGGACCCCGCGCCGTACGATACGGCCCAGGTTTCTTCGGTACGGGTCCAGCCGCCATCCGCGGTTTCGGCGATTGTGGTTTCGGCGACTTCCATCGAAACCGTTTCGGCCTCCTCCACCGGCGCGCCCGGCTCCTCCTCCGGGGATGCTTCCTCCGCGTCGACCGGCGGTTTCGTCTCCGCGTCCTTCTCCGGCCCGGACGCCTCGACCGGTTCCGGGACGGCCTCGACCGGTTCCTCCATGGACATGGACGGCTCCGCCGCTGCCTCTTCCGCCTCCGCCTCGGCCGCGGGTGACCAGGATTCCGGCTCCGCCTCAGGCATCGGGGCCTCGGATTCCGGGGCCCGGTCACCCGCGTCTGCAAACGAAACGGGTTCCTCTTCGACCCCGGCCGCCGCGGGTTCGTCGTCGGTGCCGGCGGAGCCGGAGTCGGTCACCCCGGGGTAGTAGTCCCCGCTGCGGCGCTGACCCCCGATCAGGGTATCCGCATCGCTCGGCGTCTGGAATTCGCTGGAGGACGAAGGCCGCAGGACGATCTCCTCCTGCTTGTCCACCATGACGCCAAGATCGCCGCCAGGCGTTCCGAGGATGTCGTCCTCCTCCCGCTCCACGAAGGGCTCATCGACGTCTCCAGCGGCGGCCAGGGGCTCCTCCTCGACGTCCTCCGGCCCGGCATTGAGCAGCGAGGGCGCATCCGGTTCCGGTTCAGCTCCCCGGTACGCGGTCGGCTCCCAGCCCCAGGCCGGCGCGGGGGCTTCCACCGGAGGCAGTTCGGGTGCTTCGGCAGGCAGGGGTGCGACTGGAACCACCTCCTGCGTCTCCGCTTCCGAGGCCGAGGGCTGCGCCGGTTCCGGGCTCGGCATTTCCGCCGCCGGGGCGGTTTCCCCGGATTCTGCCGACTCGGGCTCGGGGGCCTCCCCGGCGGCAGGCGCCACCGGCGCCGCGGGTCCACTGCGCTGGAGTTCCGATACCCGCGCCAGCTGCTCCCGGGCCTCGGCGTTGCCGGCGTCGATCGTCAGCAAATAGGTGAGCCAGTGCTCCGCCTCGTCCAGGCGCGTGGTGCGCTCGGAGATCTCGGCCAGCGCCTTGATGGCAATGACATTCTCCCGGTCGAGGTCGAGCACCCGGCGGAACGCCGTTTCGGCCTGGGGCAGGTCTCCCAGGTCCATGTGGCAGCGGCCCAGGACGACGCTGGCCGAGAGGTAGTCGGGGTGGAGTTCGAGCCCGTAGCTCAGGAGCTCAAGGGCCCGGGGGAGATCACCAGCCTTGCGATACGCCTCAGCCAGCGGGGCGAAGGTCCGTCCTTGCGGATTCTCGGCATGACGGCGCTCAAGCCTCTCGATTTCGCTGGAATAAGCCATGCCGGGTCCCGATGAGCTAAGTTATTGTAGGGATTGACAAAATCGTAGCGGTCCGGGGCATCCCTGTCAACGGTTTCGATGTCCGGTCTCCCCCAACCGTTCGACTTCTGGTCACGGACTGCATATCGAGGCAAAGATCGGGCCCGTGACCACAATTGCGGCATCGAAACCGGTTCAGGGGCCGGGATTCGGCTTGAGATTCCCACCCCCCAGCCTTAGACTTCCGGCTCTTTTCCACACCCGCCCCCGGCCCGTCATTGCCTTATGATGCAAGCATTTCGCAGCAGCGCCAAACTCATCGTCGTCGTCTTTGCCCTTCTGCTCATCTTCTGGCTGTTGGGTGAGTTGAGCGGTCTGTCCAGCGGCGGTCTGTTTTCCAGGACCACCGCCGGCGTGATCGAAGGGCAGCGGGTCGAGACCCGGGCCTACGAGACCGCCGTACAGCAGGCCCTCGACCAGAGCCGGCAGAGTAATCCGGGGCAGCTGTCTCTGGAGGACATCCAGCGCATCCGCGACCAGGTCTGGGACCAGTTCGTCGAGAACTACCTGGTGGACAAGCAGATGCGGGAGTACGGCATCACCGTGTCGCCGGACGAAGTGGCCCAGGCGATCCGGACCACGCCGTTGCCCGATATCATCAACAACCAGCAATTCCAGACCGACGGCAAGTTCGACATGGCGAAGTACCTGGCCTGGCTGCGTTCGACCCAGGGTCTGGCCTTCGTCCCCTACCTCGAAGCCGAGTACCGGGACCAGATCGCCCGGGCCAAGCTGTACCGCGCGATCACCTCGGACGTCTTCCTGTCCGACGCCGCCCTGTGGCAGAAGTACCGGGACCAGAACGAAGAGGTCAAGGTCGAACTCGTCGCGATCGTCCCGCGCGCCGTGGTCCCCGACAGCGCGGTACCGGTCACGGAGCAGGAGATCGACCAGTACTATCAGACCCATCAGGACGACTTCGACCGGCCCCGGATGGCCTACCTCAGTTACGTGGCCCTGCCCCGGCTCCTCAACGCGTCGGATTCCGCCGCGGCCCTGGAGCGGGCCCGGCAGGTGCGGCAGGAGATCGTGGACGGAGCGCCCTTCGCCGAGGTGGCGCAGCGGGAATCCTCCGACTCCGCCTCAGCCGTCAACGGGGGCGATCTGGGTCAATGGACCCGGGGAGAGTTCGACCCGGCGTTTGACTCGGTCGCGTTCCGGATCCCGCTCAATACGCTCTCGCAGCCGGTGCTCTCCCAGTTCGGCTATCACCTCATCGAGGTGACCAGCCGCAACGGCGACAAGGCCAAGGGCCGGCATATCCTGATTCCGATCCAGCTGGCCGGTGAACACCGGGACCGGCTGGACGCCCAGGCCGACACCCTCGAGGCCCTGGGGGCCGAGCGGCTCGACCCCGCCGCCCTGGACACGGTCGCGAGCGCCCTGCACCTGCAGATTCTCAAGGCGGAGCCGGTGCAGCAGGGTTCACAGGTGCAGGTGGGCCGCTATCTGGTCCAGGATGCCGGCGTCTGGGCGTTCCAGGCGCAGAAGGGCGAGACCAGTTCCATCATCGAGACGCCCGACGCCTTTTTCCTGTTCCGGCTGGACAGCCTCCAGGAGGCGGGCGTGCCGCCGCTGAACGAGATCCGGCCCGCCGTGGAACAAGCCGTCCGGGACGAGAAGAAGTGGACCCGGGCGCGCGAGATCGGAGCGGACCTCGCCAAACGGGTGAAGGAAGGCAGCACGCTGACTCAGGCGGCCGACGCGCTCGGTCTTCCGCATCGGGAACTGGGGCCGTTCCCCCGGGTCAATCCTCCCCTGCCGAATCCGGTCCTGGTCGGCGCGGCCTTCAGCCTGCAGCCGGGGGGGCACAGCGGGATCATCGACACGAAGGACGGCCTGTACATGCTCAAGGTTCTGGAGCACATCAAGGCCGACTCCGCCGCGTTCCTCAAGGACATCGATCAGTTCCGGGTCCAGGCCATCCGTGAGGCTCGTCAGATCCGGGCGCAGAGCTACCTGGCGGCGTTGAGGCAGGACGCGGACATCAAGGACTTCCGGGCTCAGAACTCGCAGACCAATGCCCAGATCGAAGCCGAGCGGGTCCGCGCTCAGGGGGGCCAGGGCCGGTCCTGAATCGGGGCGGGAGAACGGCGGCACTCGCACCACAGACAAGACGCGGCGAACGGTGGCAGGACCGTTCGCCGCGTCGTTTTTTTCCTGCGGTCGGGCCCGTCCTACTGCGACAGCCGCTTGGGCTCTCCGCCGGCGGGAGGGGTGGCCGAGGGCGGAGTATCCAGCTGGCGGCTGGGCGGGGTCAGGCGGTTCTCGTTCTGAGTGTTGCCCATGACCGCGTCCTGGGTGTCCGAAATACTGCGTTTGAACTCCCGGATGCCCTTGCCGATCGACGAGCCGATCTCCGGAAGCCGCTTGGCCCCGAAGAGCAGCAGGACGACCACGAGGATCATCAGGATTTCGCCAAAACCGAGATTGCCGAACATGATAACGGCTCCTTCTAGAAAAGCGTCCGCGCCACCAGATAGGCGAGCACGACGCCGATAAGACTCAGGATTGAAACATGGATCCCCAGGGGGCCCAAAGTCAAATTGAATACCAGCAGGTCGATGGAGACGGGGCCGATGGACGGGGCCACGGTGTAGGTAAAGACCTGTTTGGCCACGCTGTCCGGCAGGAACCGCTGCAGCAAGGCGGTCAGGAATCCCCCGGCGATGAACCCACTGACCAGCACGCCCAGATAGAACCAGGGGCGGCGCGGACCGGTCGCCATCAGCGCCTCCGGTCCAGCACGTAGGCCACGCTGGCCCGGAGGGCCTCGGTGGCGGCCCCGCCGGGCAAGTCCTCGAGCGCCGCCTCCGCGCGCGCGCCGATTTCCTGGGCCCGGGTCCGGGCATACTCCAGGCCGCCCGCGCGGGCCACCGCCTGCACCACCGCGGCGATCTGGTCATCCGCCGGCTCGGGGGTATCCATGAGCCGGGTGACGTCGGACCGCTCCTGTTCCGTCATTCGCGGCAGCGCCGCGATGAGGGGCAGGGTGACCTTGTGCTCCTTGAGGTCCAGCCCGGACGGCTTGCCGGTGACCTCCTCCCCTTCGGTGTAATCCAGCAGGTCGTCCACGATCTGAAACGCCATGCCGAGGTACTCCCCGAACTTCCGCAGCGCGGCCCGCTGCGCGGGCGGGGCACAGAGCGCGCCGCTTTCCGAGGCGGCCGACAGCAGCGAGGCCGTCTTGGAACGGATCAGGAGGTCATAGTCCTCCTCGGCGAAACGCAGCCGGTCATGCGCCAGCAGCTGGCGCATTTCGCCCACGGTCATCTCGTTGGTGACCCGGCTCAGAACCCGCAGCGGCTCCAGATCTTCCAGGGCCACCAGTTCGATCACGGCACGGGAGTACAGGTAGTCGCCCATGATGACCGACACCTGGTGACTGAAGAGGGCGTTGATGGTGGGCATGCCACGCCGGAGCACGGAGTGGTCCACCGAATCGTCGTGGACCAGCGTGGCCAGGTGGATGAGCTCGATCACCGCGGCGAGCCGCGTCGCCCGCGGATCCCGGTTCCCGGTCGCCTGGTTGGCGAGCAGGACCAGCGTGGGACGGAACATCTTGCCCCGCATCTGCAGCAGATGCGCGTTCACGTCCGAAATCAGCGGGAAGTCGCTCCGGACGACCCGCTGCAGTTCCGCGACCACCCCCTCCAGCTCCCGGAGGATCGGCGCCTGAATGTCCTGCAGTGAGACCGGAGCGGTCTGAAAGCTCATGAGCCCATTCCTGCCGTATTGAGCTGGTTCATCCGGGGTCCCGCATCGCTGAAGCGGATGTCGACCGCCAGAACCCGCCGGTAGCAGTCCACGGCTTCGGGATTCTTCTGCTGAGCCTCGAAGGCCCGGGCCAGCCAGTACAGCAGACCGACCTTCTGATCATCCGATCCGGGGAGCGCGTCCACCGCGCGGCGCAGGATGGCCTCGGCGATGGCGAACTGCTCCTTTTCGTAGAAACAGGTACCCAGCGCCTCGGAGGTACGCAGCCGCCCTTCGGGTGCCCGGAGCGCCTTCTGAAACTCGGCGATGGCTTCGTCCAGCAGCCCCATTTCCTTGAACGCGACCCCGAGATCGTAATGCGACTGGAAGTCCTCCGCGTCCAGGTTCTGCTCGATGCCCCGCTTGAACTGCTGCAGCATCTCCTTGAAGTCTTTTTCTTCGTCGCCGGTCGGTTCCTCGTCCTCCACCCGCATGCGGGTATCCCGCAGCGGCTCGTCCAGGATGAGCGACCCGAGATCGATGAAGTCACCCGACTCGGCCGCGGCCTCCACGGTCTCCCGCGGGGCGGTCCCCGAGGAGCGGCCCGGCACCGCAGGCGGCGGAGCGGCCGCCCCGGCCCCGGGGGCCGCCTCTTCCGCCGGCGGGGCAAAGGCCTGCAGCGCGGAAGCCGCCCGGCTGTTGTCGGGCTCGTGTTCCAGCACCCGCCGGTAGACCGCCATGGCCTTTTCCAGCGCCCCGGTACGGACCAGCGCGTCTCCCAGCTCCAGGTAGGCGTCAATCAGCCGCAGGCGATCCCCGGTCCGGTACGCCACCTCGACCCGCTTCTGGTAGTAGCGGACGGTCAGGGGATCCACCCGGATGAGCTCGTTGACCAGGTCGAGCGCGTGCTGCCAGTCCTCCTGGTTTTCGAACGCGAGCAGCGCCAGGTCCAGCTCATCCAGGCCCCGGGTCAGCTCCCCGCTCGCGATCAGCGCCTCACCCAGCGCCCGGTGGGTCTCCGGGTTGTCGGGGTCGTCCAGGACCAGGTCCTCCAGCTCCTCGATCGACGGCCCCGGCGCCACCCCGGTTTCGGTTCCGGCGCCGGCGGCCTGGTCCGGCACCGTATCCTCCACCCCGACATACTCCGGTTCGACCTCCGTCTCGGGCTGGATCAGCGGAAGCGGGGTCTCTTCCTCCACCAGGTTTTCCAGCGGTACGAAGTCCGGGTCCGGTTCGATCTCGGCCTCTTCGATCCCGGCGCCGAGTTCTCCGGCGGCATCGGAGATCGAGGTGTATTCGATCTCCATCTCCTCGGCCGAGGGCTCCGGTTCGAGGTCCACTTCCTCCAGCCCCAGCCCGGAACGCATCTCGGCCACCGACGAGTCGTCCAAGGTCAGATCCTCGGCCCGGGCATCCAGCTCCAGACCGTCCACCGGCTCGGCTTCGGCTTCGACGCCTTCGACGATGGTCGGCTCGATGTCGAGCGGTTCGGCCGGCAGGATGGCGTCGTCCGCGCGCAGGACGTCCAGCCCGGAATCCTCGGTCGAGACCGACTCGAGCTCGAGGGAACCCTCGGTCAGGCGGGTCTGCTCGATGGCGAGGTCGTCCTCACCCGCACCGGCTTCCTCGGCTTCCTCCGGAACGGACTCGGGCATGACCGGGGTGGTACGCACCGTCGGCCGGGGGACCCGGATCGTGGACCGGCGGGGTGGCGGCGAGGGTGCCGCCGGTTCCGGCTCCGGTCCGGCGGGGGAGACCTCCATCCCGATGTCCAGAAAGACCAGATCGCCCTTGCGTCCCGGGCGTCCGGTGGCCTGGGTGGCGCGGGTCTTCCGGGGTCCCCCCGACTCACCGGCGGATTCGAGGTCGGCGGTGATCTTCTCGATCTGTTCCCGGGCTTCGGTGGAGCGGGAGGAGGCGCGGAGCAGCTCGCTCAGCATGTGGCGGATTTCTTCGTTGCCGGGGAACTGGTCGGCAAAGGCGCGCACCGCACGGAACGCGTCGTTCAGCTGATTCATGCCGTTCATCCGCTCGAGATACTCGAGCAGGTTCTTCTTGGCTTCGATGACCACGTTCTTCCGGGCGTGCAGCTGGGCCAGTTTGAGATAGATCTGGATCCGGCCCGGGTTCAGCCGCAGGATCTTGCCGCAGAGCGCGATGGCGTTGTTGAGGAACCCCTGCTCGCTGTACAGATCAACCGCCCGCTCGTACGCCTGGACGGCGGCCGTCGGGTCGTTGGCTTTCATGTACAGATCGCCGACCCGATTGTAGATGGAGAGGTCGGGGTTCGGGTCGTGACCGGACTCGAACTCCTGGATGGCCTTTTGATAGACCTCAATGGCCCGACGCCAGTCTTCCTTCTGCTCGTGCTTGCGCGCGGCGTCCTTGAGCTTCTCGAGATTCATCCAGAGTCGGCGGGTAGCGGGAAAAAGAGATGGGACAACAAGTTACCAAAGATAGGGAAGGCAAGGGGGGGGAGGCAAGGAACAGCCTCCTGGCGGGCGGCGGACGGGCCCACGTGTCCCGGGCTCCCCCCGCCCTCCGCGGCCGCCAGGCTCACCGGCCACCGTCTGGCGTCTCACCATCATGGGGATCCAGCTCCCCGGCCGCCACCCGTGCCGTGAGGGCGGCCAGGTCCGGAGCGGGCGGCCGATCCGCGCCCAGGGGTGGAATCGGGGGCACGCCCTCCCGAATCCGGCGGTACAGCTCAGCCACACCCCGCCCGGGCCGGAGCGGGGCCAGGATTTCCAGACCCTGGGCGGCGCAGAGAAACTCGCATGCCACCACCGCCTGGGCGTTGGCCAGGATCCGCCGGGCCTTCCAGGCGGCCGCCATCCCCATCGGCACAAAATCCTCCTGGTTGGCATCGGTCGGGATGGAGCCCACGCTGGCGGGCATGCACAGGGTCCGGGACTCCGCCACCAGGGAAGCGGCCGAGATCTGGACCATCATGTATCCGGAGGACAACCCCGGATCGGAGGTCAGGAACGCGGGGAGCCCCTGAGACAGGTCCGGGTTCACCAGCCGCTCGACACGCCGCTCGGCGATCGCCTGGAGGGTGGTCAGCGTCATGGCGAGGAGGTCCAGGGCCTGGGCTACCGGCTGGCCGTGGAAGTTGCCCCCGGAGAGAACGTCGCCGTTGGCAAAGACCAGCGGATTGTCGGTCGACGCGTTGAGCTCGATGGCGGCGGTATCTTCGGCGAACCGGATGGCATCGGCGACCGCCCCGAGGACCTGGGGCGTGCAACGGAGACTGTAGGCGTCCTGAACCCTGGGATCGTTCTCCCGGTGGGATTCCCGGATCTCACTGTCGGCCAGGAGGGCCCGCATGAGGGCCGCCGCGGCGATCTGTCCCCGGTGGGGCCTGGCATCATGGATCCGTTGATCCAGCGGGGTGGGCGTGCCCCGCAGCGCCTCCAGACTCATGGCGGCGGCGCCCACCGCCGAGCGCCAGAGGGCCCAGGCGTCGTGGACCAGCAGCGCCAGAATCGCCGTCTGGGCCTGGGTTCCGTTGATGAATGCCAGCCCCTCCTTCGGCCGGAACCGCACCGGGGAGAGCCCGGCCCGGGCCAGCGCCGGGCCGGCGGGCAGGCGCTCCGCCCCCGGACCCATGACCTCTCCCTCCCCCATCAGGACGTGTCCGATATGGCTCAGTGGGGCCAGATCGCCGCTGGCACCCACGCTGCCTTGCTCCGGCACCACCGGGACCAGCCCCGCGTTGAGCAGAGCCACCAGCGCTTCGACCAGTTCCGGGCGCACACCGCTGGTGGGCCGGAGGAGGACATTCGCCCGCAGCAGCATCGCCGCGCGGACCACGTCCGGCGGCAACGGTGAACCGATCCCCGCCGCGTGGCTGCGGATCAGATTGATCTGGAGCTGTTCCAGCTGATCGGGCGGAATCCTGACATTGGCGAGCTTTCCAAATCCGGTGTTGATCCCGTAGATCGACCGGCCCGCGGCGATTGCCTGCTCGACCAGGCCCCGGGACCGGCGCAGGGTGTCCAGGGCCGCGGAATCAATGGCGGCGGTTGCCCCTGCCCGGCGGGCAAAGGCGACCGTATCTGCGATCGTAAGGGAGCATCCGTCCAGCCGGAGGGGAGACACCATGGGCGTCGGCATGGCCGAGAACGTAACGTCGAGGAGTCGAGAGGTCGAGAGGTCGAGAGGTCAGGTGCGCGACTCCTCGACCTCTCGACTCCTCGACCTCTCGACTTCCCTACCTCACCCTCACCAGCTCCGGATTCCCCGGATCGGTCTGGAAGGCCCAGTCCAGGATCAGGAAGTCCCGGCCGACGTGGGTAATCCGGACGGCGCCGTACCGGGCGAACCCATCGCCTCCGTCCATTTCAAAGACATACCCCCACCCCGGCAGGGCCTGGATGGCCGAGCTCGGATAGAACGCATTGGTGGCGTAGTCGATGCTCGTCAGATCGGCCACCGGCGTGTTGCCGTAGGCCAGGACACCCGTGCCGCTCCGGACCGGAACCAGGTAGAGATCGCCGGCCGCGTCACGGTCCACGAAGAAGTCGATGGTGCCGGAAGACCCGCTGCTCACCAGTCCGAGCTCACCCGGATCCACCCGCCCGTCGGCGTCCAGATCGCTCCAGAAGCGGAACCCGCTGCCGGTGCTGGAGAAGGGCCTCGCATACAGGACCAGGTTGCGGGCATCCGGCCGTGGCGTATCGGCCCGGATCGGCGACCAGATGCTCTCGAACCCTTCCACGCTGATGGCCGACACGGCGAAGCAGCGCGGAACCCCGTTGGGGAGGGCGGACGAGATGAACTCCGGGGCGACGGTCGTCCCCTCCAGAGACCAGGTGTCCCCACAGAGGTCCTGGTCCAGATCGTACAACGCGCTGTACACCCGGTAGATCGAGAACCCCTGGGGATCCGCCGTGAAGGCGTTGTCGGACCAGCTGAGCGCAATGGCACCGTTCAGCGAAGTCGACGCCAGGGACGCGGGCCGCGGCAGCGCCAGCCGTTCGTCCACCGTGATCACGTTGCTGGGGGCGCTTTCATCGCCCAGGTCGTCCTCGGCCGTCACGTAGTATTGCAGATGGGGATAGCCGTTGTCATGGAAGGTGTTCGAGGTGGTCGATCCACGAAGCTGATAGGAATCTCCGGTGCTGGCCCGGGAGTAGACGTGCCAGACCCGGAGGTCGGGATCGCTGCTGTAGTCCCAGGCAAGCAGAATGCCGGCGGGCGCGCCCGGCGTCCCGCTGGGTTCGACGACATACGAGAGATTGCTGGGCGGCGGCAGCAGGGGACGGTCACCCACCAGGTAATCCCGGCAGCCGGCCGTCAGGAGGATCATGGCCAGGGGTAGATAGGCACGCATGGCTGACTCCAGTATGGTTGCCCGTCCAAAGGCAGACGGTGTGCCACCGGGAGCCAAGAGGTAACCTATTGTTATAAAATGGCTTACGTGTCTGGACGACAGGGATGACGTGTCCCTGGGAGAGGACGGGCAGGCTTGCCAGGCGGGCAGGCGGGCGGGCGGGCGGGCGGGCGGGCGGGCGGGCGGGCGGGCACAGGGTCGCCGCCCGCGCGAGGACGTCAACCCACGACCCTCTCACTTCTTACTTCTCACTTCTCACTTCTCTCTTCTCCCTCCCCTAGGGCCGCTCGATCGTGGTCTGGTCGTAGTCGAACTTCACGTCCGGCAGCGCGGTCAGGAAGATGGTGAAGTAGAACTGGAAGTTGCCGTTGGGGCTGCGGGTGAAATTGAAGCTGGCGCGCCACTCGTGCATGTCCCGCTCGAGCCGGACCACGTGCGATTCGAAGCGGGAGTCGGTGATGTTGTACTGGGTGCTCCAGGCCACCGACCAGAGGGGGGTCGGGGAGAAGCTGGTATTGAGGGCGATGCTCTCCCGGTTCTCCGGCCTGGGCAGCCCGGGCACCGGCCGGGTCCGGGCCAGGGAGAAATTGACGCTGGCGTTGAAGGCTCTTCCCCGCCCCAGCCCGACCTCCTCGGTGTTGAAGAACGCGCCCGGGCGGTTCCGGCGTCCGAAGTCTCCGACGTAGCTGGCCGGGGGCGGGGACTGCCCCGGAGAGGTCGCCGGCTTGTCCCCGCCCCCGCCCAGACCGAAGATCGACAGGAGCGATCGGAACGTCCCGCCGGTCAGCGAGAAGCTCGCGTTCAGATTGGCGAGAAACGGAT
>JBFXBG010000099.1:0-14718 GCA_050183505.1 Gemmatimonadales bacterium | reverse complement strand
CCGCCGAAGGCCGGGACGGCGCGCGGGTGAACTACACCCGGCACCGGACCGGGGTCGATTGCGAGGTCGAAGGACTGGCCTACGACCCGTCACTCGACGCGCTGCTGCTGGCCTGCAAACACGTGGGCCGGCGGCAGCGCGGGAAGCTGGTCGTCTACCGCTGGGCCCTGTGGGGAGACAAGGACAGCAGGCTCACATCGCTGATGGTGAGTCTTCCGGACCTGCTGCGGCAGACGACCTGGCGCGAGTTCCATCCTTCAGGGATCGAGGTCGATCCCCGGACCGGCGATTACGTCATCATCTCCTCGCTGGATCATGCCTTGATCGAGATCACTCCGGACGGCCGCCGGGTGCGGGCGTTGGCCCTCCCCCCGGCCCGCCACGCCCAGCCTGAAGGCGTGACCTTCACCCTGGACGGGATGCTCCTCATCATCGACGAGGCCCGGGGGCGTACCCCGTGGCTCACGGTCTACCGGTGGCGCTGAACCGCCGCCGCGGATTCCGGTGGCAGGCGGTCGCGCTCGCCGGCCTCTGGGCCGCGGCCTGCGGCCCGCAGCGGCCGGCGCCATCGCTCGTCCCGGTTCCGGAAGATTCCGCGATCGAGACCTCGGTGTTTCTCATCGGGGATGCCGGGGAACCCGGCCCGGATGAGCCGGTCCTTCGCGCCCTGGCGCGACTCGCCTCGACGGCTCCCACCCGGCGCCTGATTGTCTTTCTGGGCGACAACCTCTACCCGTCGGGGCTGCCGGCCCCCGAGGCGAAGGATTACGCCGAGGCCTCCGGGAGGCTGCTGGCGCAGATCGCGGTCGGAATCGGCACCGGCACTCCGACCGTCTTCATCCCCGGCAACCACGACTGGGGACGCATGGGCCGCGACGGCTGGAACGCCATCCGGCGGCAATCGGCCTTCATCGACAGCGTCGGGGCGCCGCTGGTCCGGATGTACCCGGCCGGCGGCTGCCCCGGGCCGGTGGTGCGGGATCCGGGCCCGCGTCTCCGGCTCGTCTTCCTCGACACCCAGTGGTGGGTCCACGAGTTCGCCAAGCCGGTGGGCGGATCGGGCTGCCCCACGGACACGCCCGATCAGATCGCCGACTCCCTCGCGGCGGCGCTCGCCAACGCCGGTGACCGGGTTGTCATCGTCGCCGGCCACCACCCGCTGGAAAGCGTGGCGGAACACGGCGGCTACTACGGGCTCACGGCCCACCTTTTCCCGCTCCGGCGGCTGGCCCCCTGGCTCTGGATCCCGCTGCCCATCGTGGGATCGTACGACAAGGTCCTCCGCAAGGGCGGCGCCACCAATCAGGATGTCTCCGGCCCGCTCTACCAGGAACTCCGGGACGGCCTGGAGCAGGTCTTCCGGATCTACCGGCCGCTGGTCTACGCTTCAGGTCACGACCACAACCTGCAGGTGTTGAAGCTCGACGGGGTCCATTACCAGCTGGTGAGCGGCGCGGGCATCTTCGGACACGAGGGGCCGGCGGGCTATCGCGACTACACCCTCTACGCTTCGGCGCGCGCCGGCTTCATGCGCATCGACCTGCTCCGGGACGGCCGGACCCGGCTGGGCGTGCTGGAGGTCGGAGAAGATGGGGAGGCGGTGGAGGGGTTTGCGATGTACTTGGATTGAGGGATTGATAGATTGAGGGATTGAGGGAGCCCGGTCGGCCGAATCCCTCGATCCTTCAATCCCTCAATCCCTCAATGTCCGTCCAACATCCCATTGCTGTCCTCCACCTCGACGAGAGCTGTCTCGGCAACGGCCGCGAGGGCGAAAACCCCGGCGGGGCGGGCGCACTGATCGAGCTGCGTACCCGGAGCGGCGTTCAGCGGCGGGACCTCTTCCTTCATTCCCCGGCCACGACCAACAACCGGATGGCGCTCTCGGGGGCGGCCCTGGCGCTCGAGACGCTGGCAGCCCGGGGCCGGCGGCTCCGGGTGCTGATGGTCTCCGACTCGGAGTATCTGGTCAAGGGGATCCGGGAGTGGGTACCCTCGTGGCAGGCCCGGGGCTGGCGCCGGAAGGGCGGCACCATAGAGAACCTGGAACTCTGGCAGCGGCTGGTGGAGGCGGCCCGGTCCCACGACGTGCAGTGGACCTGGGTCCGGGGCCACGCGGGGCATCCCAAGAACGAATACGCCGACAGCCTGGCCGTCGGGGCGGCCCGCCGGCAGGAGAGTTCCGCCGGGCCGGTGGGGTCGGGCTTCGCGGCCTGGCTGGAGGTACAGCGGGAGCGGGGGAAATACCTGCAGTACGATCCCGATGCCGCCTTCGACGTCCTCGCCGATCGGCTCGCTGCCGGCGAGCGCCTGCCGCTGGCGGAGGCACGCTGAGTTCACCCCGGCACCGGCCGAGACAGGTTCCGTCCGGGCGCTTGCTGGACGCCCCGAGGAAGTGGAAATTGCAGCGACCGATCGATTCCCCGTTCCCTCACGGCCCGTGACCGACCTCGAGCGATTCTTCCGCCGGCTGGTCGACAATCTCATCGCGATCGATCCGGCCCGGCTGCACCGGCCGGTTCCGATCGGCGAGATCATCGAGACGATCGTCCCCTACCGGACCAATCGGCGCGCCTTGGGTCTGGCCAGCAATGAGGACTACGACATGCTGGTCCTCCGGCTGTGCGCCGGAGAGGGGAAATTCGTGCGTACCGATCCGGCCGACATCCAGGAAGCGTTCGCCACGGAAGCCGGCAGCCCCAATCCCGATCTCAGGATCCTGGAACAACTGGGCGGGACCAGCCTGATCCTGGCGACCGATCGACTCGCCTTCGCCCTCGGTCCCGACCCCGAGACCGCCTTCGCTCCGCCGGAACACGAGACGGCCGACAACCAGGCCCGCGACGACGCCGACTCACTCGATTCCGTGCGCTGGACCCGTGCCACCATCGAGCCCGTTGCCATGGAAGACCCTCCGGCCGGCGGCATTGCCGAGAGCCCGCCCCCGCGTACGCCCGGCCGCTGTCCCTTCTGCGGCGGCTCCCTGCCCACCCGGCGCGACATCAAGTTCTGCCCCCACTGCGGGGAGAGTCAGTCGTCCATCAAGTGCCCCGGATGCGACAGCGAGGTCGAACTCGGCTGGCAGTTCTGCGTGACCTGTGGACACCCAATCGAGCAGTGAGAAGTGAGACAGAAGGAGCGGGAAGGAATCGCCGGACCCTTGTCGCTCCGCCCAGCGCGGCATGCCATTGACCGGTCCTTCTCACCTCTCACTGAATGCCTCTTACCCTTCTGATGCCCACACTACACATCGCGGTGATCCCCGGTGACGGGATCGGTCCTGAAGTCATCGATGCGGCTCTGCCGGTGATCGAGCGGGCGGCTTCCCTCGAGGACGTCCAGCTCGCCCTCGAAATGCTCCCCTACTCGGCGGATCACTACCTCCAGACCGGCGTGACCCTGCCCGAGGATGCCTTCCGGCATCTCCGGGACGACGTCGACGCCATCCTGCTCGGAGCGCTGGGCGATCCCCGGGTACCGGACAATGAGCACGCCCGGGACATCCTGCTGGGACTCCGGTTCCGGCTGGACCTGTACATCAACTTCCGGCCGGTCCAGCTGCTGCACCCGAGGCTCACGCCCCTGGCCGGGAAACACGATATCGACATCGCCATTTTTCGAGAGAACACCGAGGGCCAGTATCAGGGATTCGGCCGGGCGGAGGCCGAGGGCACCGCGGACGAGAAACAGATCTCGGAGGAGATTCACAGCCGCAAGGGCGTCCACCGCATCATCATGGCGGCGTTCGAATGGGCCGCGCGCCGGGGTCGCTCCCGGATAACCCTGTGCGACAAGTCGAACGCGGTACCGTTTCAGCGGATCTGGGGACGGATCTTCGCCGAGATCGGCGAACAGTTTCCCGAAATCGCCCGGGAGCATCGGTACGTCGACGCCCTGGCGATGGACCTGGTACGGGATCCCGACCGGTATCAGGTCATCGTCGCCAACAACCTCTACGGGGATATCCTCTCCGACCTCGGGGCCGGGCTGGTCGGCGGCCTGGGCGTGGCGGCGAGCGCCAACCTGCATCCCGGCCGGGCCGGCCTCTTCGAGCCGGTTCACGGCTCGGCTCCCCCTCTCGCCGGCAAAGGCGTCGCCAACCCGATGGCCACGGTGCTGACCGGCGCCCTCCTGTTTGAGTCGCTGGGACATCCTGGTGCATCCAGAAGGCTGGAGGACGCGGTCAGACGGGTCCTGGATGATGGTCCGACCACCCCGGATATTGGCGGATCGAACACGACCCACGAGGTGGCCGCCGCCCTCCTGGAGAGTGTGGGCTAGGCATCGTCTGAAACGAAGTCGGGGAGGTATATATGCGGAAAGCCATTGCGACACTTGCGTTTGCGTCATTGATCGCGGTACCGGCCGCCGCCCAGAAGGACGCCGCGGCGGCCTCTCAGGACAGCACCTACGTTCCGATTATCGCCCAGAGCTTTACCGGAGGCAGTGGGGAATACCTCCGGGTGGAACTCGTTCAGGGCCACCAGTACCGGCTGTCAACCAACTACGGCCGGGTTCGTTTCACCGTGTCGCCGGTCAAGAGCTCGGTTCAGCAGCCATACCTGAACACCACGGTGCCCGGAAGTTCGGTCACCGGCGGGACCCTCTGGGACCTCCGGCCCTACGAAACGGCCATGTACGAGATCCGGGTGCGGGATTTCCCCGCCGGCAACACCGCAACCCTGACCCTCTACGAGAAGCGGCCCGTTCCCAAGGAACCGCACGAGTAAGCGGTCCGGTCCGGCCGGCGGGGTAACCGCCGGCCGGATCCCCTTCCCCTCCCGCAGCACCCCCAGACCGGTTTCCGTGAATCGCCCCCCCCTTCCGGGCATATTTCGCGTTCGTTCTGAACGCGTCTAAACTCTTGCCACAGAATACAATGAAGACTCAAGGACAGTCCCGGGACGTGGTGTTCCTCTCCGGCGCCCGCACCGGGTTTGGCAGCTTTGGGGGGACACTCAAGGATTTCACCGCCACCGAGCTCGGCGTGTTCGCCTCCAAGGCCGCGCTGGCCCAGGCCGGGGTGAAGCCGGACGCCATCGACCACGTGGTCTTCGGCAACGCGCTGCAGACCTCGGCCGATGCCATCTACCTGGCCCGGCATGTCGCTCTCCGGGCCGGCCTGCCCACGGAAACGCCGGCGGTCACGGTCAACCGCCTCTGCGGTTCCGGATTCGAGAGCATCATCCAGGGCGCTCAGCAGATCCTGCTGGGTGAATCGAAGATCGTGCTGGCCGGCGGCGCGGAATCGATGAGCCAGGCGCCGCACGTCGTACGAGGCGCCCGGTGGGGCCTGCGGCTTGGCCCGGCGCCGCCGTTCGAAGACCTGCTCTGGGAGTCGCTCAAGGACCCCCAGTGCGGATTCTCCATGGCCGAAACGGCGGAGAACCTGGCGGACAAGTATCAGATCCCCCGGGCGGCAGTCGACGAGTACGCCCTGACCAGCCAGACCCGGGCCCGGGACGGGTGGGCCTCGGGCGCCTTTGCCGACGAGATCGCGCCGGTGCCGGTCAAGGACCGGAAGAGCCGCCAGATGGTGGATTGGGGCAAGGACGAACACATGCGGCCGGACACGACGGCGGAAGCTCTGGCCAAACTGCCGCCGTATTTCAAGAAGGACGGAGTCGTCACCGCGGGGAACGCCTCCGGAATCTGCGATGGCGGTGCCGCCGTCGTGATCGCGGGGGAAGACGCCGTCCCCGCCGGGGTGAAGCCGCTCGGCCGGCTCGTGGCCTGGGCAGTCGCCGGGGTGGAACCGAAGTACATGGGGATCGGACCGGCCCCGGCCGCCACCAAGGCGCTGGCCCGGGCCGGCATGTCGATCAAGGACATGAACCTGGTTGAGGTGAATGAGGCCTTCTCGGCCCAGTACCTGGCGGTGGAAAAGGAACTGGGGCTGGACCGCGCACGGACCAACGTCGATGGCGGCGCCATCGCGATCGGCCACCCGCTTGCCGCCAGCGGCACCCGGATCACGCTGCACCTGCTGTACGCCCTCAGGCGCCGCGGACTCCGGTACGGACTGGGAAGCGCCTGCATCGGCGGCGGACAGGGCGCGGCGGTCATCGTGGAAGCGTACGGGGATTGAGGGATCGGGGGATTGAGGGATTCCGCGGATTGCCCGGCTTCGCGATCCCGGTCTCTCGATCCCGCAATCCGCAATCCCTCAATCCGGGGAGTTTCCTATGGAAGTCATGCTTGCCCTTCTGGCCGGCGCGGTGGCCTACTCCTTCGCCAGCCTGCGGATCATCAAGCAGTATGAACGGGGCGTCACCTTCTTTCTGGGCCGCTTCTGGGGGACCAAGGGCCCCGGGTTGGTGTTCGTGCCCGCCGGATTCGCCCACATGCGCCGGGTGGGCCTGCGGATCATGGCGCTGGACATCCCGCCGCAGGACGTGATCACGCGGGACAACGTCTCGGTCAAGGTGAACGCCGTCCTGTACATGAAGGTGAGCGAGCCCGGAAAAGCGATCATCGAAATTGAAGACTACCGCTATGCCACCAGCCAGCTGGCCCAGACCACCCTTCGCTCGGTCCTGGGTGAAGTGGAGCTGGA
Source organism: Gemmatimonadales bacterium (assembly GCA_050183505.1). Classification (GTDB taxonomy): domain Bacteria; phylum Gemmatimonadota; class Gemmatimonadetes; order Gemmatimonadales; family GWC2-71-9; genus JBFXBG01. Next base: position 8,162 of record JBFXBG010000099.1, on the reverse strand, counting down.
CGAGCTGCTGGCCGACCGGGAGAAGATCAACGGCATCCTGAAACGGATCATCGACGAGCGCACCGACGCCTGGGGCATCGAGGTTTCCGCGGTCGAGGTGAAGGACGTCGACCTGCCGACCGAAATGAAGCGCGCCATGGCCCGGCAGGCGGAAGCCGAGCGGGAGCGCCGCGCCAAGGTCATCGCGGCCCAGGGGGAACTGCAGGCCTCCCAGACGCTGGCGGAGGCGGCGCATACTCTCGCCCGCGAGCCGAGCGCCATCCAGCTGCGCTACCTGCAGACGGTGACCGAGATCGCGGCGGAGAACAACTCGACCACGATATTTCCGATTCCGATCGAACTGTTCAAGCCGTTCATCAAGGCCATGGAAGGCCGGGCCGGCGGCCCGGAACAGGCGGGGGAGCCGGCCAAACTCTCACCCCCGGACGCGTCGCTCGCGCTGCCCCAGTTCCGGGTTCCCGAGAAGTCGGAGAAGAAGGGGGGGTGAAGTAGCCGGGGTCCGGAACCGGTGAACGGAGGAGACGGCTGGAGATCGGCCCCCGACCCCGCACCGCGGCGTTCCCCCCTTCTTGCTTCTCACTTCTTACCCCTTACTCGCTTTTCATGCCGCCTTCTCCTCTTCCCGCCCGGATCGACCGCGCCGCGCTTGAGCGAATCATCAAGCGCGCCGCGGAGCTGCAGGCCGGCTCGCGGGACATCGGAGACGTGCTCACCCCGGACGAGGTGATCCGGCTGGGAACCGAGGTCGGCATACCGCAGGGGTATCTGCAGCAGGCGTTGCTGGAGGAGACATCCAGGGTGGATCTGGGAGGCGGGGAGGGATTCTGGGACCGGGCCATCGGTCCCGGGCAGGTGTCCGCCCAGCGCGTCGTGCGGGGCACACTCGAGGAGATTCAGGACGGTCTGCTGCGCTGGATGGAAGAGAACGAACTGCTCACCATCACCCGCCAGCAGTCGGGCCGGCTCGCCTGGGAGCCGCTGCGCGGCTTTCAGGCCGCCATGCGGCGCTCGGCGGCGGCGCTGGGCGGCGGTCGCAAGCCGTTCATGCTGGCCCGTACCGACGCGGTCAACGCCACCATCGTCCCCCTGGAGCCGGGCTATTGCAACGTGTTGCTCACCGCCTCGGTCAGGAAGGAGCGGGGGAGCTTCATCGGGGGCGCCGCGGCGGCCAGCCTGGCAGGCGTCGCCGCCGGCGCGGCGCTGGCGGTGATGTCTCCCTTCCTGCTCATTGCCGTCGCGCCCCTGCCTTTCGGCTTCGGCATCGCCTGGGGAATCGGCCGGCGCTACCGGCCGGTCGCCGCGCGGGTGCAGATGGGACTCGAACGGCCGCTGGATCACCTGGAGCGCGGCGTCGTCAAGCCCAGTCATCAGTTGCCGGAGAAGGCCGGCATCATGGGGCTGATTGCGGAAGAAGTACGAAAGGCCCTGAAGTAATCGAACCGGGGATCAGGAACCGGCGATCAGGCATCAGGACGGCCGGGCGCAGCAGCCTCCACGCCCCCTTCTGACCCCTGACCCTTACCCTCAGCATCGGAGTTCTTTTCATGCAAGATATCAAGAGTGTCGGCGTTCTCGGTTGCGGCCTGATGGGCAGCGGCATTGCCCAGGTCGCCGCCGCTGCGGGACATACCACTATCGTGCGGGAAGTGGCGCAGGCCCCGCTCGACAAGGGCAAGGCCGGCATCGTCAAATCACTGGAGAAGTTCGTCGAAAAGGGCAAACTCCAGGCGGCCGACAAGGACGCCACGCTGGGGCGGCTGAGTTTCGTGACCGATGTCGGCGCCCTGAAGGACTGCGACATCATCATCGAGGCGATCACCGAAGACCTCGAGCTCAAGAACGACCTCTGGAAGCAGCTCGACGCCATGTGCCCGGTCCATACGATCTTCGCCTCCAACACGTCGAGCCTTACGATCGCGGCCATGGCCGCCTCAACCAGACGGCCCGATCGGTTCGTCGGGCTGCACTTCTTCAACCCGGTGCCCCTGATGCAACTGGTGGAAGTGGTCCGGACCGTGACCACCACGCCGGAGACCTTCGATCGCGCGATGAAGTTCGCCCGGGGACTCGGAAAGCAGGCCGTGGCCGCCAAGGACAACTCCGGGTTCATCGTGAACCTGCTGCTGGTCCCCTACCTGCTGGACGCCATCCGGGCACTGGAACACGGCGTCGGTTCGATTGTCGACATCGACAACGGCATGAAGCTCGGCTGCGGCTACCCCATGGGGCCGTTTACCCTGCTCGATTTCGTGGGCAACGACACGACCTACAAGATCGCCGAGATCATGTTTGCGGAATACCGGGAATCCCGTTACGCTCCTCCGCCGCTGCTCAAGCGGATGTACCTGGCGGGCCTCTTCGGCCGCAAGAGCGGCAAGGGGTTCTACGACTATTCCCAGAATCCCCCGGCCCCGGTGGACCTGGGCCTCTAGTGGATCAGTGATCGGAGGACTGGGGATTGGATGATCGGGAGATGATTCGGGCTCACCGGTGGGCGCTCCCACACGATGAGATCGGTCAAACATCCAATCATCCAATCCTCCAATCATCCAATACACTAATCGTCTCTCAACACCTGATCGGAGTTCGATTCCATGCTCTTCCTCCACGGCGGCGAAGCGGCTGCTTCGTTTCTGGGATATGATGCGGTCCGGTTGCATGCCATGCTCAACGACCTGCCCTCGGCACTGCTCGCCGCCTTCGTCATCTTCGAGGTTCTGGCGATCCTGACGAACCGGGAAAGCTTCCGCTCCGCCTCGTTCTGGGTCCTGATTCTGGGGACGATCGGCGCCGGAGTGGCCGTCCTTTCCGGCCTGCGCGCCGAAGACGCCATCGAGCATGGCCAGGCCATTCACGAAATCATGGAAACCCATGAGAAACTGGCCTTCGTGACCCTCGGCATCTTCGGCTTCCTTACCCTCTGGCACCTGCTCCGGAGCCGGGCCATGGCCGGCGGAGAGCGCATCGCCGCGCTGGTCCTGGCGCTCGCCGGTGCCGGGTTCCTGGTCGCCACCGGGCGCGAGGGCGGCGAGATGGTCTTCGATCACGCCGCCGGGATCCCGACGGCCGAACTGGAGGCCGAGGTCCGGAACCGGGCGCTCGGGCACGAGCACGAGGAGGGAGAGGAACACCATGACGACGGCGCACCGGTCCAGGCGATGCCCGATTCCACTGCGGCCATGACCGACAGCATGGTGGACGGGATGCCGGACAGCACCGCCGCCGCACCCACGGCGGGCGGCCACACCCACGCCCCCGGAACCCCGCCACATGAGGACTAGGCGGGAGGACGGAAAGGCGGAAAGGCGGAAAGCCCCCCCCTCCAGGACGGGCACCGGGGTCCGTCTGCCTTTCCGGCGCATCCTTCCGCTCCTCCTTCTTCTCGCGTGTCAGCCGTACACGTCCCGGCCGGCGTTCGAGCCGTTGCCGGCGGCGACGCAGCTGCCGGTTCACCTGACCATCGCCGCGGCCACCACGACCCTGGCCGATGCGCTCAAGGCCGACAGCATTCCGGTGGAGAAGGTCGTGACCCGGGACGGGTACATCGAGACTCCCTGGTTCGATACCACCGGCTATGCCCGGACCACCGCCCGCCCCCTGGGCCAGAGGGTTGTCCGTGTCCGGGCCTGGATCGACCCGGCCCAGGCGGGCCACAGTATCGTCACGCTCGAAGGCGTCTACCGCCTTCTGGCTGATCCCTCCCTGCCCGGCCGCGAACTGGACCGGCCGCTCCCTCCCGATCATCCCGTGGCCCTGAAGCTGACTCAGATTCTCAAGCGGCTGGGTGAGGAGTACGGAGAGACCGGAGCGAGGTAGGACCGGAGGACCGGGGCGGCAATCTGCCTCTGGCGCTCCGCTTACCTTTCATTACATGACCTCACCACCCGGGTTCCGCGGCCCGTTCCGGACAGACCTGCGGGCACGCGCCGCTTACGCCGAAGGCGGCGGGATCTACCGGGTGGTGCCCGAAGCCGTCGCCGTCCCGGCCGACACCAGCGACGTACTGGTCCTGACCGGCTGGGCAGGCCGGGCGGGCAAACAGCTGATTCCCCGCGGCGCCGGCAGTGCGATGCCGGGCGACAATATCGGCGGCGGCGTCATGGTCGATCTGACCGCCATGGACGGCCCCCGGCTGCGCGTCGACCCGGCCCGCCGCTCCGCGGCCACCTCCCCCGGCATCCGCCTGGCGGACCTCAACACCGCCGCCGGACGCGACGGCCTTCGCCTCCCACCGGATCCTTCCAGCAGCGCCTTTGCGACGGCCGGCGGCGCCGTTTCGACCAACGCGGCCGGTGCCCGCAGCGTCAAGTACGGCAGCGTGCGCAGGTGGGTCACGGCGCTTACCCTCGTGACCGCCGACGCCGAGACCATCCGACTGGCCCGGGGCGAGCCGGTGCCCGCCTCCGGGGCAACGGCGCGGTTCGCGGAAGCCGACCCGTTCATTCAGGCCGGCCGGTCCCTCGTCGCACAGCGCACCCCCCGGGTACGCAAGAACTCCTCGGGCTATGCTCTGGGGGAATACCTGGCATCGGGGGACCTGATCGACCTGGTGATCGGGGCCGAGGGAACCCTGGGCTTCGTCACCGAGGTCGAATGGCGGCTGGATCGGGTCCCCGAAGTCCGCGCCGGCCTTCGTGTGTCTCTGGCCCGGCTCGACGATCTGACCGAGGCGGTCGAGGCGCTGCTGCCGCTCGGCCCTTCCGCCCTTGAACTGCTCGACCGCAGCTTCCTGGACCTGGTCCGTGCCTCACCCGGCCATGCCGCGGAGGTGGCCGGCCTGCCGGGTCAGGTGATTCTCCTGGTCGAGTTCGAAGGGTCCGACCCACGGACCATCCGGGGAGTCGTGGGTGACGCCGTCCGACGGCTGCGCACCCTGGCGAGCGACGTCGAAACGGCCATCACCCCGGAGGAGGAACGCCGCCTCTGGGCTCTGCGCCACGCCGCGAGCCCGATCATCGCCGATCTCCCGCCGGACCGACGCTCGCTTCAGGTCATCGAAGACGGCTGCGTCCCGGTCCAGCGCACCGGTGAGTACATCGCCGGGGTCCGCCAGGCGGCGGCGGAGCTGGAGATACCGGTCGTGATCTTCGGACACGCCGGAGACGGCAACGTCCACGTGAACATCCTGCCGGATATCACTCGACCCGGATGGGAAGACGACGCCGCCCGCCTGCTGGACTCGGTCACCCGCCTGGTGGCCGGCCTCGGCGGGGTGCCGTCCGGAGAGCATGGCACCGGCCGTCTCCGGGCCAGGTATCTGGAGGGGATCTACGGGCCGGAGATGATGGGCCTGTTCCGCCGGGTGAAGGACGCCTTCGATCCGGCCGGGATCTTCAACCCGGGGATCATGCTGCCCGACGCCCGGGAACCGGTTTCGGACCTCAAGGCCGGGATCCGGAGCGTCCCGATTCCGGACGACATCGCGGCTGCCCTGCGGGAGATCGAGAAGAGAGGCGGCTACCGAACGGACCGGCTGGGGTTGGCGGGAGAGGACAAGGGATGATTTGGAATTGGGTGATTGGATGATTGGGGATTGGATGATTGGTCATGGTTTGCACGCTGGCGAGGTGCGCAGTCCTCGCGGAAGGCCGCGGTCTACCAAATCATCCAATCCCCAATCATCCAATCACCCAATCATCCCATACTGCAATTCCCCGGCATCGCCTTAGATTAGTCCCATGCGCCAGTACCTCTCCCTCATGCGCCACATCCTGGATCAGGGCCGGCCCAGGGCCGACCGTACCGGGACGGGGACCCTGAGCGTATTCGGCCACCAGATGCGGTTCGATCTGGCCCGGGGATTCCCGCTGGTCACCACCAAGAAGCTCCATCTCAAGTCGATCATCTACGAGCTGCTGTGGTTCCTCAAGGGGGATACCAACGTCCGGTATCTCAACGATCACGGCGTGACGATCTGGGATGAATGGGCGGATGAGTCGGGCGACCTGGGTCCGGTCTACGGCCGGCAGTGGCGTTCCTGGCCCGCGCCCGATGGCCGGCACATCGATCAGATCAGGCTGGTCCTCGACCAGATCCGGACCGACCCCGTCAGCCGGCGGCTTATCGTCAGCGCCTGGAACGTCGCCGAGATCCCCGCGATGGCGCTGGCTCCCTGCCATGCCCTCTTCCAGTTCTACGTTGCCGACGGCCGCCTCTCCTGCCAGTTGTATCAGCGGAGCGCCGATGTATTCCTGGGCGTTCCGTTCAACATCGCCTCCTACTCGCTCCTGACCATGATGGTGGCCCAGGTGAGCGGGCTCGAGCCGGGTGAGTTCATCCATACCTTCGGGGATGCCCACCTCTATCAGAACCACCTCGAGGCGGCCCGGCTGCAGTTGACCCGGGATCCCCGCCCCCTGCCCACCCTGCGGCTCAATCCGGGGGTGACGTCCCTGTTCGATTTCCAGTTCGAGGACTTCACCCTGGAGAACTACTCGCCCCACCCCCGGATCCCCGCCGCCATCGCGGTATGATCGTCAGCCTGGTCGCCGCGGTGGCCGAGAACGGGGTGATCGGCCGGGAGAACGACCTGCCCTGGCACCTCCCGGACGACCTGCGGCGGTTCAAGGCCATGACCACGGGCCACACCGTGATCATGGGCCGGAAGACCTGGCAGTCGGTGGGCAAGCCGCTTCCCGAGCGCCGGTGCATCGTGGTTTCCCGCAACCCCCGGTTCCATCCCGCCGGGGTCGAGGTGGCCCGGGACCTTCCCGCTGCCCTGGCGCTGGCCCGGCCGGCCGAGCTGGTCTTCGTCCTGGGCGGCGGCGAGCTGTACCGTGCCGCCCTGCCGGTGGCCGACCGGCTGGAGCTCACCGTCGTGCACGCCCGGGTCCCGGGCGATACCACCTTCCCCGACTTCGAACCTGCCGACTGGGTCCTGACCGCCGAGCGCTTCCACCCGGCGGACGAACGGCACGAGCATTCGTTCACCTTCCGGACCTATGAGCGGGTGGAACGACGGAAGGATGGAAAGACGGAAGGCTGACGCGGGCCTTCCATCCATCCGGCTTCCCCCCGATCGGTCCTTCCGTTTGAAATTTCGTGCCAAGAATCCGAAAAAATCTATTGCTCGTCGGTCGTACATTTCTTACTTTAGAGCGGTGACTCACGCAGGTCGTTAGCTTCGCGCGTCGAGGTGACCCGTCGATGAGGATCGTTTGAGCGTTCGAATAGGACTCGCTTTCAACCTGAAGCCCCTTACGCCGGCACCCTCTGCCGGCGTGGTTCTAGAGTCTCCCTCAAACAACATCAACCCTTCCCGCTCGCTCCGGTCCGACCTGGAGCAGCCGGATCTGTACGCCGAGTGGGATGAGCCTTCCACCATCGACGCGGTCGAGCGGGCGCTCCAGCCGCTGGGTGAAGTCATCCGGCTCGAGGCGGACACCGGGTTCCCGATGAAGCTCGAGGCGGCCCGGCCCGATCTGGTGTTCAACGTTGCCGAGGGACTCTTCGGGGTGAACCGGGAAGGGCATGTCCCGGCGATCTGCGAGTTCTTCGGGATCCCCTATACCGGGTCCGATCCGCTCACGCTCGCCCTCGCCCTGCACAAGGGCCGGGCCAAGGAGGTACTCCAGGTGCGGGGTGTGCCGACCGCGCCGTTTATCCTGGCTGCCTCGGTTGAGCAGGCCAGGACCTGTTCCCTGCCCTTCCCGCTGTTCGCCAAGCCGGCCTTTGAGGGGTCCGGGAAGGGTGTCTCGGTCCGGAGCCTCTGCCGCGACCGGAAGCAGCTCGAACAGCAGGTCGGCTACCTGCTGGAGACCTACCACGAGCCGGTCCTGGTCGAGACCTACCTCCCGGGACCGGAATACACCGTGGCGATCCTGGGGAACGGGGACCGGGCCCGCTGCCTGCCGATCGTCGGCATGGACTTTGGCGACCTGCCTTCCGGGGCGCCCCCGATCTACGGGTACGAGGCGAAGTGGCTCTGGGACACCATCGAGCATCCGCTCCAGATCTTCGAGTGCCCTGCGCGGGTGCCGGAGACCCAGGCGCGCCGCATCGAGGCCGCCGCCCTCGCCGCCTACCGCGCGCTGGATTGCCGCGACTGGTGCCGGGTCGATGTCCGCTGCGACGCCGACGGCGCCCCGATGGTGGTCGAGCTGAACCCGCTCCCGGGGATCCTGCCTGACCCGCGGGACAATTCCTGCTTCCCCAAGGCGGCC
>JBFXBG010000098.1:0-14988 GCA_050183505.1 Gemmatimonadales bacterium | reverse complement strand
TGAGGTGAGAGGACTGAGGTGGAAGGACTGAGGACTGAGTCCCAACCTCCCCTCAGTCCTCAGTCCTCAACCCTCAGCCCTCAGTCCTCAGTCCTCAGTCCTCAGTCCTCATCCCTCAGTCCTCAGTCCTCGTCCCTCAGTCCTCAACTCAGCCCCCGGCTCCGCTCTGGTTATTACCCCGATCGACGTCCGGCATGGCCTGCCGGGGATCGACCTCCACCCGCCGAACGGTCTTCGGCGTGGCCAGGTGGTAGGTGAAACGGCTGCCCTGGTTCCACATGTCGACCGGGAGCCGGACCGTCTCGGCCGAGCCGTCCGTGAAGGTCGCCCGGAACTCGAGCGGCATGACCATCGTGCCCCGGTTGCTCAGGTAGACGTTCCAGCCGCCCCCCTCCCCCCGCGCGACCGAATCCACCGCCTGGTCCAGCCGGGCGGTGCTGAAGACCCATCCCCGCCAGAACCAGTCCAGGTCCGTGCCTGACGCGTCCCGCATGAGGCGCATGAAGTCGGCGGGTGTCGGATGCCGGAACGCCCAGGCGCGCAAGTATTCCCGGAAGGCGTAGTCGAACCGTTCCTTCCCCAGCACTTCATAGCGGAGCAGCTGCATCATGAGGGCCGGCTTCTGGTAGCCGGTCCAGAACAGATCGCGCACCTCGACCGGCCGGCTGATGAGCGGCTGCTCCTGGCCCGGGACGGCATGATCCGGATAGAGATGCAGCGGATGCACCTCGATGGTGTCGCCATAGGCCGTGCCCTTGAAATAGAGCGCGGCGTTGGCCAGGTCGATGAAGGTGTTGAAGCCCTCGTCCATCCAGGGATAGAGCCGCTCGTTGCTGCCCACCACCATCGGCACCCACTGGTGTCCCAGTTCGTGCGCCAGCACCCATTGCAGGTCGACCCGCTCCGGCCCGGTGGGGTCGAAGGTGACCATGGGGTACTCCATGCCTTCGATCGGGCCTTCGATGCTGCTGATCTGGGGATAGGGATAGCGGTACCACTGCGTGCTGTAGTAGGCCACCGCCTCGCGCACCATGCGATTGGCTTCGGGCCACAGGTTGGCACCGCGCCGGTAGAACGTGTGGACCAGGATACCGTCCCAGCTGCTGGCATCCCAGCGGAAGTCGGGTGCGGCGGCGAAGGCGAAGTCCCGCACGCTGTCCGCGGTGAAGCGCCAGGTGAGGGTTGCCTGCCGCGTCCGGGGCCGGGTCTGTGCCGGGTCGCCCGCTTCGTCGGCCCGGATGATCGCCACGGTGGTATCCGACAGCGCCGCCCGGCCCAGCCGGGCGATCTGCGCCGCCGTCAGCACCTGTTCCGGATTCTGGAGCCGCCCGGTCGCGGCCACGACGTACCCGTGCGGGACGGTGATGCTCACGTCGAAACTGCCGTACTCCAGGTAGAACTCCCCCGCGCCGATGTAGGGTTCATGGTTCCACCCCCGCACGTCGTCGTAGACCGCCATGCGGGGGTACCACTGCCCCAGTTCATAGAGCGGCCCGTCGTGCCCCATGCGGCCGCCGCCGTAGGGCGGCCCCGGAAACGACCAGGCCAGGTCCAGTTCGATCACGCCGCCCGGTGCGAGCGGCGCCGGCAGCTCGACCCGCATGGTCGTCCCGTAGACGGTGTGGGCCAGGTCCCGACCTCCGCTCCGTACCCGGGTGAGCGTGAGCCCCCCGTCGAATCCCTTGCAGGAGAAGTCGAACACCGAACCGAGAAAGACGAGCGGAGGCTGATCCAGCTGGTTGGTGATGCTGCCCGGCGCGCACATGTTCTGCTCCAGATGGAGCCAGAGATACGGCAGGGCGGTCGGGGCGTTGTTGGTGTAGCGGATCGTTTCCTCGCCGGCCAGGGTGTTCGCCGATGGATCCAGCCGGGCCGTGATGCGGTAGTCGGCCCGCTGCTGCCAGTAGGACGGGCCGGGCCGGCCGTCGCCGGTGCGGTAGGCATTGGGGGCCGGCAGATCCAGCGCCCGGAAGGGGGAACTGTCCGCCACCGACCGCTGGGCGGCCAGCGGACCGGCGAGAAGGGCCAGGAACCCGAGCGGAACAACCAACGAGCGGGACACGCGTCCTCCAGGGATCAGGAGTCAGGAGTCAGGACCCGGGGATCAGGGTACCAGGGGTTCGGGGATGGCGGTCCGGCGGTTGGGAGCGAGGCCACGCTCACCCGGGCTCCCTACTCACCTCTCGCCCTTCAGCATTCTGCCCGCCGATGCTGGGCCGGCTCGCAGCTGAAGCCGCCCTCGGCCCAGAGGCCGCGTTGGTCGGTCCGGGCGCGCCGCTGGGCCTGCCGGAAGCGTTCGACATACCTGACGTTGGGTGGTACTGTATACACCACGGCCCAGCCCTCGGCGACGAGCTGTTCGTTCACCAGGGTATCGCGGAGCCAGACGTAGGCGAGCCGGCGCCGGTAGCGGTCGGTCGGATCGACGTCGTTTTCCAACCTCACCGTCCGGCCCTCGATAAGCCGGACCAGAGCCGCGCGGGCGCGCCGGCCCGAGCTTCCCTGATCCATCTCCGGCGTGTCGATCCCGATCAGGCGAACTTTTTCGCCGTTCTGACAGTAAAAGGTGTCACCGTCCACGATCCGGCCCACATCGCACGAGTCGGGGGCCGACCCGTGTTGCGGGGACCCACCGCCGAGGCCGCAGGTGAGGAGCAGGCTGCCGGCGAGCACAATGAGGATCGCGGGTCTCTGATGCGCGGCCATGACGGGGAACCTTAACACCACCACACCCTCACCGGGAACCACATGCCGCCGATCATCTACGAGCGCAGTATCAGGCTCCCGGCCGGAGCGGAGGAGGTCTACGCCTGGCATGGTCGGCCCGGCGCCCTGGAGCGGCTGTCCCCGCCCTGGAGTCCGGTGGAGGTCGTGGAGCGTACCGGCAGCATTGGCGAGGGAGACCGCGCCGTGCTCCGGATCAAGGCCGGACCGTTCCGCTGCCGCTGGGAGGCCGTCCACCACGACCTGCCGGGTCAGCTGGGGTTCATGGACCACCAGGTCAGCGGTCCGTTCTCCCGGTGGGTCCATTCCCACCTGTTCGAGTCCGACGGTCCCGGGCAGTGCATCCTCACCGACCGGATCGAGTTCCAACTCCCGGCCGATCCCCTGGGTAATGCCCTGGGGAGCCGGGTCGTGCTGGGCGAACTCGACCGGGTCTTCAGCTACCGTCACGCCATCCTGCGGCAGGACCTGGAGACCCACCGGGAGGGCCCGGCGCACCCGCTCCGGATCGCCATCACCGGCGCGAGCGGCCAGACCGGCAGCGCCCTGAGTTCCTTCCTCACGACCGGCGGCCACCAGGTGCTGCCGCTGGTCCGGCGGAAGGCGGGGCCGGGCGAGATCAGCTGGGAACCGTCCGAGGGATACATCGACGAAGCCGCGCTGGACGGGGTCGACGCGGTGATTCACCTGGCCGGGGAGAACATCGGGCAGCGCTGGACCCCGTCGGTCCGCCGCCGCATCGTCGACAGCCGGCTGCAGGGGACCCGCCTGCTGGCCGAGGCGCTGGCCCGGCTCAAGAGACCGCCCCGGGTCCTGCTCGCGGCCTCGGCCATGGGCTACTACGGCGACCGCGGCGACGAGATCCTCGACGAATCGGCCGCGATGGGCACGGGGTTCCTGCCGGAGATCTGCCGGCAGTGGGAAGATGCGGCGGATCCGGCCGGCCGCGCCGGGATCCGGGTGGTGCATCTCCGGTCCGGCAACATTCTCTCACCCGCCGGAGGCGCGCTGGCCAAGATGCTGCCCGCCTTCCGGGCCGGGGTCGCCGGGCCCCTCGGCGGCGGCCACCAGTGGATGAGCTGGATCTCGATCGAAGATGTGATCGCGGGAGTGAACTTCCTGCTGGCCCGCCCGACCCTGTCGGGTGCGGTGAACCTGAGCGCACCGGCGCCGGTCACCAATCGGGAATTCACCCGGGTGCTCGCCCGGACCCTGCACCGGCCCGCCTTCGTCCCGGTCCCGGCGGCCGCGCTCCGCCTGCTCTTCGGACGGGAGATGGCGGACGGGACCGTGCTGGCAAGCACCCGGCTTGCCCCCGCCAGACTGCTTGCCGCCGGCTACCGGTTCCGGCATCCCGAACTGACGGGAGCCCTCGCGTTTCTGCTGGGCCGGACGCGGTAGGCCTGCGACACCACCGAGACAGACCCGTCACACGTCCTTGATGCGCCATCCGCACTTTCCCTGGTGCCTTCTACCGGGGAATCGCCCATGCATCGAGCACGCGGCCGGCACCGGGAAACCCCGGTAGTCCGGCGCCCGCCACCCAACCTCGCCGTTTCTGCTGTCCACTCCACGCTGATCCAGCATTGTCGTTCCCTCGTCGTCCAGCGGGTTGCAGCCGGCGGGTGCCGGTGACGACGCCCAGCCGCAGTGTACTTCTGGCGATCGTGGACGGTCTCCGCCCCGATGCCGTCCGTGCTGACACGATGCCATGGCTCTCCTGGCTGCGGGAATCCTGCTGGTCTGCCCGGGAGGCGCGGACGGTTTCCCCCAGCATCACGGTCGCGGCCCTGGCCTCTCTGGGCTCGGGGCTGTGCCCCGCATCCCATGGACTGATCGAGCCCGGGCTCGCCTCGCTTCCCCGGCTCCGACACCTGCGTCCCCTGCCAAAGGAACTTCGGCGCCATGGTATCCGGTCGTACGCGGTACTGGGCAGGTTGCCCGCCGCCGGGCGGATGATCGCCAACAGTCTGCTGGGGATGGCGGGATTCAACCGGATCCTGACCGATGGCGCCACACCCTCGGCGATCGCGCTCCAGGCCGGGGAGGTGGCCGAACAGGATGGATTCACCGCCCTCTACTTCAACGGGTGCGACGTCAGCGGCCACGTGCATGGCTGGATGTCGCCGGCCTATCTCGATTCGGCCGCGGAGATCGATCAGGCCCTCTCGCTCCTCGAACCGTTGGTCGGCCAACCGGGCCAGATCCTTGCCGTGGTCGCCGACCACGGCGGCGGCGGCGTCCACCCGACCGACCACGACCTTCCACACCCGGTGAACTCACACATTCCGCTCATCCTGGCGGGGTGCGGTATCCGGCAGGGCCACACCGACCGGCCGGTTTCCCTGCTCGACCTCCCTCCCACTGTCCTGCACGCCCTGGGCGTCCACGTCCCTCCGGAGTACGAAGGAAGGATTCTGAACGAGGCCTTCCTCACTGAAACACGCGAAGCGGCGGCCTAGGGTCCTGCGGTGAGGACCGAGCACCGGGGACTGAGCGGAAATGAAGAACGGGGACCGGGCGGCGGGGGGCCGGCCCGTGTGTCAGATCGGGGAGCCGGGGGCGGCGGCGCTCGAGACCACAATGAGCCAGGTGAGAGCGGCGAGGAGGCCGCAGAAGTTGACCAGCCCCGGGAGGTCACCCGCCGCCGGGGCCGGGCGGAAGCACTGCCAGGCGACGAACACGGCAACGAGCACCAGGATCCCCTGGTGCGAGACCAGAAACGCCAGCAGCACGGCCGACAGCAGCAGGATCCGCTGCCGCCGGGACAGCGCCGCCATTCCCCGCGCCCCATCGAGCTGCCACACCGGCGTCAGATTGAAGAGGTTGAGCAGCCCGCCGACGTGGGCGATGCTGGCATAGAGCGCGTTCCCGGTCCCCAGATACAGCCCCCAGGCGGCCAGCGCGGCACCGAGTCCCCAGAGCGGGCCCGCCAGGCCGACCCGGGCGTCGATCTCCGGGGTCGGTGGATGCGCGCGGAGCCGCACCAGCGCTCCAAAGCCGGGGATGAACATGGGGGCGGAGGCGGGAATGCCGTAATGCCGGAGCGCGGCGACGTGCCCCATTTCGTGCACGTAGATCGAGAGGACCAGACCCAGCGCGAACGCCCACCCGAATTCCACCCAGTACACGCCCAGAAACGCGAGCATGGAGGCCAGCGTTCCCAGTTTGGTGAGCCCGAGCAGGAGGAACTTGAGTTTTCCCAGGACGAAGAGCAGGAGCGTGGCCGGCAGGGCCCACCAGCCCCGCGCACCGTTCCGCGGCTCCACCGGCCCGGGCCCGAGGGACCGCGCGGCGGCTTCCGCCCGCGCCAGGATGGTGGGGACCTGGGCGGCATCGGCCGGCAGGAGGCTCAGGGCTTCACGCCAGCGGGCGGCGGCGCCGGCATGATCTCCATCCCGCTCCGACCGCTCGGCGGCGGCGGCCAGCTGCTTCAGGGTGTCCGCATGAACCAGGGTCCGGCAGGACGGGCAGCGAAGCAGCCCGGGTGCCAGCTCAGTCCGACAGCGGCGGCAGCGATCCCGTGCGCCTTCCGGGGCCGTGCCGCTCATCCCGCCGGCGCGTTGACCAGGAACGGGCCTTCGACCCGGATGGAGGTGCGGGCCGCGGCCTTCCATGCCTGGTAGATCGCAAAGCCGTAGATCAGGACACTGATGAGGCTGCCCGGCAGGCCGGATCCGATCACCACGAATACCGGCAGGCTCAGCACCGCGAGCAGCAGGAATCCGACGCCGAGGCCAAGCTGGACCACATTGACGTCCCGGGGCGCGGCGGAGTCGGCTTCGGCCGCCGCGATGAGACTGTCGAGCCGGGCGACTTCTCCGTCGGCCACCTGTGCCGGGCTCGTGCCGGAGGGCTCGGACAGGGTTGCCGCCAGCACGGAATCCTCGGCGGGTGTCGTCCGGTAGGCTTCGACAGCAAACGGGGTGTAGGCCAGGGCAATGCCCAGGTAGGTGAGGCCCACGGCAAGCACCTGAAAGCCGCGGCCGCCCCGGCGCCCGGACCCGACGAACACACCCTTCCCGACCAGGAATCCCAGGAGAATCGCAATCAGGGCCGCTTCGATGTTGGCCAGCTTCGCCACGGCATACCAGACGCCGGCGCCGGCCAGCATGCCGGCCATCCCGAGGCCGGTGGCCCGCAGGACCCGCAGCGCGCCTCCTCCCGTGACCTCCTGGCTGTCCATCACGCTTTGGGCACAGCCCTCACAGAGGACCACATTGTTGGCGGAATAGTACTGATCGGGAATGACCCGCCCGCAGACGGTACAGACCGGCTGCCCCGGCGTGTCGTCCTTCCCCGGCGAGTCGAAATCCAGCAATTCGCCGGAATCGGTGCTGTTTGCGGTCATGGCAAATGCCTCGGATGGCTCCGGAAGGGGAATCTGTCAACAACCGTGCCCCGGGTTATTTTTCGGCCGTGACAACCGGTCCCAGAGCAGTGGTATTGCTGAGCGGAGGCATGGACTCGGCGACGGCCCTCGCGGTGGCGATATCCCGCGGGTTCCTGCCCCATGCCCTGACCTTCCGCTACGGCCAGCGGCACGTCCTGGAAATCGAAGCCGCCCGGCGGGTGGCGCGGGCCGCAGGCGTGGCGGAACATGTCGTCGTGGACATCGATCTGCGCGCCATCGGCGGCTCGGCACTCACCGCGGATTTCCCGGTTCCCCGGGACCGACCGGTCGAAGACATCGGCCGGGGAATCCCGATTACGTATGTCCCCGCCCGGAACACCGTGTTCCTTTCCTTCGCCCTCGGCCTGGCGGAGGTGCTGGAAGCGTCCGACATCTTCATCGGGGTCAACGCCCTGGACTACAGCGGCTATCCCGATTGCCGGCCCGAGTTCATTGCGGCATTCGAGCGGCTGGCCAACGTGGCCACCCGGGCGGGGGTCGAAGGCCGGGCGTTCCAGGTTCACGCCCCGCTGCTTGAGCTCGACAAGGCCGGGATCATCCGGCTCGGCACCGGTCTCGGCGTCGACTATGCCCTGACCCTCACCTGCTACGATCCGACACCGGCCGGGCTCTCCTGCGGCCGGTGCGACGCCTGCCGGCTCCGGCTCAAGGGTTTCCGGGAGGCGGGCCTGGTCGACCCGGTGGCGTATCAGGCGGTCGGGCCGGCAGGCGGGCAGGCGGGCGGAGGCGTCTCGTGAGCTATGCGGTGAAGGAGATCTTCTACACCCTCCAGGGAGAGGGTGCCAACGCCGGGCGTCCGGCGGTGTTCTGCCGGTTCGCCGGCTGCAATCTGTGGTCGGGCCGTGAGGCCGACCGCGCCGACGCCGTGTGCCGCTTCTGCGATACCGACTTCGTCGGTACCGACGGCCCCGGCGGTGGCAGGTTCGGGGACGCGGAAGATCTGGCGTGTGCGGTCGCGAAGGCCTGGCCCGGGCCGAAGCAGAGTCCGGCCAGGCCGCTCGTGGTCTGCACCGGCGGTGAACCGCTGCTCCAGCTGGACCCGCCCCTCATCGAGGCCCTCCACCGGCAGCGGTTCGAGATCGCGGTGGAAACCAACGGCACGGTTGAGCCGCCGGCGGGGATCGACTGGCTCTGCGTAAGCCCGAAGGCCGCGGCGGATCTGGTGGTCCTGGCCGGGGACGAACTCAAGCTGGTCTATCCCCAGGCGGGCGCCGAGCCGGAGCGCTACCGGGGGCTGGAGTTCCGGCATTTCTTCCTTCAGCCGATGGACGGGCCGGACGCAGCGCGGAATACCCGCCTGGCCGTCGAATACTGCCTGGCCCACCCCGAATGGCGGCTCAGCCTGCAGACGCATAAGATGGTGGGCATTCCCTGACCGGTGCCGTCGGTCGCCGGCCGCGGGACGCGCCGGGCCGGGTACCGGGTGCCCGGTGCCGCCGTCGATCCGCCGGTGAACCCGGCCCGCGGGCGCGCACGGTCGTACCGTCCCTGACTCAGTCACCTTCGCCATGTCACTCGCCTACAGCGACCAGATCAACCACGCCCTGGCATTCGCGGCCAAGTACTACCTGCCCCGCCAGCGGGAGGGCACCGCGCTGTCGTATGCGACCCACCCGGCGCACATGGCCGTGATCCTGGCCCGGTACGACTGCGACGAGCATGCGATCATCGCCGGCGTGCTGCATCCGGTCCTGGCGGCGACGTTGCCGGAAATGCAGCATCCCCTGCGGCACAAGATCGCCGAGAAGTTCGGTTCCAGCATCATCGCGACTCTGAGCGACGCCTACGAGCCCCGGTACGATGCCCGGGGATCGCTCCGCCCGTGGAACGTGACCAAGCTCGAGTACCTGGGCCAGCTGGAGCAGGCGCAGGTCCCGGCCCTGGATGTCTGCGCCGCCAGCGAGATCCACCAGTGCGGGTCCGCCATCGCGGACGTCCGGCGTCTCGGACCGGAATACCTGCCTTCGGTGGGCCAGGCCTCGGGTGAGGAACTGCTCTGGTGGTATCGATCGCTGATCGAGGCCATGGACCGGCGGACCGAATGGCCCAACCGCCGGATGCTCCAGGAACTCCGGCTGCATGCCGCGCATCTGGCGCGGCAACTGAGTGAGTTCAATGGCGCCTAGCCCCGCCGGCCGGCCGGGGCGTTCCCCATGACCGGCCGGGCCACGCTGGCGGCCGCCCTGCTGGCCTCCGGGACGACCATTGCCGTCCAGGTGGGGTCCAAGGCCACCCGGGACGCACTCTTCCTCAGCAACTTCCCGGTCACCAGCCTCCCGACGATGGTGATGATCTCGGCCATCCTCTCGATGGCGGTGGTGCTCTGGGCGACCGGGCGGATGACCGCCAAGGGGCCCGCGCGCACGGTTCCGCTGGTCTACGGGGCCAGCGCGGCGCTGCTCCTCACCGAATGGGCCCTCATGGGCCGCCTGCCCCGCCTGTCGGCGGTCCTGCTGTATCTCCATATCGGAGCCCTGGGGGCGCTGCTGGTCTCGGGTTTCTGGAGCCTGGTGACCGAGTCGATCGATCCGCGCACCGCCAAACGCCGGATCGGCTGGATCGGGGGAGCCGGGACGGCGGGCGGCCTGCTGGGCGGGGTTCTCGCGGAGCGGGTGGCGGCGGGCGGCGGGCTCGCCGTCATGTTCCCGGTCCTGATCGGCCTCCATGCCGTCGCCGTGATGGCGATTCAGGCGCTGCGCCCGGCCCGGCGGACGGCGGGACCGCCCGCTCCCCGCCGCGAGCGGCATTCCGCCCTCGACGGCCTGCGGCTGCTGACGCAGACACCCTATCTGCGGAC
This sequence comes from Gemmatimonadales bacterium, assembly GCA_050183505.1. GTDB lineage: Bacteria > Gemmatimonadota > Gemmatimonadetes > Gemmatimonadales > GWC2-71-9 > JBFXBG01. The sequence continues at coordinate 5,053 of JBFXBG010000098.1, read as the reverse complement.
GCTTGCCCTGCTGGTGCTCATCGCCAGCGTCTCCGAGGGGCTGCTGGACTATGTATTCAAGGGCCGGGCGGCGGCCGCGATGGGAAGCGGCCCGGAGCTGCTCCGGCTGTTCGCCGCGTTCTATACCGGGGTGGCGCTGCTGACCTTCCTGGTGCAGACCCTGCTCGGGCGGGTTGCCTTCCAGCGGCTCGGGCTGGGAGGAAGTGTGAGCACGCTCCCGGTGAGTATCGCGGCGGGCAGCGTGGCCGCGCTGGCCGTTCCCGGACTGGGGAGCGCGGCCCTCGCGCGGGGCGCCGAGTCGGTGACTTACTCCTCGTTCTACCGGATGGGCCACGAGATCCTGTTTTCGCCCCTGCCGCGCGAGGAGCGCCGCGCCACCAAGACGATTCTGGACGTCGGGGTCATGCGGGTAGGGGACATCGTCGGAAGCGGCATCATCCAGAGCGGCCTGTTTCTGCTGCCGGGACAGATCTTCAGCGCCCTGCTGGCCCTCCTGCTGGGGCTCGCGGCCGCCGGCATCGCGGTTGCCCGGAAGCTCCAGACCGGGTATCGCCTTACGCTGGAGCGCGCCCTGGTGGCGCAGGGCCGCCAGTTGCCGGATACGGGGCCGGATCCGTGGCAGTCGGCCGCACTGGAGACCGTCGCCGCGTTCGACGTCCGTCAACTCTCGGGGCTGGAGACGCTCGACCTCGGGGCGTCGGAGCCGGATTCCCTCGTTCCGCCGGGCGACACGATCGAGGATGCCGAGCTCGCGGCCATCGCCGAGCTGCGCTCCGGCGATGCGTCCCGCATCCTGCGGGTCATCCAGCGCGGTCCACCGGCGCCTGGCCTGATCCCGCATCTGATCCCGCTGCTGGCCCGGGATGACGTCACCGGTGCGGCCATACGTTGCCTCCGCGAGATCGCGCCCCGAATCACGGGCCAGCTGCTGGACGCGCTGCTGGATCCGGACCAGGAGTTCACCATCCGCCGGCGGATCCCCGGCATCCTCGCGCACGCACCCTCCCAGCGCGCCGTTGACGGACTCCTGCTGGCCCTGGCCGACCGCCGTTTCGAGGTCCGCTACCGCTCAGGCCAAGCCCTGGCCCGGCTGCGTGAGGCGCACCCCGAGCTGTCCATTGCCGAGGCCACCGTCTACCGGGCCCTGCTGGCTGAAGTCCAGGTGGACCGGGCCATCTGGGACGGCCAGCGGTTGCTGGACCAGCTGGATGACCTGGAAGAAACCGGGGTCCTGGACCGGTTCCTGCGCGACCGCGCCGGCCGGAGCCTGGAACATGTGTTCACCATGCTGACCCTGGTGCTCCCGGCCGAACCGCTCCGGATCGCCTTCCGGGGACTGTTCACCGACGACCAGCTCCTGCGAGGCACCGCGCTGGAGTATCTCGAGGCCTCGCTCCCCGAACCGGTCCGGGTCCGTCTGTGGCCCTACCTCGAAGCACCGCGCACCGCGCCGCGACCCGCCCGGCCCCGGGAAGCCATCATGGCCGAGCTGCTGCAGTCGAACGAATCGATCGTGCTGAATCTGGAGGAAATCAGGAAGAGGTTGAGGGATTGAGGGATTGAGGGATTGAGGGATTGGGGGATTGAGGGATTGGATGATTGAGGGATTGGATGATTGGATGATTGGGCGGAAGCCGGCGAATCGGGGAGGGATGTCTGATCCGCGAAGCCTGAAGCATCTTCCGAATCATCCAATCATCCAATCGCTCAATTACCGCGTCTTCTCCCGGTACTGCCTTCCCACCGCCCACGCCAGCCCCAGCCACACCAGCACCAGCGCGGCGTTGACCAGGGCGAAGTGTCTGGTCGAGAAGGCCAGGTAGCTCGTGCCCACGAAGACCAGCAGAGCGGAGAGGACGTCGCCGGTGCGGACCACGAAACTGTCGATAACCTGTTTGGCCTTGTACTTCTGGTCCCGGGTGGTCGGCAGGAACAGGACGTTCCGCACCGTGTTCTGCAGCGAGTAGTCGGTGCTGTTCTCGGCGGTCTTGGCCCAGCGCACCGCGCTCAGAATCGGAAAGAAGGCCAGGACGGTGTACCCCGCCAGGGCGATCACCGGCAGGATCATCACCGCCACCCGGACGCCCAGATACTTGAACACCCGGGAGACCACGAACAGCTGCAGCACCAGCGCCAGCACGTTGACCCCGGACAGATAGGCCGAATAGAACTCCCCGATGTACTCGCTCGCCGTGAGCCCGCCCGCGGTCCCGGACGCGACCGCGGCCTCGGCGGCACGCGATACCGTCCGGCTCACGATGTACTCGCCGGTGGTATTCACCCAGTTGAGCACCAGGATCATGAGGGCGATGAGCAGCAGATAGCGGGTCCGCCACACCATGGTGAACGGACTCTCCCGGTTCATCGGCTGTGCCGCCAGCTCCGCCACGCGCAGTTCGGCGGTCGTGGCGACCCGCAGCTCGGTGGTGGTGGCCGCCGGCATCTCGGCGGTCGTATCCGGCGGCGGGAGGTGTGCCTCGGTCCGGTTACGCTCCCGGGCATCCACCAGGTTGGTCAGCAGCAGACTCAGCATCAGCACCGCGGCGGCCACCAGCATCACCTGATACAGCCCGAGCGGCGCAATCAGGCGGCCTGCCAGGAAGCTCCCCACGACCGCCCCGGCCGACGCACCGAACCCCACGATGGGAAAGAGCCGCTGTCCTTCGTCGGTCGAATAGACGTCGTTGGCAAAGGCCCAGAACTGGGCCACCACCATCAGGTTGAAGACACCCACCCAGAGAAAGAACACTATGCCGATGGGAACCTTCATCCGGGCCAGCAGGAAGAATCCGCCGAGGCAGGCGGCGAAGAAAAGCGTGACCAGGTTGATCAGCCGGCGCCGCGGCCACCGGCTGGCCAGCCGGCCGTACAGCGGCACCGCGCCCAGCAGGAGAATCGCCTGGCCCGCCGCCGAGTAGCTCCGGATCTCGGCGCCCCCGCTCGCCAGGATGAGGGGCTCCCGCAGGACCTTGACGAGATAGTACGAAGTGAGGATCAGGAACACGTTGGCCGCGAGGAGCACGGCGCTGACACCCTCACCCGGCCGGACCTCGCTGAACAGCCTGAGGAAACGGTCCAGCGTCGACGGGCGGGACGGGGGCATGGGCATCCGGGTGAAGAGGGATCCGCCGAATGTTGCGGCGGCCGGAGCTTCAGTCAATGGCGCGAAGCCAGCCATGCTGGACCGGCCGGCATGCTGACGATATCATGGGGTCGGCCCGGGCCCCGGGCACCAAACGACACCATGTGACGTTCCAGTACTGACCAGGTTCGACCACCCCCGCCCACCTGAGGCAGGCATGCGTCTTCATTGCCCCACCGTTCACCCGGCGTTCCGCTTCGCATGGTTGCTGGTTCTCTCCGTCCTCATTCTGCTGCCTTCCGGCGGTCTGGCCGGACAGGATGCCGGCACCGGGCGCGAGGTGCGGATCAACCCGGAGTACGAGGCCGGCGGCCTGTACCGGTTCCTCTTCGGCAGCGACTACCGGCCACTGTGGACCGTCCGGACCCGGGTCGAGGTGCTGGACCTCCACGGGTTCGGAGGCGGGCTCACCCCGGTCAGCCGGGGGGGTGGCCAGCAGACCAGGTCGCTCCGGCTGGGCACGCCCGACGGCCGGCTCTTCAATTTCCGGTCGGTGGACAAGGACCCCTCCGCCGTGCTCCCGCCGGATCTGCGGGGCACCATCGCGGACGAGATCATTCAGGACCAGATCAGTTCCGCCCTGCCCACCGGGCCGCTGGTGGTCGCCCCGCTGCTCCAGGCGGCCGGCGTGCTGCACGTGCAGCCCCACCTCTACCTCATGCCGGACGATCCGGTCCTCGGTGAGCACCGGCGGGATTTTACCGGACTGATCGGGATGCTCGAGCCTCAGCTGGAGGAGGGTGAGACCATTGCCCCCGGCCTGCCGCCGATCGCCCGGATCATCAACATGCCGAAACTGCTCGACCGGCTGGAGAAGCATCCCGCCGAGCGGATCGACACCACCGCCTGGCTCCGGGCCCGCCTGATGGACGTCTTCATCGGCGACTGGGACAGGCACCGGGGCCAGTGGCGCTGGGTCCAGCTGGGGATCAGCGACTGGAGCACACCCTGGCTGCCGGTTCCGGAGGACCGGGACCAGGCCTTCATCCGCTTCGACGGCCTGTTTCTGTCCATCGCCCGGACCAACGTGCCGCAGCTGGTGAAGTTCGGTCCCGGCTACTCCTGGATCGTGGGCGCCACCTGGAACGGCCGGGAACTCGACCGTCGCCTCCTGAGCGGCCTGGAGTGGGCCCGCTGGGATTCGGTGGCGGCGGATCTGCAGCAGCGCCTCAGCGATCAGGTGATCGGCGATGCCGTCCACCGGCTGCCACCCGAGCACTATGCGCTGGACGGTGCCCGGCTGACGGCGAGCCTCAAGGCCCGGCGTGACCGCCTCCGCCGGATGGCGCGGGACTACTACCGCTACGTCTCCTCCGAGGTTGACATTCATGCCTCCGACGAAGAGGACCGGGCGGTGGTTTCCCGGCTCGAAGACGGCCGGCTGGAAGTCTCGATCCGGAGCAGCGAGGAGATCGACGGCCGGCGGGTGGAGGTCGAGCCGTTCCGGCGCGTGTTCCTCCCGGCGGAGACCAACGAGATCAGACTGTATCTGCACGGGGGGGACGATGCCGTCACGCTGCGCGGCGCCGGCCCGGGGCGCATCCGGGTGCGGGTCATCGGCGGCGGGGGGGACGATCGCGTGACCGACTCCTCCCGGGCCGGCGGCGTCCTGGTGTACGACGACCGGGGGGACAACACCGTCGGCGGGCTCCATCGTCCATCACTGGATACCCGGACCTATCACTGGCCGGACACCACCTCGGAGGTGCCTCCCCGGGACTGGGGCAGAGTGTGGTTCACCATGCCGTGGATGAACGGCGGGCCGGACGTGGGTGCGTTCGGGGGGATCGCCATCACCCGGACGGGATTCGGTTTCCGGAAGGACCCGTACGCGTCGCGCTACCGGCTCAGGGCCGGCTGGGCCACGGGTGCCGCGACCTACCGGGCCGATTTCACCGCCGACTGGCGTTT
>JBFXBG010000097.1:0-15036 GCA_050183505.1 Gemmatimonadales bacterium | reverse complement strand
GACGCTTGGGCATGGTGACTCGCTGGACCGGCGGACCGGCGGACCGACGGACCGGGGACGGACCCGAAACGTCTTCGGAATCTCCGCCCGCCTGCCCGCCTGTCCGCCCGACCGCCTTAGAACACCGAGAACTTGAAATACCGCCGGGGGTTCGCCTGGATGTCCGCCAGCAGCTTGCGCATTTCGATGACCGTCATGGTCGTCTCATGATACAGCGTCGAGTCCGCCGCCAGCATGCCCAGGGTGCCCTGCCCGGCCTGCAGCCGGGTAAGCAGTGAGTCGGCGGTGACCAGCACCCGCACGATGTTCGCATCGTGCTCCCGGAGCGACGCCATGAGCGAGCGCATGTCGGCCGCCGCCGCGCGGTAATCGCCGGTGGCCTCGGCGCCCTTGGTGAAGATCTCCTGCACCTGGCCCCGGTTGGTGGCCGAGTCCACCCGGACCAGGGTGTTCTCCAGGCTGCGGGAGGCCGTGGCGAAGGAAGCCGAGCTGGTGGTGAGGTTGCCGGTGACCTCGTCCAGCTTGGAGGTCTGTTCCCGGCTGAACCGTTCCAGCGTCGACACGGTCTTGGCAAAATCCTGCAGCGTCCCCCGGAGCGCCAGTACCGCGCTGGAATCGAACGCGGTTTCGACCCGGTCCGCCAGCGCGGCGATATCGCCGGCGATCCGGCCGGCCTGGGCGGTAAGCTGGCCGATATCGGGCAGGGTCGCGCCGGGCCATTCGGGGCCGCCGGGCCGGGCCGCCTCGGTCAGCATGAAGCGTACGGCCGGATCTTCCTGCGGCTGATCGGCCGAGACAATGGTGGCTTCCCATTCGCCGAAGAGACTGGAGGAGGCGGCGATCACCGCCGGCCGGACCGGCAGATCCACGTCCACCCGTACCCGGAGATCCGCCTCGACCCAGTTGTTGTCGGCCAGCCGGATCTGCTCCACCCGGCCCACCCGGACGCCGCGCAAGGTCACGGGCGCCCCGACCCCGAGACCGCCGACCGTCCGGAACCTGGCCGAGTAGATCTTCTCCCGGCGTCCGATGTTGGCATCGCTGAGCCAGAGCGCGGCCGCCACCGTCACGGCGATGGCCAGCAGCACCACGAGGCCGACCAGGAATTCGTTGCGCTTCTTCATTGGGGCACCATCGAATCCGGAGTCGCGGCCCCGTCGGGGCGGCCTTCCAGGAACTGCCGCACCACCGGGTCCTCGCTGTTGCGCATTTCGTCCACCGACCCCACCTGGCGGATCACGCCCTGGTACAGCATGGCCAGCCGCTGCCCGACCGTAAACGCGCTCCGCAGATCGTGGGTGACGACCACGCCGGTGACCCCGAGCTCCTGCTGGGTTCGGAGAATCAGCTGGTCGATCACGGCGGCGGTGACGGGGTCGAGCCCGGTGGTGGGCTCATCATACAGAATGTAGCCCGGCCGGAGCGCGATCGCCCGGGCAATGCCCGCCCGCTTCCGCATCCCGCCCGAGAGCTCGGCCGGGTAGACGTCCTCCGAGCCCGCCAGGTCCACCAGCGCCAGGCTCTCCCGGATCCGGGCTTCGATGGTCTCCGGCTCCAGCCCCTGGCGGGCCAGCCCCAGCCGGATGTTCTCGGCCACGGTCATGGAATCGAACAGGGCCGCGAACTGGAACACGAATCCGATGTTCCGCCGGAGGGCCATGAGTTCGTCCCGGCCCAGTTCATGGACGACCCGCTCGTCGACCACGATTTCTCCCTGGTCCGGCTGCAGCAGCCCGCAGATGAGCTTGAGCATGACGCTCTTGCCGGTACCGGAGTAGCCCAGCACGACGGTCGTCTGCTGGTCCGGGATCACCAGATCCAGCCCCGACAGCACCACCTTGGGTCCGAAGGCCTTGTGGACCCCCTGGAACCGGATCATGCCGGCGTACCGCCCGCCCGCCCGCCTGCCCGACTGCCCGTCATAGCAACACCACCGCCCAGAACGCGTCCAGCACCAGGATGGCCTCGCAGCCGAGCACGACCGCCCGGGTGGTCGCGCGCCCGACGCCCTCGGCGCCGCCCCGGGTCCGGAGACCCTGCAGGCAGCCCATGAGCGTCACGGCAAGCCCGAAACTTGCGCTCTTCACCAGCCCGAACCAGATGTCCTTGAAGCGGTAGAAGATCTTGAGCCCCTTCATGAATTCCGGGGTCGAGAGATCCAGCAGATTCACGGCGGTGATCCAGCCGGCCAGGACACCGATCGCCATGGCGAAGGCCACCACCACCGGAAACATGAGCCCGCCGGCCAGCACCCGCGGCACCACCAGGTAGGCGTTGGGATCGTAGGCCAGGGTCTCGAGCGCATCGACCTGTTCGGTCACCCGCATGGTGCCGACTTCGGCCGCGATGTTGGCCCCGACCCGGCCGGCCAGGGCCAGGCCGGTCAGCACCGGCCCCAGTTCCATCATGATCGTCTTGCCCACCAGGGCACCGACGAAATAGAGCGGGACCGCGCCGGTAAAGATGTAGGAGGAAAGCAGGGCCAGCACGATCCCGGTGAACACCGCGATGAACAACGCGATGGGGATCGAGTCCACGCCGAGCCGCCGCATCTGGGTGATGAGCTGGGGGCCCCACGTACGGATGTCGGCGATGGCGCGGGCGGCGTCGATGGCTGCCTGACCGGTCCGGATCACGAACCCGGCGACCCGGCCCGGCCGCTCGGCGGGAATGGAGGTCACGGGGAGAAGGTACGGGACGGGGAGAGGGCTGTAAAGACGGACGGGCAGACGGGCAGACGGTCAGACGGGCAGTGGTGGAGGCAGCCGACGCCAGGGCCCGACTCGCGACCAGCCCGTCCGTCCGTCGGACCATCAGTCCGTCGGACCGTCGGACCGTCTGCCTACGCCGCGAAGCTCGCCAGCGCCCGGCCGACTTCGCCTTCCCGGAGCCGCTTGAGGGCGCGGTCGCGCAGCTGCCGGACCCGTTCCCGGGTGACGCCCAGCATGCCGCCGATCTCTTCCAGGGTGTGTTCCCGGCCGCCGTCCAGGCCGAAATAGAGCCGCAGGACCTTGGCATCCCGGGCCGGCAGGGTATTGAGCGCGGTCTCGATCTCGTCCGAGAGGAACCGGTCCATGGCTTCGTTCTCGGCGTCGCCCTGGTCTTCGGCGATGAACCGTTCGATGAGCGAGCGGTCCCCCTCGGGATCCAGCGGGGCGTCCAGCCGGACATCGCTGGTATTGAGCGCGGCCAGCGACTGCACCACATCGAGCGAGAGCCCGGTGGAATGCGCGATCTCTTCCGGCGTCGGTTCCCGGCGCAGCTCCTGCCGGAGCGCCTCGGCGGTACGGACGATGCGGGAGAGATCGGCCGTCCGGTTGAGCGGGACCCGGACCGTCCGGCCCTGGCGGGCCAGCGAGGCCAGGATCGCCTGCCGGATCCACCAGACCGCGTAGGAGATGAACTTGACGCCCTGATCGGGATCGAATTTCCGGGCCGCGGTGAGGAGCCCGACATTGCCCTCGCCGATCAGGTCGGTCAGGGCGAGGCCGCGGTTCTGATATTTCTTGGCGACGGAAATCACGAACCGGAGGTTCCGCTTTACCAGCTCCTGCATGGCGTCCGGGTCACCCTGGCGCACCTTGCGCGCAATGGCGACTTCCTGGGCCGGGGTGAGGAGCGGGGTCTTGCTGACCTCGTAGAGGTACTGGTCGAGGATGTCGCGGTCGGCATCGTAGACGCCGAGGGTCTTGGAGGTCTCCCGGCGGGCCTTGCGGGGCTTCCGGGCGGGGACCATCTCGCGGAGGATCTCCTCCACGGTCATGTCGTCGGCATACCTGGCCGCGGCATCGGCACGGGCCTGGACCGCGGCCTCGCTCATGGGCTTGCGGGGACGCCCCGGACCCCGCCCGCTCTTGCCTCCGGCTGGAGGGGGCGGGCTGGCGGTGGACGACGCGGGCGGGGCGGGTTTCTTCTTCTTTGGCATCAATCGAGACGTCGCAAACCCAAGGGCTGCGGTGGGTTCCAGCTTGACACTCAGGGGAGCAGAAGCTTAGTTTGCCGTGCTCCCTACCAGGGGTGTCTGGAAGGGGCGCGCAAATATAATGGGGGCGTAGCTCAGTTGGGAGAGCGCGTGAATGGCATTCACGAGGTCAGGGGTTCGATCCCCCTCGCCTCCATCGCAGGCGGCAGGACGGACGGGCGGGACGGCGGAACGCGGGGTCGGCTTGCGGCGTATTGGGCCGCCCGCTAGAATCCTCGAACGACGCGGGAATAGCTCAGTTGGTAGAGCACAACCTTGCCAAGGTTGGGGTCGCGGGTTCGAGTCCCGTTTCCCGCTCTGGACCGACGGGCAGACGGTCGGACGGTCTGACGGTCGGTGAGTCGGGTGGCAGGCCAGCTGGAACGTGGCGGTTCATCACTGGCCGTCTGGCCGTCTGACCGTCCGGCTTCTGAATACGGCGCGGGGTGGAGCAGTCTGGTAGCTCGCCGGGCTCATAACCCGGAGGTCGTGGGTTCAAATCCCACCCCCGCTATTGACGGAAGGGCGGTACGGCGGAAGGGCGGAAAGGTTGGCCGGCGAGACCTTCCGCCCTTCCGACCTTCCGCCCTTCCGTCCGTCCAGGGGCGGTTAGCTCAGTTGGTTAGAGCGCCACGTTGACATCGTGGAGGTCACAAGTTCGAGTCTTGTACCGCCCATCGGGCTCTTAGCTCAACTGGATAGAGCATCTGACTACGGATCAGAAGGTTGGGGGTTCGAGTCCCTCAGAGCCCGTTGACCAGGCAAGAGGTGAGAGGTGAGAGGTGAGAGGTGAGAGGGGGGAGTGAGGTCAGATCGTGAGCGGAGAGCGGGTCGCCGGTCGCGGGGCATGAGTCGGGCGGCGGCATCCGGATCATGCATAGACGGGGCGTAGCGCAGTCCGGTTAGCGCGCCTGCTTCGGGAGCAGGAGGTCCCCGGTTCGAATCCGGGCGCCCCGATGGACAAGAAAGAGTACAGGGTGCAGAGTTCAGGGTGCAGAGTGCGCTGGCTCTCTACATTCCACTCTGCACTCTGCACTCTGCACCCTGCACTCTTCACTTGTGTCGTCCCGGGTCCGTAGCTCAGCTGGATAGAGCGCTTGCCTCCGGAGCAAGAGGTCGCGCGTTCGAATCGCGCCGGGCCCATGAAGGATCTCGCCCCCGTGACCCGCCTGGCGGGCCGCGGGGCGAGGCGTCACGGTGTCAGGCGCCCTCACGGACCCGGATCGGGAGTGTCACCATTGCCCGCCCGGCCCACTGCAGCCGCTCCTGGATCGCTCGGGCGGTCTCGTTGTGAAGGAGGCTGTGCCACCAGCGCGGCCGCTCGAAAATCAGTTTCCCAGCGAAGAACGTTGCGTGGCAGAACTCCCGGGCGACCCGGCGGCACAGGACCTCGGCCGACGCCACGACTTCGGTGCCTATCTCCATCCGGGTGGTGGAGGGCAGTCCCAGCCCCGCCGCGAGTTCCCGATACCGGTCGAGCATCTCCGCAGTTCGGGCCTGGAGACCCTCCACCGATGGGGTCCCCTTGAATTCCCCTGAATCGATCACACCGACGGACAGGAAGACCAGGCCCTTGAAATGATCCGGGAACATCCGGAGCACATTGAGGACCGTGTGGATCCCCACCCCCCCATAGTTCTCTACCAGAATCGCGGCGACCCTGTCCGTCGGTCCGGGCCCGGCTGCGGCGGCCATGCATCCATTCCGGTTCCGCGGCAGTTCCCCCAGATCCCGATACAGCAGGTTCACCCGGGCTTCGGCTGACCGGTAGTGCCGCCGGATCGAGAGACACGAGGCGATCACGAGGAGGGTGATCGTCACCGTCACCCACCCGCCGGACAGGAACTTCTCGTACACGGTAATGCCTAGAATGGTGACGCACAGTCCAAACGCGGGACCGAAGAGGCCAAGGCGCCCGCGCCACTCCGGCGCAGTCCCGCGCCGCCGCCACCAGTACCGGCACATGGCAAACATCGACAGCGAGAACGTGATAAACACGTTGATAGCGTACATGACGACGAGCCGACCCACATCGCCCCGCGTATAAAGAAGAGCCGCGAGCGCCGCCCCCCCCATCACGATGATCCCATTCTGGGTGGTCAAGCGGTCGGAGAGCATGGCGAACCGATGCGGGACCCAGGAGTCGATCGCCATGTTGGACAGTACGCGGGGGCCATCGAGGAAGCCGGCCTGTGCGGCCACCACCAGCAACATGGCCTCGGAGAACAGGGTGAGCACCACGAACGTCTGGCCCATCGGGAGCCCATGAGTCAGCCGCTCGACCAGCACCGCGTTCATCGTCTTCCCGGGCACCGGCGACAGGCTCCAGAGGAGGTAGGCCAGCAGGAGCCCGGTCGCGGTGAAGGCCAGCGACGCCCCCATGTAGATCATGGTCCGCTTGCCGGTCTCGGCCTTCGGCTCGCGCATGATGGGCAACCCGTTCGATACCGCTTCGATCCCGGTGTAGGTGCCCCCGCCGAGGGAGTAGGCCCGGAGGAAGACGACCGCCATCCCTCCGAAGCCCAGTGTGGCGGCACCATGGCGGTAGCCGTCCACGACCTCGCCGGCCGTGGCGCCGAATTGCGGAAGGTGGCCCAGGATCGCGCCGCCGATCAGGATCACATGCGTTCCCAGGAACAGCAGGAACACCGGCAACAGGGTCAAGACCGACTCGCGGACACCCCGGACATTGAGCACCGTGAGTCCGAGAATCAACGTCAGTTCCACGGCGAACCTGGCGGGGGCGACGCCGGGGGGAAGAAACGAGAACAGCGCGTCCCCGGCCGCCGCGATCGATATCGTAATCGTAAGAACGTAGTCCACCAGCAGCGCCGCCCCCGACAGGACGCCGGCCCGCTCGCCCAGGAGCTTTGTTGCCACGACGTAGCCGCCACCGCCGGTGGGAAACACCTCGATGATGCGGCGATAGGCGGCCGAGATCAGCAGCACCGTTGCCGCCATCAGGACGGCAAGAGCCACGGCGAGGTACCGGTGCTCGCCCAGCTGGCGGAAGGCCTCTTCCGGACCATAGGCCGACGAGGAAAGCCCATCCGCCCCGAGGCCTACCCAGGCCAGGAAGGGAACCAGGGACAGGCGATGGAAAATCGAATGGTCGTGGAGGTCGCGCGGCTTCCCGATCAGGAAGCGGCGCAGGCGGGTACTCCAGCCGGTCCGTTCAGATGTCGATGGCATTGCAGGTAAGTATGAACAGCGGACGTTTCCGCGTCACGGGGCGTCTGGAAACCTTGATACAATCTTGATCCAGCCGGCCGTTATATTTCCGAGCGGTCTATGACAGCCTCTGTTGCACGTTTCGACGTCGGGGAATACACCCGGGCCGGCGGCATCGTCGCCGTCGCAACGTTGCTGTGCCTGGCACTGCGGACCCACCTCGCCACGGTCGACGTCGCCATGGTGCTCCTGCTCGGCGTGGTGGCAGCGGCCGCGCGGTACCGCCGAGGGCCGGCGCTGCTGGCATCGTTCCTCAGTACGGCCGCCTTCGACTTCCTGTTCGTCCCGCCGTACTACACCTTCAACGTCTTCGACTCAGCCTACTTCCTCACGTTCGCCGTGATGCTGGTGGTCGCGTTGACGATGAGCAGCCTCACCACCCGCATCCACGGCGAGCGGGTTGCGGCGGACGCCCGTGAGCGACAGACGGCGGCGCTCTACGCGCTGGAAACGGATCTGACCGCCGCTGCCGACCTCGAGACGATGCGAGACGCGGCCGCACCGCATTTCGGCCGCATCGTGGGCGGCAGCGCACGCCTTCTCCTGACCGAGGAGCTCGGTGCCGGCGATGGCCCCGACCTGCCCGACAGCCCGCTCTTCCAGGATGCGGAGGTGCGGGTAGCCGCCGCGTGGGCCTGGAACCGGCGGACGCCGACGGGATGGAATACGGCGTACGGAAGCGAAGCAGCGGTGATGGTCCTCCCGCTGGTGCTGGCCGCAGGGCCTGTCGGCCTGGCGATCATCCGCCCCGACGACCCGGACCGGCAACTCACACCGGGGCAGGTGTCGACTCTCGGCGCTCTGGCCGATTTGACGGCCAGAGCGATCGAGCGGCGCATGCTCGCCCGTGACGGCGAACGCGCCCGCGCCGCGGTCGAAGCCGAGAAGCTCCGCACGGCGCTCCTGAGCTCACTCTCACACGATCTGCGCACGCCGCTGGCGGGCATCGAGGGAGCAGCCAGCAGTCTCCTCGATGGAGCCGTACCGCTGCCGGATGAAGTCCGGCGCGAACTGATCGAGGGCATTCTCGACGAATCCCGGCGCATGACGCGGCTCGTCGGCAACCTGCTTGACATGGTTCGGGTGGAGACCGGCACGCTGGCCGTGCAGAAGAGCTGGCAGCCGCTGGAGGAGGCGCTGGGCGTCGCCCTGCTCAGAATGGAAGACCAGCTCCAGTCCCACCCGGTGACCGCCAGGATTCCCGAAGACCTCCCGCTGGTGGCGATCGATGAGCTTCTGATCGAACAAGTGCTGCTCAACCTCCTGGAGAACGCCATTCGATACACGCCGGCGGGCACCCCCATCGAGATCTCCGCACGGCCGGAGGACGACGCCGTCCTGGTCGAGGTGGCCGATCGGGGCCCCGGGATCTCCGCCGGTGAACAGGAGCGCGTGTTCGACCGGTTCTATCGTGGCGTGACTGCCGGCGTTCACGCGACCGGAGCGGGTTCGGGGCTGGGGCTTACCATCTGCCGCGGAATCATTGCAGCGCATGGCGGACGGATCTGGATCGCCCCTCGGACGGGCGGCGGCACTGCCGTGCGCTTCACACTCCCCTGCTCCGGTGCCCCCGCCCAGACGGCCCTCCTGCCGGCCGGGACGCCCTGAGGACGGCCCAATGGCTGCTCCGATCCCCCTGGTACTGATTGTCGAGGACGAGCCGCACATGCGGCGCTTCCTTCGGGCGGCCCTCACGGGCGACGGCCTTCATGTCGTGGAGGCAGCCACCGCCAGAGCAGGCCTGATGCAGGTTGCCGGCCGGAACCCTGAGATCATCCTTCTCGATCTCGGCCTGCCCGATCTCGATGGCCGTGAGGTCACACGTGAACTCCGGCGGGTCACAGCCGCCCCGATCATCGTCATCTCGGCGCGGGGGAGGGAACATGACAAGGTGCAGTTGCTGGACCTCGGAGCCGACGACTATCTCACGAAACCGTTCGGTGCCGGCGAGCTGCTCGCCAGGATCCGGGTTGCGTTGCGACACGCCGCACGAACGCCAATGGGCCCGGATGAACCGATCAGGCTGGCCGGCGACGTAAAGATCGATCCCGGACGCCGCCAGGTGTTCCGAGGGACGAGCGAGGTTCACCTCACTCCAACAGAGTACCGCCTCCTCTCCGCACTTGCCCGCCATGCCGGGTGCGTGTTGACTCACCGGCAACTGCTGGAACAGGTCTGGGGAACAAACTACGCCTCACAGACCCACTACGTGCGCGTCTACATGGCCCAGCTCCGCCATAAGCTGGAGCAGGATCCTACGCGGCCGCGTCTGCTCATCACGGAGCCGGGCGTCGGTTACCGGTTACGGGAGGCCCAGGGTACGTAACCCGGGAGTGAAGTGTGGTGGGCGAACCGCCTGGCGACGGTTCACGGCCAGCGCCGGATATGGTGGAGTCCGCCGGAGCGCCTTACCTTCCCCGCATGCCTCCCCGCTACGACGTGGTCCTGATCCACGCGCCGTCGATCTACGACTTCCGCCGGCGCCCGGTCTTCTACGGCCCGATCGCGGACGTGATCCCGTCCTCGCCGGTCTTCGAGATGTATCCGATGGGCTTCGCCACGCTGGCCTCGCACCTCCGGCGGGAAGGGTTCCGGGTGCGGATCGTGAACCTCGCGCTGCTCATGATGCGCGACCGTGACCTGGACGTGGACCGGTATCTCGCGGGGCTTCACGCGAGGCTCTTCGGGATCGACCTGCACTGGCTGCCCCACGTGCACGGCAGCCTGGCGGTGGCCGAACGCCTCAAGGCGCTGCATCCGGATGTGCCGATCGTATTTGGCGGGATCTCATCCACCTATTTTCACGAAGAACTGATCCGGCGCACCGAGGTGGATTTCGTGCTCCGCGGCAGCCTCTGCGAGCACGCCCTGGCAGAGCTGACCCGGCAGCTCGGGGGAACCCGGGAGTTCGCCGCCGTACCGAACCTTGCCTGGAAGGAGAACGGCACGGTCCGGGTGAATCCGATCGCGCCGCCCGTGCACGGGATGGACGCCTACGATCTCGACCTGGGGATGTTCATCCGGGACGTGGTGAGCCGGCTTGACTTCTGGAGCAGCATTCCCTTCCACGCCTGGTGGCGCCATCCCATCACCGCCGTCTTCACCGTGCGGGGGTGCGGGCACGGCTGCGTGACCTGTGGCGCCGCCGACGAGGCGTTCCGCCGGTTCATGATCGGCCGGCACCCGATGTACCGCAGCCCTGACGGAATCGCCGGGCTGGTCCGGAAGTTCTCGACCATCACCCGCGCCCCGGTCTTCCTGGTAGGCGACGTGCTGGACGGCGGCCTGGATTACGCCAACGCCGTCGTCGACGCCATCGCCCGCACCCGGGTGGAGAACAGCATCGGCTTCGAATTCTTCGCGCCCCCGCCCGTGGAGTTCATCCGGCATCTGGACCAGGCCCTCCCGCGCTGGTTCGCCGAGCTCTCCCCCGAGAGCCACGACGAATCCGTCCGCGGCCGCCTGGGAAAGAGCCGGTACACCAACCCGGAGCTGGAGGCGGGGATCGCCACCATCCTCGACAGCCGGTGCAGCGGGCTGGATCTCTTCTTCATGGTGGGCCTGCCGGGCCAGACCTATGAGAACGTCATGGAAGGGATTGACTACGTGGAGTCTCTCTTCGCCCTCTTCGACGAGCGGCTCTCGGCGTTCATCACACCCATGGGCCCCTTCCTCGACCCGGGGAGCGATGCCTTCGAACGTGCCGAAGAACTGGGCTATACCCGGTTTGCCCGGACGCTGGAGGAGCACCGGCAGCTGCTGGAAAACAACGACTGGGAGGACATGCTGAGCTATGAGACCCGGTGGATGACCCGCCGGCAGCTGGTGGATGCGACCTACGACGCCGCCGAGCGGCTGAACGCGGCCAAGGCCCGGTATGGCCGGCTCGATGCCGCCACCGGGACCCTGGTGGCCGCACGGATTGCCGCGGCCCGCGCGCTCCGGAGCCGCATGCGGCCGGCGGGCCGGGCCGGCCACGGACCGGTCCCGGCCGATCTCGAGCCGCAACTCCGGGCCGACATCATGGCCTTCTCCGCCGCCATGGTACAGGAAAAGAGCGAGTTGTTTCCACCCGGCGCGTTCATGCGCCAGTTCCGTCTCGGCGGGATCCTGCGGCTGCTGGCGAGGGACCTGGTGGGTGGGTGAGCCGGGCGGCGGTCAGATCCGGAAGATCCGCGCGAAGGTCGTAAGCAGGGAGGGCTGGCCCGTGATCCTGACGATGCCCCGGGCGAGGGCCTCCTCGGGCGTCACTTCACCGGCCAGCAGCTGCTTGAGGTCCGGGCCGGCCTCGATCACCATGTCGGCGCCGGGCAGCGGGCCGCCCTCGGCGGACAGGACGTCTCCGGAGACCCGGACGTGCAGTATCACCCTCCCCAGCCGGAGTTCCCAGCTCCCCTCCACGCCGTGCGCCGCCTCCGGGCGGAAGATCGAACGCATGGCCGCGATCATCGAGTCCGGGGTGACGATCTCGTCCGGCGCCCGCTCCCCCAGCAGCTTCGCACCCCACCGCCCCAGTTCCAGGACCACCGGTTCGAGTTCCCGCCCGCGGTCGGTGAGCTGGTAGACCACGGCCCCGGCCGGACGGTCGCCGAGCCTCCGCTGGATGACCCCGGCCCGCTCCAGCTCCTTCAGCCGGGCGGAGAGGACGTTGGTGGGAATGCGGGGCAGCCCGTTCCTGAGGTCGGTGAACCGTTTCGGCCCCGGCATGAGGTCCCGCAGGACAAGGAACGACCATCGCTCGCCGACCGCATCGAGCGCCCGAGCCAGCCCGCAGTACTGCCCATAGGATCGTTTTCGCATAATTGTAATGTAGCACTATGATACATTTTAGCAACTCTACTTGCTTTTAGCAATTCATATGCTAGTTTGGAGCCCCGGCGCTTCCGGCTGCCGCGGGACACCACACCCCTCACAGGAGAAGAACACCAATGGACCAGGCGCGGCCGATCGTCGTATTCGATCGGGTAACGGTGGATGGGTACTTCTCGGATCCGAACGGCGGCCTGGACTGGGCGGTACCGGATGCCGAGCTCGATGCGGAAGGTGCTTCGCGGACGGGCGGGACCGGGGCCATGCTCTTCGGCCGGCGGACCTACGAGATGTTCGCGGGCTTCTGGCCCGGGGCGCTTGACGAATCGGGCACCGCGGCCAACCCCCACGCGGCGGGGGAACGCTCCGCCGGCATGCGCGCCATCGCGCAATGGCTGACGCGGACGCCCAAGTATGTCTTCACCCGGACACTCCAGCAGGCCGGCTGGGCCAACACCCACCTGCTCCACCGGCTCGATCCCACCGAGATCAGAGCCATGAAGCAGAAGACGGGCGGCGGGATCATCATCTTCGGCAGCGGATCGATCGTCACCCAGTTGACCGAATTCGGCCTGATCGACGAATACCACCTGGTGGTGAATCCGGTCCTGCTTGGCGGCGGCCGGTCCCTGGTCAGCGGCCTGCCGCACCGGGTTTCTCTCAAACTGCTGGAAGCAAAGCCTTACGCCTCGGGGAACGTCATGCTCCGCTACGCGAAGGCGTAGCGTCGCCGTCCCACATCCACCGGCATCCGTGCCCCTTACCTCTGGAGCAGTCAACGTGGCCACCGTCAATGAGTTCCTCGATGAGCTGGAGCGGGAAGCGCACGCGACCCGTCGAGTACTGGAAAACGTTCCGCCCGACCAGCTCGCGTGGAAGCCGCACGAGAAATCCATGAGCCTGGGCCGGCTCGCGATGCATGTGGCCCGGCTTCCTGAGGCCATTCTCGAGCTCTCGATGCAACCCGTGTTCGACGTCACCACACCAATCCCCATGCCCGAAGCCACGGGCCTTCCGGAGCTGCTCGATGCGTTCGAACAGAGCCTGGCCCGGGCGCGGACTCTCCTCGGCGGGATGACAGACGCCGAGCTCAAGCAACCCTGGCGCGCCGTCGCCGGAGATCAGGTGGTCATGGACGTTCCGCGTGGGGCAATGCTCCGATCGATACTGCTGAACCACTGGTATCACCACCGGGGGCAACTGACCGTCTACCTGCGGCAGACCGGCGCCAGGGTTCCGGCCACGTATGGCAACAGCGCGGACGAAAGGCCGCTTTGAGGCTGGAACGCACGAGGCATCGGACCCATTCCACGCCGCGAGGGAAGCTGACCGATAGTCATCACCTGAGTGGCCGGCGACCCGACGGGGCTGGCGGTCGGTACGCCGCGGCTTCACACAAACCCGCCCGCCGCCTCCAGCGGAGTGACGACCTGACGGCTCAACCGCGTGGCGGCGCCCGGCAGCGGCCGGTTGCGTCCCTTCCCTTCGCACCCCAACTTCCCGAGCCCCCTCGAACCACTGCCCCGCCCCTTCCGGAGGCTCGAGTATGTCCCCCGTCATGTCCCGACCAGCTCGTCACGCCCGCCCGGCGTTGCTCCTGGCCCTGTTCCTGGCCGGCGCCCTCCCCGTTGCCGCCCAGGCCCCCCGCGCCCTCACGGCCGACGACTACGCCCGGGCCGAACAGTACCTGAGCTGGAAGGCGACCCCGCTCGTGAGCGGCACCGGCATCCGGCCGGTCTGGCTGAACGACGACCGGTTCTGGTACCGCAACACCACCGCCGCCGGGTGGGAATACGTGCTGGTGGATCCGGCTCGCCGGCGCCGCGCGCCCGCCTTCGATCATGCCCGGCTCGCCGCGGCCCTCTCCCGCGCCGCCGACACGACCTGGGACGCGGCCCATCTGCCGATCTTCCGGTTCGAATACTCGGCCGACGGCCGGTCGATCTCCTTCGATGCCGTTCGCAGGCACTGGACCTGTGACGTTCAGGGCACCGCCTGCACCGCCGCCCGGGCCGACCGGGCGGCGCCGCGCAACTCGGTGACGTCACCCGACGGCAGGCTGGCGGCCTACATCAAGGACGACAATCTCCGGGTGCGGGAGCTGCAATCCGGCAAGGAAACCCCGCTCACCACCGACGGCGTCCCCGACTTCGGCTACGCCACCGACAACGCCGGGTGGACGAAGAGCGACCGGCGATCCTGCTGTGGTCCCCCGATTCCCGGAAGATCGCCACCTACCAGCAGGACCAGCGCGGCGTGGGCGAGATGTACCTGGTGGACACCCGGGTGGGACACCCGAAACTGGAGGCCTGGAAGTACCCCCTTCCGGGAGACAGCATCGTTACCACCATCCAGCGGGTGATCATTCATCTCGACGGTCCCCGGGTGGTCCGGCTCCGGATGCCCCCGGACCAGCACCGGTCGACCCTCTGCGATCACATCGTCTGCCGGGGTGAATGGGCCGATGTCGAGTGGAGCCCGGACGGCTCCCAGCTGGCGTTCGTCTCGACCTCGCGGGACCACAAGCACGAGGTGCTGCGGGTGGCGGACGCCGAAACCGGCGCGGTGCGGGACATCATGGAGGAGACGGTCGCCACCTTCTTCGAGTCCGGCAACGGCCGGATCAACTGGCACGCGCTGTTCGAATCGAACGAGGTCCTCTGGTTCTCCGAGCGGGACGACTGGGGCAATCTGTACCTCTACGACCTCCACACCGGAGCCCTGAAGCACCAGATCACGAAGGGGCCCGGCAACGTGCTGCAGCTGCTCCGGATGGACCAGAAAAACCGGGTGCTCTACTTCACCGGCGCGGGCCGCGAATCCGGCCGTGATCCCTATTTCCGCCACTTCTACCGGATCGGCTTCGACGGCCGCAACCAGGCCCTGCTGACTCCGGAGAACGCGGACCACGACGTCTCGCTCTCGCCCTCGGGCCGCTACTTCGTGGACAGCTACTCCACGCCCGAGGTTCCGCCGGTCACCGTGCTGCGGGACGACCGCGGCCGGCTGTTGCTCACGCTCGAACGGGCGGACAT
>JBFXBG010000096.1:0-15061 GCA_050183505.1 Gemmatimonadales bacterium | reverse complement strand
CTATGAACCCGGGCCGTGCCAGCCCCTCAGCTGTTGCGCTCCCTGAGCTCGCCCGCCGTCCGCGCCAGGCCCCGCTGGGCCTCCCGCAGGTAACGGTTCAGGACCGGATCCGGGGACTTCCACTGGGCCAGGACGGCCCGGTACTCGGTGGCCGCCGCATCCGGCTGGCCCAGCTTCTCGAAGGCGAGGCCCCGGAGAATCCGCATCTTCCCCACCATGGCCCACCGGGCATCGAATCCACGCGTGGGCAGATGCTCGGGCTCGAACCCCCGTAACACGTCCACGGTCCGCTGATACTCGCCCAGGGCGAAATACGCTTGGGCGGCGAAGGGCCGCGGATCCACGTGGAATCCCTCCCCGCTCTTCATACCCGTATGCGTTGCGGTATCAGGAGTTTCCAGGATCTTCCTGGCCTCTTCCTTCCGCCCGTCGCGCAGTGATAGTAGCGCCCGCAACTCCTTCTGGAGGTCAGGGCGCGCCAACGCCTGAAGGTCGGCCAGAGCGGTCGTGTCATCGGCCGGACCCAGGACCAGGCCCAGCGCGGCCGCCGCGCCACTCAGCGCAATCGACGGCCGCCTCTCGGGTGGGGCGCTGCGGGCCGCCTCGGCCGTGCTGGACCAGATCCGCCGGAGTTCGGCGGGGGGACCGTCGGCTGAAGCGTAGAGGGCCGCCAGGGCCGACTGGACGCTGTAGTCGGGGGCGGCCCCCTGGGGCCGCCACAGTTGGCGGACGCTGTCGGCGAGGGCCAGGGCGCTCGCGGCCCGTTTGAGGTCGCCGAGGTACGAGAATGCGCCGGCCGCCGAACTCACCTCCCTGGCGCTGGAGGGCTGGGAGCCGAGGAAGTCCTCGGCCCGGGTGGTGTCCATGGCCAGCTGGAAGGCCTGGGCAGCCCGGTCGAAATCGCCCGACGCAAACAGAATCCGGCCCTCGAGGAACGCCAGGTCCGCCCGGGTCGAGCCGGCCGGGAGGCTCCGCAGGCGGGACAGTTCGGCCAGCGCCGTGGGGTAGTCGTGGCTCGCGATCAGCGCTTCGATCAGGTTGGTATGGGCCCGGATGGCGTCGGGCTGGTTGGCCACCCATTCCCGGCCCTTGGCCACCGCCAGCTGGCGGGCCAGGGCCACGCCCCGGGCGGTCCGGGCACTGTCGATGCCCGTGGCGCCGGCGGGCGGGTGCACGAAGGCGAACGAGTCCGCCCGGGTGAGCGTGACATACGGCGTCTCGGAGGCGGCCTCCGTCAGCATGTTCAGGATATGCTCATAGGCCAGGGGGTATCCCGGGTCCAGCTGGAGCACCCGCTCGAACGACCGCAGCGACTCGCTCCAGTTGCTGGCGAAACGGACCTCGCTCGTGTCATGGAACAGGGCATCACCCAGGCCGTACCAGGCGTCGGCGTCGTTGGAATCCCGGGCCAGCATGGCACGGTAGAATCCCCGGGCCGATTCGAAGTCGCCATCCAGGAATGCCCGGTAGGCCTTGATCATGGTCTGCTCGTGGCCCGGCAGCCGGTCGGCATAACGGGTGGCGGCCTGAATGGCCGCGGTCCCGGCGCTGTCGACCGCGCCCACCAGCCATCCCCGGGCCAGTGCCAGCTTGTAATAGGCGAGGGCGAAAGTGCTGTCTTCGTCGATCGCGTGCCGGAACTCCGTCTCGGCGGTGGTGAGGTCCCACTGGTTCAGGAAATCGAGGCCGCGCAGGTAGGAGCGATACGCCTCGAGCGAGCCGGTCGTGAGGCCGGCCAGGCCGGTCCGGAACTCGCCCGGCGCCCCGGAGAGGTCGAGCAGCCGGGCGGCGAGCTGATCGAACAGCGGCCGGACATCGCCGGTGGCCGGGCCGTCGATCTGGGCCACGTCCACCCGCCGGCCGCTGGCGACATCGTACACCCGTGCGACAAGCTGGAGCGAATCCCCGACCAGCGAGTAGTCTCCCAGGACCACCGTCCACGCGCCGACGTCGCGCGCGAGCCGGCGGGCCAGATCCAGGCCGACGACGTCCTCGACCCGGATGTCGTGTTTGGCGAGCAGGTCGTGCAGCCGCTCGTGATCGGTGACCGACAGGTCGTTCCACTGCGACATGTTGAGCGACAGCATGTTGACGCTGCCTTCGCGCAGCCACTCGACCGAGGCGTCGTCCCGCAGGTTGTTGAACGGCAGGATGAGGATCGAATGCCGGGGATTCACTCCGTCCGGCGGGCCGTCCCGGCTGTTCATGGCGAGCGCCAGGACGGCGGCGGTTGCCAGGACCAGCCCGATGGCTCCCAGGATCCCGGCGGGGACCCGCCGTCTTGCCGGGGCCGGGGCCCCGGTCCCGTGCAGCCCCCGGCAGAAGTCCGCCCCGGTCTGCCAGCGGTTGGCGGGAGACTTCTCCAGCGCCCGCATGATGGCGGCCGCCAGCGCCGGCGGGGTCTCCGGTCTGAGTCTGGAGATCGGGACCGGCTTCTCGGCGAGCTGCATCGAAATGACGGCCGCGCCGTTGGGACCCCGGAAGGGCGGCGCGCCCGCCAGCATCTCGTAGCCGACGATGCCCAGCGCGTACAGGTCGCTCTGGTGGTCGACCTGTTCCCCGGTTGCCTGTTCCGGGCTCATGTAGGTGGGTGTGCCGACCGCCACACCTTCACCGGTGAGCTGGGCGGATGTTTCCGCCGCCGCCACCCGGGCGATGCCGAAGTCGGCCAGCATGGCGCGCCCGGTGGCGTTGTCCAGCAGGATGTTCTCCGGCTTGACGTCGCGATGGACCAGGCCCGCCTGACCCGCGGCATCCAGCGCGTCCGCGATATCCCCCACGATCCGGGCGACCTCGGCCGGCGGGAGCTTCGGCTCCCGGTTGAGACGTTCCCGGAGCGTCTCCCCCGGGACATGGTCCATCACGTAGTAGAAGATGCCGGTGGCTTCGCCGGCGGTATGGACCGCGACGATCCCGGGGTGGCGCAGCCGGGCGATCATCCTGGCCTCGGCCAGGAATCGCTGGATGATGCCCCCGTGCACCGAGAGGTCGGGGTGCATGACCTTCACGGCGACGGGACGGTCGAGCGTGGTGTCGGTGGCCAGGAACACGGCACCCATGCCCCCGCGTCCTAGTTCCCGCTCGAGGCGGTACTGAGTCCCCAGGGCCGCCTGCAGCCGGCTGGTGAGGCTGTTCGGGTCCGTGGTCACACCGCAGCTCCGGAAGTCGTGGCCCGGTGAGCAGTTGGGCGTACTCCCGGCGCGCCGGCCCACCGTTGCGGCGGGGGGACCGGAGGCCGGGTTGAACCAACTAACTTCATGATAGATGCGCGCTTGCGCCAGATGGTTGCTCGCGGCGGCATCCTTTTCGTCCCGCCCGTCGGTTGAGCCCCGGTTGATGAGCGGGGCGTACCGTCCCGCCCGACCAGTCCCAGGCGGGTATCTGTATGCTGTACGACCGGCGTGAAGGAGACGTTTCCCGACACATCATTGCCACCGTTCTCCTGCCGGGTGAGCGGACCCGGGTAGACGCGGCCGGCAGCGGCTGCTTTGCGGTGGTTCACCGGAACAGCATTCCCGAAGCGGTCCGGGTGGTTCGGGAACAGCCGGTCGATGCCATCGTGGTGTCGGTACACCACGACGAGGCACGGGAGGTCGACGCGGTGGGTCACCTGCTTCGGGACTTCCCTTCGGTCCCGACGGTGGCCCTGGTGAGCCGGCACGACCGGGACGCGTCGGAAACCCTGCTGCACCTCGGGGCCTCCGGGATCCGGCAGGTGGTGGACGTCACCGAACCGGGGGGATGGCACCGGCTCCGGCAACTGATCTCGGAGCCGGCAACCCGGGCCTCGGCCAGAATCCAGGCGCCCGTCTTCGCCGCCCTGGGCGACATTCCGCCGGATGCGAGGCTCTTCTTCGAGGTGCTGATCCGGGTCGCGCCCAATACCATTACCGTGCGCCGGCTGGCCGAGCGGCTCCGGATCCGGCCCAGCACGCTCATGTCGCGCTTCAGCCGTGCCGGGCTGCCCTCGCCCAAGAGCTACCTGATGGCCGTGCGGCTGCTTCACGCCGCGGTCCTGTTTGACGGACAGAGTCTGTCCGTGGCCGACGTGGCCTACCGGTTGGAATACTCCTCGCCGCAGAGTTTCGGCCGGCATCTGCGCGCGATTCTCGGCATCACATCTTCCGAGTTCCGCCGCCGGCTGCCGTTCGGGTCGGCGATCGAGCGTTTTGTCGATTTGATGGTGGCCCCGTACCGGGCGGTGCTGCGGGACTTCCACCCGCTGGCCGCGCACGGGACCCCGGGAGAGAAAGGCTAGGTCGCGAGACCGAGGCGGCTTACATCGGTGAGGGTCACGACCGGATATCCGGCGGCCTCCAGGGTCGCCCGGCCACCCTCCTGCCGGTCCACCACCGCCAGTACTCCGGCGACCGTACCGCCCTCCTCTTCGACCGCGCCGATGGCCTGCCTGGCGGACCCACCCGTGGTGATCACGTCCTCGACGATGACGACCCGGATTCCGGGCTGGAAGTTGCCTTCGATCCGGCGCCCGGCGCCGTGTTGCTTGGCCTGCTTCCGGACACTGAACGCATCCACGACCGGTGGAGCCGACCGGCTGGCGAGCGCAACGGCGTATGCCACGGGGTCGGCGCCCATGGTGAGCCCCCCGATTGCCTGAGGATTCCAGCCGGCCCGGCGGACGGCGGCCAGGCCGGCCCGGCCGATCAGGTCCAGGCCTTCGGCGGACATGGTGGTGGGCCGGGCGTCGATGTAGTAGGTGGAGCGGGCACCGGAGGCGAGCACGAAGTCTCCCCGCCGGACCGATCGGTCGAGGAGCAGCCGTTCGAGGTCGGTCAGGGTCACGTGCGCCGGCGGAACAGACCGGAGAAGAGGCCGCCCTTTTTCTCTTCGCCGTCCCCGCCGGCGGTGCAGAACCCGGTCACGAATTCGTCCACAGTCTTACAGCGCCGGGCGCGGTCCCGTTCGAGGCCGCGCATGACCGCTTCTTCCAGCGCATTGGGAAAGCGGGTTCCCTTGCGGGCCTGATTGAGCGGGATGGGTGGCTGGGAAAGCAGTTGCTGAAACAGCTCGCGGGGAGACCGGCCGGTGTAGGGCAGGGTGCCGGTCAGGAGGTAATAGGCGATCGTCGCCAGGGAGTAGACGTCGGCCTGCTCGTTCACCAGCTCACCACTCAGGGCTTCCGGAGCGACATACTGCAGCGTGCCCACGAAGAACCCGGTGCGGGTAAGCCGCTCCTCGGGCTGGAGTTCGGAGTCCCGGGCGATGCCGAAATCGAGCAGTTTGGCCGTCCGGGTAGCCGGGTCATACATGATGTTGGCGGGCTTCAAATCCCGATGGATGATACCTTTCTTGTGCGCCTCGCTGAGCGCCGCACCGATCTGGGAGATGATCGTACAGACCAGCTCCGGCGCCAGCTGGCCGGAGCGGGTCGCGAAAGTGGCCAGCACCTCGCCCTCGGCCCATTCGAGGGCCAGGTAGTAGAGACCGTCGGTCTCGCCGTAGTCGTAGCTCTTGACGATGTTGGGATGACTCAGGCGGGCGCCGTATTCGGCCTCACGAAGAAACCGCTTGACCGCAATCGGGTCCTGAGCCATGCGGGGACGGAGGATCTTGATCGCGGCGACGCCGCGCTCGGGATGTTCGGCGCGATACACGGTCGCCGTCCCCCCTTCTCCGATGTGCTGGAGGAGGCGGTAACCCGCTACTGTTCGGCCGACGAGATTCTCCTGGCTCATGCGTCGTGCCAAGCTACTCTGTCCCCTGCACCCGAGCAAGACACGGTCGGGTTGACGCCTTCATTCTTACTGGAGTACCTTCGCCCCCCATGCCTACCCCTGATTTCCCCGCCGTGAAGTCGTGCGCGCTTGCCGTGCTGCTCGGAGTGGCGGTGGGGGCCTGCGGCACCTGGCAACGGGTCGGCAGCCAGCCGGCTCCCAGCCCCGAGCGGGAGTTGGCCCAGGTGCTCGACATGCCGTCGGTCTACCGGCGGCTCGGCCGGCTGGCCGCCGGCGCACCGCTGCCCTTCGTCGGGAATGTGGTCTATGCCGCCGGCCCGGGCGACTCGACCATCGCCATCCTGGGCCTCTCCCTGGAAAACCGGGCGCTCTCCTTCCAGCGCGAAGGAGACGGATTCATCGCCCGGTACCGGGTCGAGATCCTGCTGCAGAAGGACGGGATGCCCCCGATCCGGGCACAGCGCGACGAAGCCGTCCGGGTCACCACGTTCCAGGAGACGCTTCGGAACGATGAAAGCGTCCTCTTCCAGCAGGCCTTTCATCTGCTTCCCGGCCAGTACCAGCTCACGGTGTCGGTCCGGGACCGCACCTCCAGCGAACAAAGCCGGGTGGAAGCGCCGGCGGATGTCCCCGCCTTTCCCGATGGATCGGTGTCGTGGCCGATCGTCGCCTACGAGGTGACCGGGCGTGCCCGGGAATCCGACCCGCTGTCGCTGGTGCTCAACCCGCGGGGGACGGTGGCCTACGGCAGCGACACGCTGCTGGCCTACATCGAGGGATACCGGCTGTCCGGACCGACCGCCATCCCGTTCCAGGTCCGGGACGAACGGGACAGCCTGGTCCTCACCGACTCGCTGCACTTCCAGGGCGGACTGGACGTCGAAGGCCAGGTGGTCCGGCTCACGCCGGACAGCGCGCCCCTGGGGGAGCTGAAACTGGTCGTGGGCAGCGGAGACGCCCGGCGCGTCACCTCGGCCATCGTCTCGCTGTCCACCCAATGGGTGGTGACGAACTACGAGGACATCCTGGCGCTGCTGCGGTATTTCGATGACAAGGGCCTGCTGGACACGCTCCGCAAGGCGCCGGCGTACGAGCGGTCGGAACTCTGGCGCCGGTTCTACCGGGGAACCGATCCCAACAAGGCGACCCCGGAAAACGAGGCGCTGGATCAGTATTTCGCCCGGCTGGCGGTGGCCAACAGCCGGTTCCGGGACGAAGGCGTCGCCGGCTGGCGCACCGACCGGGGAGAGGTGTTCATCCGCCTGGGCGAGCCCGACGAGATCTACGACGCCAGCCCGGTGAGCCAGGGCCGCGTCATCCAGTGGGTGTATCTGAACGACCGGCTCAGTCTCACGTTCGTCGACGAAACCGGCTTCGGCCGCTTCAGGTTGACCACGCAGTCGCGGGCCGAATTCGAGCGGGTGGTGGACCGACACCGCCGCGCCGCCATGTAGACCGCACCGAAGACCGCGGAACCCGGGGGGGCGTGGCTGGTTGCGGTCCAGCCCGCCCCCTCGCAGCTTTCGGCCCTTACCATGCACACCCCACCCCAGTTCTTCCTGATCGACGGCTACGCCCTGATCTACCGGGCGTTCTTCGCCATGATTTCGCGCCCGCTCAGGACCTCGCGTGGCGAGAACACCTCGGCCGCCTGGGGCGTCGCCAACTTCCTGTTGCGGCTGCAGGAGAAGTACCGCCCGGATTACCTGGTCTGGGTCAACGACGCCGGAGATTCCTTTCGCACCGAGGTGTATCCCGACTACAAATCCACCCGGGAAAAGCTGGATGACGAGCTGCAGGCCGATTTCGATCGATCGGTCGAACGGGTGGCGGAGCTGCTCGCCGCCTTCCGGGTGCCCCTGGTCGCCGTCGACGGCTACGAAGCCGATGACGTGATCGGTACCCTGGCCTGCCGGGGCGCCGAGCGCGGCTGGCAGTCAGTCATCGTATCGGGAGACAAGGACTTCTATCAGCTCATCGGGCCGCGGATCGCACTGCTCAATCCCGGACGTCGGGGTCCGGCGGGTGTGGACGAGCAATGGGTCGATGAGACCAACGCGGCGGAACGCCTCGGCGTCCCGCCGGAACAGGTGGTCGACTACCTGGCCCTGGTCGGCGACAGCTCGGACAACATCCCGGGGGTGCGCGGGATCGGCGGGAAGGGCGCCGTTGCCCTGCTCCAGCAGTTCGGTGACCTCGATACGATCCTGGCGAAGCGGGAGGACGTGAAGGGCAAGCGCCCCCGGGAGGCCCTGGAGACCTGCGAAGCGGCCGCCCGGCTCTCCCGCGAGCTGGTGACGATCAAGAAGGACCTGCCGCTGGATCTCGACCTCGGCCGCTTCGCGGTGTCGGAGACGGACAAGACGGCGTTGGGCCGGGTGCTCTCCGAGCTGGAGTTCTTTTCCCTCGTGAGCCGGCTCGGACTCGGTACCGAGCCGCCGCCCCCGCCGCCCCCGCCGGAGGAGGCGGAAGTGGAGGCGGGGAGCGTCGAAGCCGGTCCGGGCCAACCGGTGCCGGACATGGTGGCGACCCGCGTGGTCGATGACCCGGCCGGCATTCCCGACCTGGTGGCCCGGCTCCGGCGCGCGCCGATCATTGCGCTCGACACCGAGGCCACATCGCTGGATCCCCGCAGTGCCACACTGGTGGGACTCTCGCTTGCGGCGGATGCGTCCGAGGCATGGTACCTGCCGTTCGGCCATCGCCGGCCCAACGACCTGATGGCCGAGGACCGCCCGGTCAGAAACCTGCCCCGTCTGGACGACCCGGCCCTGGCGCCGCTGCGGGAACTCCTGGAAGACACCGCGGTCCCCAAGGCGGGCCACAACATCAAGTACGACTGGCAGATTCTGCGGCAGGAAGGGGTTGAGCTGGGCGGGGTATCCTACGATTCGATGCTCGCGTCCTTCCTGCTGGATCCGGGCCGGCGCTCCCACGCACTGGATACCCTGAGCCTGGATCATCTCGGGCGGCCGATGAAGACCTGGGAAGACCTGGTGGGGAAAGGCCGGGATCAGATTCCCTTCGCCGAAGTGCCGGTGGAATCGGCCGCGGCCTATTGCGGCGCCGACGCGGCCGCGGTTCACGCCCTCCGGGCGGCGTTTGCCGCCCCGCTGCGCGAGCACGCCCTCGACCCGCTGTTCCAGGACATCGAAATGCCGCTGGTCGAGGTACTGACCGACATGGAGTGGACCGGCATCGCGATCGACCGCAAGCTGTTCGCCCGGCTGTCGGTGGAGCTGGCCGGGGACCTGGCGGCGCTCGAGCGGAAGATCATCGAGGCCGCCGGGTCGGAGTTCAACATCAATTCGCCCAAACAGCTGGCGTACCTGCTGTTCGAGAAGCTGCAGCTGCCGGTGCTCAAGAAGACCAAGACGGGTCCCTCGACCGACGCGGACGTCCTGGAGCAGCTGGCCCAGATGGGCCACGATGTCCCCACACTGATCCTGGAGTACCGGGAACTGCAGAAGCTGCGGTCGACCTATGTCGACGTGCTGCCCCTGAAGGTGAATCCGGTCACCGGCCGGATTCACACCAGCTTCAACCAGACCGGCGCCGCAACCGGGCGGCTGTCGTCATCCGAGCCCAATCTGCAGAACATCCCGGTCCGCACCCCCCGGGGAGAGGAGATCCGGCGCGGCTTCGTGCCGGCGGACGGGTGTCTCTTCCTGGTGGCCGATTATTCCCAGATCGAGCTGCGTCTGATCGCCCATCTGTCGGAGGACCCGGCGTTCATCGAGGCGTTCCGGCGGGGCGGGGACATTCACCGGCAGACGGCGGCGGTCATCTTCGGCGTGCCGCTGGAGCAGGTCACCGGCGAGATGCGGGCGCGGGCCAAGACCATCAACTTCGCCACCATCTACGGCCAGGGCCCGTTTGCCCTCGCCCGCCAGCTCGGGATCACGCAGGAGGAGGCAAAGGCGTTCATCTCGCAGTACTTTGAACGCTTCGCCGGGGTACGGGCCTATCTGGACCGGATGGTGCAGGTGGCGCGGGAACGGGGGTTCGTGGAGACCATCTTCGGCCGGCGGCGGTACATTCCGGAGATCCGGGACCGGAACTTCAACATGCGCGCCTTCGGCGAGCGGACCGCGACCAACTCACCGGTTCAGGGCTCGGCGGCGGATCTGATCAAGCTGGCCATGCTCAACATCCATGGTGCCATCAGAGAGGCGGGCCTGCAGAGCCGCATGCTGCTGCAGGTACACGATGAGCTGATTTTCGAGGTCCCGGAAGCCGAGGTCGACCCGGTGCGCATCCTGGTGGTGCGCCACATGCAGTCGGCGGTGGAGCTGCGGGTTCCGCTGGTGGTCGAAGCCGGAGTGGGCCCCAACTGGCTTGAGGCAAAACACTGATTGGCCGATAAATCAGGACATACGGCGGAAGCCCGCGGCAGGTGGCTGCGGGCGGCCCGCCCGATCCCGGGAGGCCGGACGTGAGCCGAACCACATCGCGGGGATTCACGATCATCGAGCTGCTTGTCGTACTGTTCGTCATCGCCGTCCTGGCGGCGATCGCGGTGCCGCGGCTGCAGCAGCAGAAGAACAAGGGCATCCAGGCGACGATGGTCTCGGATCTGAGCCTGCTGGCCAAGATGCAGGAGGGCTACTACTACACCACCGGGGCCTACACCACCAGCCTCGTGGCGCTCAACCTCGAGCTCTCGCCCGGCAACAGCGTCGTGATCAACGAAGCAACCACTTCCGGCTGGTCGGCGACCATGGATCACGTCCCGTCGATCGGCCGGACCTGCTACATCTTCTATGGCAACGCAACGCCCCCGGGGTCCGCGACCACCGAGGGCGTGCCGTCGTGCAGCTGAACGAAGCCGGCGAACCGTAAACGGCAACAGAAACCGGGCCGCGGCGGCCCGGCTCGGGCGAATCCGTTCACCGCTCAGCCGCCTTGCCGCTCACGGCGGTCTTCCCCCTCCGCCCGGGCCACCAGTTCCACTCGCCCGCCAGGTGCATGATCGACGGCACCAGGACCATCCGGATAATCGTCGCGTCCAGGAAGACCGCCACCGCCAGCCCGAACCCCACGAACTTCATCACCAGCAGGCGCGCAAAAGCGAACACCCCGAAGACCATGATCATGATGAGCGCGGCCGAGGTGATCACCGACGCGGTCGCGCTCAGCCCCTCCATGGTGGCCTGGTCGTTCTTGCCGGTCTTGTCGAACACTTCCTTCATCCGGGTCAGCAGAAACACCTCATAGTCCATGCTGAGGCCGAAGACCACCGCGAAGACCAGCACCGGCACGATCACGTAGATGGCCAGGGTGGGGCCTTCCACACCCAGCAGGCGGCTGCCAACCCCGTGCTGGAATACGAGCACGAGAAGACCGAAGGTGGCGCTCACCGACAGGGTGTTCATGACGATCGCCTTGATCGGAACCAGAACCGATCGGAACGCGATCGCCAGCATCACGCCGGTGGTCAGCAGAATCAGCAGGATGATCCGGGGAAACCGCGCCAGCAGATCGTCCTGGAGATCGACGCTCGCCGCGATGAAGCCGCCCACCTTCGCCGTGGTGCCGTTCAGGCCCCGGATGCCGCCCCCGCCGGCCAGCGCCCGGACGTGGCGGACCAGATCCATCGACGACGTGAGGGTCGTCGTGTCCGAGAGGAAGATGTCCAGCAGGGCCACCCGGTTGTCCCGGCTCAGGTAGGCATCCAGAAAATCGGGATACTGGGACCGTGCCTGGGCCATGTCGCTGTAGAGCAGCGAGAGGCCGAGAATCGAGGCCCCGGGCCGGATGTCCACCACGCTCTTCACATCCCGCACCCGTGGATCCGCCCGGAGGGAATCGGAGAGGGCGCGGAGGCCCCGCAGGTAGGTCGCGCCGACGGCGCGCTCTCCGTCCGGCACCTCGATCGTCACCCGGACCGGGATGATCAGACCCGAGACGCCCATCCGGTCGAGCGCGTCCAGCCCCCGCCCGGCTTCGGTCCCCGAGGGCCACCAGTTGTGCGCCGGCAGGCCGATCCGGATCCAGAAGACCGGTGCCGTCAGGATCGCGATCGCGGTGACGCCAAGGGTAAGGGCCCGCAACGGGTGCCGGCTCAGGGTGCGGGCCCACTTCTCCCACACCATCGGGGCGTGATACCAGGCGAGCCGGCGGGCGACCGAGCGCGGGATGTCGATGGTCCGGCCGAGGACGGCGAGGATGGCCGGCAGCAGCGTCACCGACAGCGCCACGGCGACGAAGACCACGACCACGCCCCCCAGCCCGACGCTGCGGGTCTCGATCAGCGGCGTGAGCAGCAGCGCCGCGAATCCGACCGCGACCGTAATGCCCGAGGTGATGACCGCCGAGCCGGCGGTATGAACGGTGCGGATCGCGGCGTCACGCCGGGAGAGGCCCCGGCTCAGTTCCTCCCGGAACCGGGTCACGACCAGCAGCGAGTAGTCGATGCCCACGCCCAGGCCGATCATCGTCGTCATGTTCAGGACGAAGACCGACATCGGCGTGATCCGCGCGAGGATGCCGATGATCGCCAGGCCGATCGTGATGGCGAGGAATCCCACCACGACGGGCAGGGTGGCCGCAACCAGGGCCCCGAACGCGAAGACCAGCACGATCAGCGTGAGTGGAAGCGACAGCAGCTCGCCCCGGACACTGTCTTCCCGGCTGATCGCCCGCACGTCGAGATCCAGGGCGGCGCGGCCGGTGACCGTTATCTCGTAATCCCCGGCCCCCGGACCCGCGAAGGCCGCGCGGGTCAGCTGGCGGATCGGCTGGACCAGGCCGCCCGAACTGTCCGCCGTCGGAACCGCCAGGGCCACCACCAGGAATTCCGCCCGGCCGTCGCGGCTGGCGAAGACCGAATCCCCGGTCGACCGGAACGACAACACGCCGTGCACGTAGGGCTGGGCCCGCAGGATCTGCTCCAGCCGCTGGATCCGGTCGCGGGCCTCGGGGCGGTTCAGGGATTCGGGTGAGGAGATGGTGACGGCGAGGAATTCACCGAGGGATCCGCCGAAGCGGTTGCGCAGAATGTCGTCGACCTGGGAGGCCTCGGTCGGATGGTTGCTCCCGCCCCGGGTGCTGAGCTCGTGGGGTGTTTCCCGGGCCCGGAAGAAGGCGGCGATCCCCAGGGCGACCCAGACGGCGATGGCGGTCCATCGCCACCGGACCAGCAGCCGCGCCAGAAATCGCATCACGTGGGTATCCTCCTCGGGAGCACCGGGGCAAAGGGATCCCGGCAACGGGGGCCAATTCTACGCGGGTTGCAGGGTGGAATCCAGAGCCGGACCCCCGCCGATTCCGGGCTCTGGCCCGGACTGTGCGGCTATTATTGGTGACTATGAGATCCCGGTTTCTCGTCTTCCTGTCCCTGGTGCTGCTGGCGCTCATCGCCAGTGGGCGGATCCACCGCGCCCTCCAGCCGGGTACAGCGGGATCGTCCGGTGAGGGGGCCATCGGGTCCATCCTCCCGGGCCGCCCGGTGCGTGATACCGCCGCGATCCAGGCTGCCCGGATCCGCCGGAGCATCGTGCGGGAGCGCCTGGCCGCCGCGGTTCAGCAGACCTACCTCGATTCCCTCCTGCTCACGACCGATTCCGTGCTTCGCCGCTGGCCCGATGCGCTGCGGCGGCCGCTGGCCGTGGCAATAATCGAGGGCGGGACCGCGGAATACCGGGCCCGCATGCGGCAGCAGGCTCAGGATGCCCTCACCGAGTGGGAGCATGTCGGGATCGGCCTGCAGTTCGCTTCCGCGCTCGACAGCGCGAGCGCCGACATCGTGATCCGCTGGGTGGCCCATTTTCCGACCGACCGGACCGGACAGACCGACCTCACCTGGGACCAGCAGGGACGGGTGCGCCGGGCCATCATCTCTCTGGCGGTCACCGACCTGCAGGGCCGGCCGCTGCCCGACGCGGCGCTCGGCGCCGTGGCGGTGCACGAGGTGGGACACGCGCTGGGCCTGCCGCATTCGCCGTATCCGCTCGATGTCATGTACCCCGAGCCGCGGACCAGCCGGATCTCCGACCGGGACCTCCGCACCGTGACCCTGCTCTACGAGCTGCCGCCGGGGACGATCCGGGATACCGAGGAATCGGCGCCGTGAAGGCGATTCCTCGCCTGCTGCCGGCGGTCCTATTGCTCGCCGGGGCCGCGGTTCCCGCGGCGGGTCAGACGCGGGGCGGGGATTTCGAGCGGCTGGACCGGGCCATTGAGGACGGCATTCGCCGCGGAGTGTACCCCGGCGCGGTCGTCGTCGTCGGCCGCCGCGACACGATTCTCTACGCCCGCGGATACGGCCACTTCACCTGGTCGCATCGTTCGGCGGTTCCTTCGGCGGATTCGAGCCTGTTCGATCTGGCGTCGCTGACCAAGGTGGTCGCGACCACCAGCGCGATTCTCCTGCTGGTCGACCGCGGCCGGGTGGATCTGGACGCGCCGGTTTCCCGTTATCTGACCCGCTTCCACGGCCAGGGCCGGGATGCCGTCACCGTGGGCATGCTCCTGCGGCACACCAGCGGACTCCGCTCCTACGTTCCGTTCTACCGGACCGCGAAGACCCGGGACCGGGTGCTGAATCTCCTCTATTCCGAACGACCCGTCATCCCATCGGGGTCGGCGGCGGTCTACAGCGACCTCAACGCCATGCTGCTGGGCCTGGTGGTGGAACAGGTCACCGGCGAGCCGCTGGACCGTTTTGTGGCCCGGGAGGTCTTCGCCCCGCTGGGGATGACCGAGACCCGGTTCCGCCCGCCGTCGAGCCTGCGGCGGCGCTGCGTGCCGTCGAGTATCTACCGGGGTCAGCCGGTCTCATGCGTGGTCAACGATCAGAATGCGGCGGCCCTGGGCGGTGTGGCGGGCCACGCCGGGCTCTTTTCCACCGCGGCCGATCTGGCCCGGTACGTACGCTGGTGGCTGGCCCGGGGCCGGGCCGGCGAC
Source organism: Gemmatimonadales bacterium (assembly GCA_050183505.1). Taxonomy (GTDB): domain Bacteria; phylum Gemmatimonadota; class Gemmatimonadetes; order Gemmatimonadales; family GWC2-71-9; genus JBFXBG01. The sequence continues at coordinate 458 of JBFXBG010000096.1, read as the reverse complement.
GTCGCTCTGGTGCGGCCGGTCACGATGAACCGGTTCCTGGCCCGGTCGCCGGAGGGGGGCTCACGGCTCCTCGGCTGGGATACGCCGGGCGACGTGTCGGAACCGCCGAGCGCCTATGGCGAACAGCTCTCCGAGGCGGCGTTCGGTCACACCGGCTGGACCGGCACGCAGATCTGGCTGGACCCCGCCCGGGATCTGTTCGTGGTGTTCCTCACCAACCGCAGCTATGACCCGCATGTCTCCCGCTCGCTGACCCGGATCAAGTCGGTCCGCGCCGCGGTCGCCGACGCCGCGGTGGCGGAGACGGCGGCGCCCTGCAGCGTCGCGCTCTGCTAGGGAAGCTCTGCACAGCTAGCTGTACCGTGCCGGTTTGAGGTAGGTGACATGGATCTCATCCGCGAATCGGTGGTGGCGGGCTCGTTGCCGTTCGGGTGGAGGCCCTGGGATCCCTCGCCGCC
>JBFXBG010000095.1:0-15255 GCA_050183505.1 Gemmatimonadales bacterium | reverse complement strand
CCCACAAACCGGGTGCCGTCATAGTGCAGCAGGGCCAGGAAAGTTCGACTCATCGAGCGGAATCTAGCCCGGTGGACAGGGGGGTTCAAGCTATGCAAATCATTGTGGGGACACGGGATCAGGGAACACGAACAGGCCCTGGGGCCGGCACGCATCCGGGAACCGGCACCCTGACGTGCTCCCCTGACCGCGAGGCGCCCGGCCCCCGCTGCGCGGCGCCCTTCTTCCCTGGCGTCGCCGGCCTAGATTGATCAGCTATGCCCGATCTGCCAACTCCCCGATCGACTGCGCTCCGCCGGGCCCTTGATGAGCTGCGGGCCGGCCGCACCCTGAGCCGGGATGATGCCCTGAGCGCGTTTCACGTGCTGATGGACGGCAGCGCACCGGCGGCTGAGATCGAGGAACTCCTGCTCGGGCTCCGCCGGCGCGGGGAGTCGGCCGAGGAGATCGCCGGCGCTGCGCTGGCGCTGCGGCAGGTGATGGTGAAGCTGGAGTCCTCCGGCAACGGCCTGGTGGACACGTGCGGCACCGGGGGCGGGACGATCCGCACCTTCAACATCTCGTCCGGCGCCGCCTTCGTGGCGGCCGGGGCCGGTGTCCGGGTGGCCAAGCATGGCAACCGGAGCCACACCACCCGGTCGGGATCGGCCGACGTGTTCGAAGCCCTGGGGATCGACATTGCGCTGCCGGTGGACCGGGCATCCGCCGTGCTCCGGGAAGCAGGCATCGTGTTTCTGTATGCCCCGCAATACCATCCCGCCATGCGGCACGTGGCGCCGGTCCGCCGGAAACTGGGCGTCTCCACCGTGATGAACCTGATCGGTCCGCTGGCCAACCCGGCAGGTGCCCGGCGCCAGGTGATGGGGGTGTTCGATCGGGACCGCGCGCCCCAAGTGGCGGAGGCGCTGGCCGGGCTCCGCTCGGAGCGGGCCCTGGTGGTTCATGCCCGGGTGGGGATGGACGAGGTGAGTCCGGCCGGGGTCACCGATATCTGGGAAGTGCGCCAGGGCAGGGTGGAGACCTGGGTGCTGGATCCGGCGGACCACGAGCTGGCGCATGACGACATCGACGCGTTGGCCGGGGGCGACCCGGTCGTGAACGCCCGGCGGGTACGGCGGATCCTGGAAGGGATCAGGGATGACCCGGCCGGCCGGTGCGCGGTCCTGCTCAACGCGGCCGCCGCGATTCATGTGTCAGGGAACGAGGAGGACTTCGGCGCTGCGGTGAGCCGGGCGCGGACGTCGCTCGACAGCGGTGCGGCGCTGCGGGTCGTGGAACGGCTGCAGCGGCTGGCGCCGATCGCCCCGGCCTAGCCGGGGATGCGGTCGAGGGTCTCCCGGACTGACTTCCCCAGCGATTCCAGAGACACGGGTTTCCGGAGCAGCAAGTCGATGCCGCTCGTCTTGAGCGCGGTCTCGTCGGCGTCTTCCACGAATCCCGTGAGCATGATGATCGGGACATCCGGCCGGATCGCCCGGATCAGTTCGGCGAAAGCCAGTCCGGTCATCCCTGGCATGCTGTAGTCGGTGATCACGAGATCGAAGAGATCGGGCTGTACCCGGAAGAGGGACAGTGCCGTTTCTGGATCGATGCTGACGGTCGCGTGATAGCCGAGCGAAGCCAGGCGACGCTCCCCCAGCCTCGCGAGCGACGGCTCGTCGTCCAGATAGAGCACCCGCTCTCCTTGGCCCGGCGGGATATCCTCGGCCAGTTCGGCAATACCGGTCGGCTCGGTCGGCAGCGCGGGGAAGAAGCACCGGACGGTCGTGCCTCGCCCGGGCTCGCTATCCAGCCGCACGGTGCCCTCGTGAGACTGCATGACGGTATGCACCATGGCGAGCCCGAGTCCCGTCCCCTGACCCGGCCCCTTGGTCGTGAAGAACGGTTCGAAGACTCGTTCCCGCAGGCTTGGGTCGATCCCGCCGCCCTGGTCCCGCACGGTGAGCAGGGCATATGGTCCCTCGCGCAGGTCGGGATTCTCCCGGGCAACGTGATCCCGGACATACGTGTTCTCCAGCGCGATCTCCACCAGTCCGCCGTCCGGCATGGCCTGGGCTGAGTTGGTGACCAGGTTCAGCAGAACCTGGCTGATGGCGCTGGGGTCGGCAAAGACCTGGTGCAGCTGGTCGATCCTTGCCTCGAGTTGAATCGTGGAGGGAAGGGTCGCGCGGAGCAGCTTCAGGCTGTCGTTGACCGCGGCCCCGAGGTCCAGCGGACGGCGTTTCTGCTCATCCCGCCGGCTGAAGGCCAGGATCCGTTCGATCATCTCCCGCCCGCGGTCGGCGGCGGTCAGCAACTCGGCGGCATCTGCTTTGACCGATTCCGGCGCGCCCGTAGCGCCGTGAATCAGCTCGGCGTAGCCGATGATCGCGCTCAGGATGTTGTTGAAGTCGTGGGCGACGCCGCCGGCCAGCGTGCCGATCGCTTCCATCTTCTGGGCCTGCCGGAGCTGTTCCTCGAGTTTCCGGCGTTCGGTGACGTCACGGGTCACGAGCGCGAATCCCCGGGGGTGGCCGCCGTGATCGCGGAGGGCAGTGATCACGACGTTCGCGCGGAACTCGGTGCCGTCCTGCCGCCGGAGCTGGGTCTCTTCCTCGTGCCGTCCCAGCTCCCGGGCGATTCGGAGTCTGGCGCTGAGGTCAGCGCGGGGATGATCGGGGAACGAGGGGTAGAGCCGGGTAAGCCGCTGGCCCAGGATGCGTTCGGCGGGGAAGCCGAAGAGATTCTCCGCCCCTTCATTCCAGCTTACGATGTCTCCCGAGAGATCCAGCAGAACCAGGGCGTAGTCCCGCACCCCATCCACCAGCAGCCGGAAGTGCTCCACACTCTTGCGCAGCGCCAGTTCCGCTTCCTTCCGCGCGCTGATATCCACCACCGCGCTCAGGATAAATGTGCCCTCGTCCGTCGTCACCGGGGTAAGGCCGATTTCCACGGGAACCTCCGTCCCGTCCTTCCGGAGGCCATACAGGTCCCGGCCCGCACCCATGGGGCGGGGCTCGGGCGCCCGCAGGAAGGCATGCCGGAACCCGGTATGCCCCCGCCGGAAACGCTCTGGAACCAGCTGTTCGACGGGTTGACCCAGCAGTTCGTCGCGGTGGTACCCGAAGAGACGTTCCACCTCGCGGTTTACCAGCAGGATGGTTCCAGCGTCGTCGGTCATGATCATGCCGTTGGGGCATGAATCGACCGCGGCTCGGAACCGGGCCTCGGCCCGCCGTCGGGCTCGAATGTCCACGATGGAGCTGACGACGAACAGCCCCTCGGCCGTCACGATCGGGTTGAGCCCGATCTCCACCGGGATCTCGGTGCCGTTCTTGTGCAGGCCGTAAAGATCCCGGCCCTGACCCATGGCCCGGGTGCGGGGCGCAGCCATGAAGCCCCGGCGATAGCCGGGGTGGTCGGCTCGGTAGCGCTGCGGGATGAGGACGTCGATCGGTTTGCCGAGCAGTTCCTCCCGGGTGTACCCGAAGAGGCTCTCGACCTGCCGGTTGACCAGGACGATCGTCCCGTCGGAGTCCACCATCAGCAGGCCGCTGGGGGAGGATTCGATCGCGGCACGGAGCCGGACCTCGGTAGCCTCCTGATTGTCTTCCATGATTGACGCTGGCCTCGTGGGATGTGGCGTCCGGACGAGGGCGAGACCAAAGGGGACTAATGCAGTATTGATTACCCCCCCGAGGCCCGTCAAGTGCAGGAAGATGCAGCGCTAAGCGGCTGCGTGGCTAGTACTTCCGGATCACGCCGACCACCACACCCTGGATCAGGACATCCCGTTCCTGGAACCGGAGCGGGGGCATGGTCTCGTTGGCGGGCTGAAGTCTGATCCAGCCGCCGTTCTCCCGGTAGAACTTCTTGACCGTCGCCTCTGATCCGTTCACCAGGGCGATGACGATCTCTCCGTTCTCGGCGGAATTCTTTCCATGGACGACCAGGTAGTCCCCGTCGATGATATGTTCATCGACCATGGAATTGCCCTGCACCTTGAGCCCGGAATTGGGCCCGCGGCGGGGCAGGAGATGGTCCGGCACCGCGAGCGTCTCCTCGTGCATCAGGGATTCGATCGGTGTGCCCGCGGCGACCCGGCCCAGCAGCGGGATCTCGGACGCCCCGGCCTGTCCCCGCGGAGGCAGGACCTCGATGGCCCGGCTCTCGTTGTGGGTCCGGTGGATGTATCCTTTTCTTTCCAGGTTGGTCAGGTGCTCGTGGACCGTGGCGAGGGACTGGAAACCGAAGTGCTCGGCGATTTCCTCGAAGCTCGGCGCATACCCCCGGTCCTTGATATAGGACTGGAGATAGGTGAGGACTTCACTCTGGCGCTTGGTAAGCGGCATGGCGTTACTCTCCCGGATCCGTTGCCGACCGAATAGACCCCGAATAAGTTACCCGAAACCAGACCGAAGGGCAAGATGGGGGTATCGCTGGAGAGCATTCTGGAGCGGACCCGCGCCGGGCTGCCTGGGCTCCGGGCCCGGCGCCCGGCCCTGGAGCTGGCCGTCGGCAGCGCTCCTCCGGGGGTCCCGTTCCGGTCCGCGCTTCAGCAGGCGCGGCTCGGGATTATTGCCGAGGTGAAGCGGCGGTCGCCTTCGGCCGGGGCCATTGCCCCGGATCTCGATCCGGTGGAGCGGGCCCGGGACTACGCCGCCGGCGGGGCGGCGGCGGTGTCGGTCCTGACCGAAGGGCCCCACTTCGGCGGCTCGCTCGACGACCTGCGCCGGGTGGCCGCGGCGCTTCCTTTGCCGGTCCTGCGGAAGGACTTCATCCTGGACGAGGTACAGCTGCTCGAGGCGCGCGCGGCCGGCGCGTCCGCGGCCCTGCTGATCGTCCGGGCCCTGGGAGCCGGGCGCCTGGGCGAACTCATCGCCTTTGCCCGGGGTATCGAACTCGCCGTGCTGGTGGAGATCCACGACCGGGTGGAACTGGGCATGGCGCTGGATGCCGGGGCCGATACACTTGGAGTCAACAGCCGGGACCTGAGTTCGTTCCGGATCGACCGGGCCGCGGCCTGGCGCCTGCTCGGCGACGTGCCGGCCGGTTCGGTTGCCGTGGCGGAGAGCGGGATGGCGACGCGGCAGGATGTCGAGGAGGCGGCCCGCTCGGGTGCCGATGCCGTTCTGATCGGCAGTGCGCTTTCCGCCAGTTCAGATCCCCGGGGCCTGCTTCAGGAGATCGTCGAGGTGCCTCGGTATGGCCGTTGAGGTGAAAATCTGCGGGATCACCACCCCGGAAGACGCGGCGACGGCGGTCGCCGCCGGGGCTTCCTGGCTGGGGGTCGTTTTCGCCCCGGGTCCCCGGCGGATCGATGCGCAGCGGGCCGGGCTGGTGGTGGCGGCTGCGGGCACCGTTCCGGTTCTGGGGGTCTTCGGCGGGCAGACCGAAGCGGAGATTCTCGCCGCCTGCCGGGACGCCCGCCTGGCCGGGGCGCAGCTGCACGGACCCTACCCGGTCCGGGTGGCGTCCCGGTTGCGGCGCCAGGGTCTCCTCGTCTGGCGGGTGATCCGCCCGCAGAGCGAGGCCGACCTGGCCTCCATCGGCGACTACCGGGCGGAAGCCAGCGCGGTGGTGGTGGAACCCGGGGTCAAAGGTGTATGGGGCGGGGCGGGTGTGGCATTACCTTTGGAAAGCGCGCGTCTGGCGCGCGCCCTCCTTCCCGGCTTCCGGATGGTACTGGCCGGCGGCCTGACCCCGGAAACGGTGGCGCGGGCCATCGCGACCGCAGGGCCCGACGTCGTGGACGTTTCGAGCGGAGTCGAACTGCGTCCTGGTATCAAGGATCCTTCCCGGCTTCAGCGCTTCATGGAGGCAGCGGTTGGCCATCACACTTCCGCCTGAGCGGGCGATCGAGGGACGGTTCGGGCCGTACGGCGGCCGTTACGTCCCCGAGACCCTGGTCAGCGCTCTGGACAGCCTGGCCGACCTGTACGACACGGCGCGAGCCGATCCCGCGTTCTGGGCCGAATTCCACTCCATCCTGCAGCAGTTCGTCGGGCGGCCGTCACCGCTCACCGATGCGCCCCGGCTGTCGGAACGTGTGGGGTGCCGGGTCCTGCTGAAGCGCGAGGATCTGAACCACACCGGGGCCCACAAGATCAACAACACGGTGGGCCAGGCGCTGCTGGCCCGGCGGATGGGGAAGCGCCGGATCATCGCCGAGACCGGGGCGGGGCAGCATGGCGTGGCAACCGCGACCGTCTGTGCCCGCTTCGGCATGGAGTGCACCGTCTACATGGGGGCGGAGGACGTCGCCCGGCAGCGGCTCAACGTCTACCGGATGGAACTCCTCGGGGCCACGGTGGTGCCGGTCGAGAGCGGGACCCGCACCCTGAAGGATGCCACCAACGAGGCGCTGCGTGACTGGGTGACCAACGTACCCTCGACGCACTACATCCTGGGATCGGTGGTGGGACCGGATCCGTTCCCGCGCCTGGTCCGGGACTTTCAGTCGGTCATCGGGAGCGAGGCCCGCGGGCAGATCCTGGAGCGGGCGGGACACCTGCCGCGCGCGGTCGTCGCGTGCGTGGGCGGGGGTTCGAATGCGATCGGCATGTTCAGCGCCTTTCTCGACGATGCGGAGGTCGAACTGGTCGGGGTCGAGGCTGCGGGCGAGGGGCTGGCCACCGGCCGGCACAGCGCCACCCTGACCCGGGGCCGGCCGGGCGTGCTCCACGGATGCCTCAGTTATCTGCTGCAGGATGACGACGGCCAGGTCCAGCCGGCGCATTCGGTGTCGGCGGGCCTGGATTATCCGGGGGTCGGGCCCGAACACAGCCGGCTCCGGGACACCGGCCGGGTGCGCTACGACACCGTGACCGACCAGGAGGCGCTGTCCGCCTTTGGCCTGGTGGCCCGGCTGGAGGGCATCATCCCCGCGCTGGAGACGGCGCACGCCTTCGCCTGGCTGGAGCGCACCCGCGGGGAGTGGGCACCCGATGACCTGGTGGCGGTCTGCCTCAGCGGCCGGGGAGACAAGGACGTGCAGCATGTCGCGAACCTGACGGAGCGGCCCGCGTGAGCGATCCCCTGGTTCCGTCCCTGCTGGAGCCCTCGGCGGTCGAGGAGCTGCTCCGGGCGCTGACCAAGGCGCTGCGGGCGTTCCAGATGTATCTGCCGAACAACCCGATCTATCATCGGGCCCAGCAGAATACCCGCAACGCCTTCCAGCCGGTGTGGGAGGTGCTGGACGAACTGGTCCTTTCGGTGGTGGAGACCGATTTCGTCTGGGACGAGCACGTGGTCTATCACCAGGAGAACAAGAACGAGAGCCTGGCGTGGACGCTGTACAAGGACGGCATGCGGGTCCTGACCCTGCGCCGCGGGTGCGAGGAAGCCGAGATCGTCCGCTTCCTCGAAGTGGTGCAGAAGGCCCGGATGCTGCCGGCCGATGCCGGGGACGATCTGACCACGCTGCTCTGGGAGCACGAGTTCGAGTTCATTCAGTACCGCTTTACCGAGTTCCTCTCCGACGCGGTGCCGGCCGATTTCGCCGATTCGCTCACCCCCGGGGCCGCCCCGATGGCTGCGGCCGCGGTGCAGGCACAGGTGCAGGAGGAGATGCAGCCCGCGGCCGCCGGCCAGGAGACCGCCGGCCGGACCGGGATCATCGACATCGAGGACTTCGACTCTACGCTGTACTTCCTGGACGAGGCCGAGATCGCCTACATCCAGCGTGAACTGGAAAACGAGTACTCCCAGGATCTGCGGCAGAACAGCCTGAACGTGGTGCTGGATCTGCTGGAACTCCAGAACGAAGCCGACATCCGCAGCGAGCTGCTCGACGTGCTGGACGGCCTGCTGCCGAACCTGCTGAACGCCGGCGAGTTCCGCACCGTGGCCACGCTGCTGCGGGAATTCCGGACCGTGGCCGAGCGGGCCGCCGATTTCGCGCCGGACCAGATCCGGCGGCTGGACGATTTCCGGGGCAAGCTGAGCGATCCGGTGGTCCTCACCCAGCTGCTGCAGGCGGTCGATGAAGCGGCCCAGCCGCCCAGCCCGGAGGACCTGGGCGAACTGTTCCGCGAACTCCGGCCCGGCGCCCTGGAGACGATCCTGGTCTGGCTGCCCCGGCTGCGGAACACCAGCGTCCGGGACCTGCTGGTCTCGGCCTCGGAACGGCTGGCCGAGGCGAGCCCGGCCGAGGTCATGCGGCTGCTTCAGCAGCCCGAGTCCGAGGCGCTGGCCGGCGTGATCGATCTCTGTGCCCGGCTGCAGTTGCAGGGCGCGGTCCCCGGGCTGGGGCAGACGCTGAAGCACGCCGACCAGCGAATCCGGCTGGCCACCGTCATGGCCCTCGCCGAGATCGCCTCCGCCGGCGCCTTCAACGAACTGGAGGCGGCGCTCGAGGATCCCGACCGGGAGGTCCGGATTCAGGCGGTGCGCGCGCTGGGCGCGAAGGGCTACCGGAGCGCGCTGAAGCGGGTGGAGGAAGCCGTGCTGGACCGCGGGCTCAAGGATGCGGATCTGACCGAGCGGATTGCCTTTTTCGAAGCCTACGCCCTGATTGCCGGTGAAACCGGCCTCAAACCGCTCTCCGCCATGCTCATACCGGGCGGCTTCTTCCGCCGGAAGGAGCGGGCCGAGATCCGGGCCTGTGCGGCCATCGCCCTCGGCAAGATCGCCACCCCGGAGGCGCGAGCCGTCCTGGAACAGGCCGCCAACGACAAGGAGCTGGTCGTGCGCAACGCGGTGCACCGCGCGCTCCGGGAGAACCGGCCATGACCGACTCCGAGCACCGGCCCAGTACCGCGGCCGAGGGCCGCGGGGAGGGCAACGAGGGCGCGCTCCGCCATGCCGGACGGGCCTTCCTGCTGGCCCTCTACACCGGGCTGCGAAGCCTGAAACTGTACCCGATCGAAAACGCGACGGCTCAGAAGGCGCTGGATGAGCTTCTCCTCGCCTCCCAGAGTCTGCTGAGCGTCGAGGACGAGATCGAAGTCCGGGTGTCGGGCGATTTCATGTTCATCAACGCCACCCGGCTCCGGCTCGAACTGGAGAACTACGCCTCGTTCAGCCACATCCTGGCCACCTTCCGCACGTTCAATATCGGTACACTCCGGTTCCGGGCCGGTATCGAACGGCGGGACTGGCAGATCTTCATCGGTACCGTGCTCAATCTGTCGGCCCGGGGCGAGGACTCGCCCGACCAGCTGCTGGAGCTGCAGGACCGCATGACGGCGGCGAAGGTGAACCACATCGAGATCGAACCCTCCATCGAGACCCAGGAACAGCTGGATGAAATGGAGCGGGCGCGGGAGGTGGCCAAGCGGACCTACTCCCAGGGGGTCGCCGTCACCAAGGAGGTGGTAAACAGCGTCCGGATGGGCCGGACCGCCAGTCTCAAGAAGGTGAAGCGCGCGGTGCAGACGATCGTGGACCAGGTGCTCAACAACGAGACCTCGCTGATCGGCCTGACCACGATTCGGGACTATGACGAATACACCTTCACCCACTCGGTGAACGTCTGCATCTTTTCCGTGGCCCTGGGCAAGCGGGTCGGCTTCACCCGGCTGCAGCTGTACGACCTGGGACTCACCGCCCTGCTGCACGACATCGGCAAGGCGCGCATCCCGCTCGACATCCTCAACAAGACCACCGGGCTCGACGAAGAGGAATGGCGCATCATGCAGGCGCATCCCTGGCTGGGCGCGCTGACCCTGTTCGAAATGCGGGGATACGCCGAGACGCCCTACCGGTCCATTCTGGTCGCCCATGAGCACCATATGAAGGTGGACCTGACCGGGTACCCGCGGCATATCCGGCCGCGGAACCTGGCGCTGTTCTCCCGCATCGTGGCCGTGGCCGACGGCTTCGACGCCGCCACCACCCGCCGCAGCTACCAGACGGTCCCGATCCAGCCCGACGAAGTGCTCCGGGAGATGTGGGAAAACCCCCGCCGGGGATACGACACGGTGGTGGTCAAGGCCCTGATCAACCTCATCGGCATCTATCCGGTGGGGACCTGCGTCATCCTGGATACCTTCGAGGTGGGTATCGTGTCCGCCGCGAATACCGAGGTGACCCAGCTCAACCGGCCGGTGATCAAGATCGTCATCGATGCCGACGGCGCGGTCATCCCGCCGCCGGGCCGGACCTGCAACCTCTCCGAGCGGGATGCGGCCGGCAACTATCTCCGCTCGATCGTGAAGGTCACCAATCCCGACCGCTATGGCCTCACTGTCGGCGACTACTTCGTCTGAGTCGCGGCTGGCGGCCGCCTGGAGCGACTGGCGCCGGCGGGGCCGCAAGGCCCTGATCCCGTATCTGACCGCCGGCTACCCCGACCGGGCTGGCAGCCTCGAGTTGCTGCGGGCGAGTGCGGGGCTGGCCGACGTGATCGAGGTCGGGGTGCCCTTCCGCGACCCGCTGGCGGACGGGCCGACCATCCAGCGCGCCAGCTTCGAGGCGCTGCGCCGGGGCATGACCCTGGCCGGGACCCTGGAGCTCATTGCCGAGGCGGCCGTGGCCGTGCCGGTCATCGTGTTCAGCTACGTGAACCCCGTCCTGCGCTATGGCGTCGACCGGTTTCTGCGGGACGCGGCCGATGCCGGCGCGGCGGGGGTGCTCCTGACCGATGTCCCGACCGGGGCCGCCCCCGACCTGGAGCAGCGGATCCGGGACAGTCCGCTGGATCTGATCCGGCTCATCGCGCCCACCACCTCCGGCCCCCGCCTCCGGGAGGTGGTGCAGGGGGCGCAGGGCTTCCTGTATCTCATTGCCCGGCTGGGTGTGACCGGCGCCACGGCCGCGCTCGACGAGCACCTGGCCGAGTCGATCGCGCGGGTCCGGGCCTCGAGCGATCTCCCGCTCGCGGTGGGCTTCGGCATCTCGGGTCCGGAGCAGGCTGCGCGGGTGGCCGGCCTGGCCGACGGCGTGGTGATCGGGAGCGCACTGGTCGAGCGCCTGGGGCGGGGCGGTCCCGGCGATGCCGTGGCACTCCTGCGCGATCTGCGAACCGCGGTGGACCGCGGAGGCGCCCGGTGAAGGTCCGTCATGTCATCGAGGGATACGCCCGGCTGCTGATCGGGGCGGGATTCCTGGCGTTCATCGGCGCCATCGTTATCGATCAGTCCTGGCTGCGGCATCCGGCCGGTACCGCTCTGCTGCTCGCCGCCGTGATCGCACTGCGGGGCGGTCAGATCTCGCTCACCAAGTACGCGTATCTCACCCAGATCGGGGTACCGGCCCTGGTCGGCGCCGTGACGCTGGGCCCCGGGGCCGTGGCCTTCGGCCTGGGGCTCGGCGTGCTGGTGACCGACCTCTTCTGGGTCCGGAAGAGCCCGATGGCCGCCTGGGTCAACTCCGGGCGCGAGATTCTCGCATTCCTCTCGGCCTACGGCGTCTACCTCGGTGTGCTGGCCGTGACCCGGCCGACCGGACTGTCGCTCGATTTCCTGCCGGCCGGGTTCGCCCTGCTGGCGACCTATTTCTTCACCTCGCGGCTGCTGTTCTACTTCACCCTCCTGTTCCGCCGGAAGCTGGAGAGCGACGAGCGGCTGGTCATTCTGCGCTATGAGCTGCTGACGTATCTCCTGACCAGCATCGCTGTGTTCGTCCTGGTCGGCGCCATCCACACCCTGTCCCCGGTCGGCTGGGTGACGGTGATGCTGGTCATCGGGTTCATCGGGCTGCTCACGAAGCGGATTCTGGAGGACGCGATCGGGGCGGAGGAACTGAACAAGGTCCATGTCCGGGAAAAGGTGATCTCGGGCAACCTGAGTCTGCAGGATTCGTTTGCCGAGATGGAACGGCTGGCCCACCGGCTGCTCGACTGGGGCGACATGCGGGTCTACCGCTCCGCCGGCGCCGGGGCCGCGCTCATCTACCGCGGCATGTACGGCCGGCAGGAGCGGTCCGAGCCGCTCTACGATGCCGACACCCTGCGGACTCAGGTGCTGCGCGACCGGGAGACCCTGATCATCCCCGACGCCCTCCTGGATTCCCGCATCCGGACGCCGGACCCCTATGCCCGGAGCATCCTGATTGCGCCGCTCACGCTGGGGGACGAGGTCATCGGAACCCTGGAGCTGGAGCATCACAAGCGGCACGCCTATCGCTCCCGCGATCTCGAAGCGGTACGGACCTTCGCCAATCAGCTGGCGACCGCCATCCACATCGCCGATCTGCGGCAGCCGCTGGTCGAAACCGTCGAACGGATCACCCGGCAGGTGGAGTCCTTCTCCCGCCACGCGGAAATGCTGCGCGAGACGACCCGGGCGGTTGCGGCGGTGGCCCAGTCGATCCGGGGCGGCATGGCGGAGCAGGGGAAGGTGGTGAAGACGGGTCTGGAAACCACCGCGTCCCTGGCTGAGGCCGCGCGGGAGATGGCCCGGGAAGGAGCCCAGTCGGCGGCGGCCGCGGAGGAGGCGAACCGGGTGGCCGAGGCGAGCCGCGGAACGATCAGCGACGCCGTGCAGCGGCTGGTCCAGCTCAAGACCTTCGTGGCCGACAGCAATCGCCAGGTGGATGAGTTGGGGACCATCACCGGGCGGATCACCGGCTTCATCGGCAGTATTCAGGAGATCGCCGATCTGACCAATCTCATCGCGCTCAACGCCGCGATCGAAGCGGCCCGGGCCGGAAAACAGGGGGCCGGCTTTGCCGTGGTGGCCGGCGAGGTCCGGCAACTGGCGGCCCAGAGCGCGACGGCCGCACGTGAGGCCGCCATGCTGGTGGATATGATCTCGGGTCAGGTGGGAACCGTTGCCGGGCAGATGGTGCGCGGGCGGGAAGTCGTGGCGGGGGTCGAGGATCTGAGCGCGGAGGCCGGTCTGGCGCTCGCGGCCATCGTGGAATCCACCCGGGAGGCCGGGGATTTCGGGCGCCGGATCGCGTCCACCGCCGCGGAGCAGGACCAGTCTTTCGCCCGCCTGCGGGAGCAGATCGACCGGCTCGCCGCGGTATCCCACCGCACCACCGAGGAGGCGGACGACATGACCGCCCGCGCCGCGGCCTCGAGCAGCGGTCACCACGAACTGGAGCAGGCGATCCGGAGCCTCAACGCCGTCTCCACCCATCTGCAGCAGATCGCGCGGACCTTTGCCGGAGACGTCTGAGCCGGGCCGGCCTCGGCCCGTCCGCGCCTGGATCGCGCTGGGCAGCAATCTGGGAGACCGGGACGCCTGGCTGGCCTTCGCGCGGACCGAGCTGGAACGGCTGGATGCCACCCGGATCGTGGCGGTCTCCAGCGTGGAAGAGACCGAACCGCTGGGGGGACGGGATCAGCCCGCGTATCTGAACCAGATGGTTCTGCTCGAGACCGGACTGGACCCGGGGGAGCTGCTCCGGTACTGCCAGCGGATCGAACGGGCCGCCGGCCGGGTCCGCCGGGAACGGTGGGCCTCGCGGACCCTCGATCTGGACATCGTCCGGTACGATGATCTCCAGCTCGACGTACCGGGCCTCACCCTGCCGCATCCCGGGCTCGCGTCCCGGGACTTCTGGCGGCGGGAGATGGACGAAATAGGAGCAGGACTGAGGACTGAGGACTGAGGAGCGACGAGCGACGAGGGAGGGGTGCGGATGCCTGAGCGGCCCATGAAAAACGTGCTCGATCTGATTGCCTTCAAGAAAGAAGGCCGCAAGATCGTCATGCTGACTGCCTACGATGCCCTGCACGCGCGGCTGCTGGCGGCGGCCGGCGTGGATGTCCTGCTGGTCGGGGATTCCGTTAACCAGGTGCTGGCCGGCGAGGAGTCCACGCTGAGCGCCACGCTGGACCAGATGATCTACCATGCCCGCGCGGTGCGGCGCGGCAGCGGGACGACCCTGGTATTCGTGGATCTGCCGTTTCTCACCTACCAGGTCTCGATTCCGGAAGCCATCCGGAACGCCGGCCGGGTCATGCAGCAGGCCGGGGCCCATGGGGTCAAGCTGGAAGGCGGGCGCGCCATGGCCGCGACCATCCGGGCGCTGGTGGATGTCGGTATCCCGGTCATGGGGCACCTCGGCCTGACCCCGCAGTCGGTGCATGCGCTGGGCGGCTACCGGGTGCAGGGACGCGATCCGGCTGTGGCCGACCGGCTGATGGAGGATGCCCGGACCATCGAGGCGGCCGGTGTCTGTTCGATTGTCCTCGAGCTGGTGCCGGCGGATCTGGCCGGCCGGATTTCCCAGGCACTCACGGTCCCGACGATCGGCATCGGGGCCGGGCCCGGGTGCGACGGACAGGTGCTGGTGACGCCGGACATGCTCGGTCTCAATGAATCGTTCGCGCCGAAGTTCCTGAAGCACTATGCCCGGCTCGCCGAGGCCGTCCGGGAAGCCGCCCGGCACTTCGGTGACGAGGTCCGAAGCGGCGCGTATCCCGGCAAGGAACACAGTTTCGAGTAGCCGCCGGACCACGGGACACCGCCTCGTTTCCAGAACACCACAGGGTCGCTGCGATGCTTCAATGCGCTTCTCCCGCGGAGCTCAGGGACTGGGTCCGGTCGGTCCGGGCCCGTGGTCTGCGGGTCGGATTCGTCCCGACCATGGGTGCGCTGCACGAGGGACATCTCCGGCTGGTGGACGCGGCCCGGGAGAAGACGGACGTCGTGGTGATGAGCATCTTCGTCAACCCGCTTCAGTTCGGCCCGGCCGAAGATCTGGCCCGCTACCCGCGGGACCTGGAGCGGGACGCCGGGCTGGCGGCGGAACGGGGGGTGGATCTGCTGTTCGTCCCCGAGGAGACCACCATGTATCCCCCGGGGTCCGAGACCCGGGTCACCGCCGGCGCCGCCGGGGAGTTGTGGGAGGGAGCGGCCCGGCCAGGGCACTTCACCGGCGTTCTCACCGTTGTCGCCAAGCTGTTCCATCTGGTGACCCCGGACGTGGCCTGTTTCGGGCAGAAGGACATTCAGCAGGTGGCGGTCGTGAAGCGGATGGTGCGGGATCTGGACTGGGAACTCGAGATTGTTGTGGTACCAACGGTGCGTGAGGCCGACGGGCTGGCCCTGAGCAGCCGGAACGCCTACCTGAGCCCGGAGGACCGGCGGGCCGCGCTCGCCCTCTCCCAGGCGCTGGGAGCGGCCCACGTGGCCTGGGAGGGAGGCGCACGCCAGGCCGGGCAGTTGCGGACCCGGATGGAGGAAGTGTTCAGGGTTCTGCCGCATGTGGCGGTAGAGTATATTGCGATGGTTGAAGCTGAAACCATGCGGCCGGTGGAGGCGGTTGACGCCTGCACCGTCGTCGCGGTTGCGGCACGGGTCGGGCAAACCCGGCTCATCGATAACGTCATTCTGGGACAAGGAGTCCGGTGATGCAGCGCCGGTTGATGAAATCCAA
>JBFXBG010000094.1:0-15434 GCA_050183505.1 Gemmatimonadales bacterium | reverse complement strand
GCTCCACACCATCAGCCAGGAATTCAACTCGTCGCTCGAGCTGGAAGAACTGCTGCCCACCGTCTTCCATTCGGTGCTGAACGCCGTCGGAGCCCAGGGGGGATCCCTGTGGATCCGGGAGGGGGAAGAACTGCGGTGCCAGCTGGCTCTGGGCGCCTCGAGCCAGAAGCTGGTCGGCACGACCATGCCGGTGGGCGAGGGGTTCGTCGGGGACGTGGCGCGGAAGCAGCGCACGACGATCGTCACCGAGGCCATCCGGGATCCGCGCTTCCAGCAGCGGGTGGACCGGTCCAGCGCAATGATCGCCACCACCATCATGGCCACGCCGATGATCGCCAAGGGCGTCACGGTCGGCTCCATCCAGGTGGTCAACAAGGTGACCGGGGCGGGCATCTTCGACGACCGCGACCGCGAACTGCTGGAGGGGCTCGCCGCAAGCGCCGCGGTGGCACTCCGCAATGCGCAGCTGCACGCCGCCGAGCGGCGGGCCCACGATCTTGCCCTGCTGCTCGAAATCAGCCGCGAAATCACGGCCACCCTCGACCTCGACCGGGTGCTCCAGACCGTCGTCAATCTCGCCGCCCGTGCCATCACCTTCGACCGGGGCGCGGTGGCCCTGGTCGACCGGGGCCGCTGGGAGGTCCGCGCCATCGCCGGCCAGGACACCGTCGACCCCAGGGACCCGCTCGCGACCGGGTTCGCGGAGCGGGCCGCCTGGGCCGGCTCCCGGGGCGAGCCCTTCTACCTGCCCGACCTCAGCGCACCCGCGGGGGAGGCCGCGCAGGCCTTTGCGTCCACCAGCGGCGAGAGCCTCCGGGAGGCTGAGATCCGGTCGGTGCTCTACCTGCCGCTCCAGGATGAAGAAGGCCGGCTCGGGGTCCTGCTGTTCGAGTCCACCAAGCCGGAATTCATCACTCCGACCCAGCGGGAACTCGCCGAGATCCTGACCAACCAGACCGCGGTGGCCCTCCGGAACGCGCAGCTGTATCACCAGGTCCCCATGGCGGATACGCTGGGAGCGCTGGCACGCCGGAAGCGTGCCTTGCTGGCCCTGCCCCGCCGCCGCAAGCAGATCTGCGCCGCGCTCGCCGTGGTTCTTGCCGCCGCCCTCACGCTGATCCAGTGGCCTCTCCGGGTCCCGGCGCGGGAGGCCACCGTGCGGGCCTTCCCCCTGACCGCCGTCCGCGCGATGGTCCCGGGCGTGCTGGAGCGGGTGCTGGTCCGGGAAGGCGACACCGTGGCACAGGGCGCACCGCTGGCCGTGCTTCGCAACGTGGGACTGGAAGCCGAGCGGGCGTCGCGGCAGGCGGAAGCGGTCACCGCGGAACGGGCCGCCGCACTGGCTGCGTCCCGGGGCGATGCGACCGAGGAGCGGCTCCAGCGAACCCGGGCCGAGGGCCTCCGGCAGGAGGCCGGGCTGCTGGGGCAGGAGATCGACGCCTTGACCGTCCGCGCACCGCGGCCCGGCGTCATCCTGACTCAGCGGCCGGAAGAACGCACCGGCCTCCATCTCGCGGCGGGTGATCCGGTGGTCACCATCGGGCGGACCGATACCGTGACCGTCGAATTCGGGGTCGATCAACGGGATCTCGCCTACGTGCGCCCGGGCCAGGCGGTACGGCTCAGGGTGGAGGCCCTGCCGGGCCGGACTTTCGAGGGCTCGGTCGCGTTTCTGGGTCAGCTTCCCGCCGACACCACCCGGGGCATCGTCTTCCCCGCCCGGGCGACGGTCGCCAACCCCGGGGGCCTGCTCCGGACCGGAATGGCGGCCGACGCGCGCGTACTCACCAGCAACATGTCCCTGCTTGGCAGGGTGATTCGCGGGCCGGCCCGCTGGCTGCGGCTGACCCTGTGGAGGATGCGGCCATGAGACCCCTGCTCGCTTCGCTCGCGTTCGCGGCCGCAGTCGCCGTCACCGGCTGCGGCGGCGATGCCGTACCCGAAATCCACCAGACCGTGGCCGCCTCGGGCGGCGGGCTCCTGGTCGATACGGCGACCATCGTCCTGCCGGTCAGTCTCCCGGCCCAGCTCTACGTGGAACATGATGCCCCGGTCATGGCCCGGACGGCGGGTGTCATCGAATCGGTGTATGTGGACCTCGGATCGCCCGTGAAGGAGGGCGGCCTGCTGGCTCGCCTGGAGAGCACCGATCAGCAGATCGCCCTGGCTCGCGCCCGGGAGAAGGCCGCCAATACCGCGCGAACCCTGGCCCGGCTCCGGGCGCTGGCGGAATCCGGCTACGCCTCGCCGGCCGACTCGGAACTGGCGGGGCTCGAGGCCTCCCAGGCCGCGCTGGCGTTGCGGCAGGCGCAGCGGGACTACGACCTCACTCGCGTGACGGCTCCGTTCGACGGCGTCGTGACCCGGCGTATTGCCCGGCCGCGCCGCCTGGTGTCGGAGGGCGACTCGCTCTTCCGGGTCACCGCCCTCGCGCCTCTGCTGGCCTCGCTCAACCTGCCCGAGTCCGACGCCGCGTCGGTCACCGTCGGGGCGGGAATCGACGTCGAGTCGATGGACGGCCGGCGGCTTCCCGGGCGGGTCGTGCGGGCCTCGCCGGTCATCGACGCCGCCAGCGGAACCCGGGAAATCGTCGTGCAGGTCTCCGGCCGGAGCGGCCTGCGCCCGGGCAGTTCCGTCACCGTCCATCTCGGCGCCGAACGGCGGCGGGTGATCGCCGTCCCGCGCAACCTGGTGAAGGACGAGAACTACCTCGTCGTGCTGGAGAACGGACGGGCGGTCATGCGCCAGGTCCGGTTCGGGGCCGAGCTGCCCGACGGCCGGGTGGAGGTCATCAGCGGACTGGCGCCGGGCGAGCGGCTGGCGTCGGCGGAGAGCCCGTGAGCCGCCACCCGCAGCTCCGGCCCGACCTGGTGGTGGTCGAGCAGGTCTATCGCGGCGAGACCAGCTACGTCGTGAAGGACCCGGTCGATCACCGCTACTTCCGGTTCCGGGCGCTGGAGGTGGCGGTGATGCAGGAGTTCGACGGCATCCGCTCACCCGGGGAGATCGCCTCCGGCCTCCAGGAGGCCGGGCTCAATCTGGGGCCCGCCGCGGTCGAGGGGTTCGGCCGCAAGCTGCATCAGATGGGCCTGATGGTCCGAAGCCTGGCGGAGAAATCCGTGCTTCAGCTGGAACGGCTCCGGGCCAATCGCCGCCGCCGGCTGAAGCCGGCCGGCTACCGGGGCAGCCTGCTCCGGATGCGGTGGTCGGTGGGAGATCCGGATGCCTGGCTGGAACGGACCCTGCCGCGGGTCCGGTTCATGTTTACCCGGCCGTTCATCGCCGCATCCATTCTCCTTTTCCTGGTCTACGCCGGGATCGTGTTCACCAACTGGCCGGAGCTGCACGCCGCCCTGGCCACGCTCTACACCCCGAGCCGGTTCAGCCTGGGCCTGGTGGTGACGTTCTACTTCACCGGCATCGTAATCATCGCCATCCATGAGCTGGGGCACGCCTACGCCTGCAAGTACTTCGGCGGCCGGGTGCACGAGATGGGCGCCATGCTCATCTACTTCGAACCGGCGTTCTACTGCAACGTGAACGACGCGTGGACCTTTCCCGAGCTGCGCCAGCGGATGTGGGTCACGGTCGCGGGCAGCTGGATTCAGATGATCGTCGCCGCGGTGGGCGCCATCGCATGGATCGGCACCGCCCGGGGAACGCTGGTCCACGACGTGGCCGCGGCCGCGGTCCTGATCGGCGGCATCACGACGGTCCTGGCCAACGCCAACCCGCTCATCCCGCTCGACGGGTACTACGCGCTGAGCGACTGGCTCGAGATCCCCAACCTGCGCCAGCGGTCCTTCGGCTACCTCGCCTGGATGGTGAAGCGCCATCTGCTCCGGCTGCAGGTGCCCGAACCCGCCGCAACGGACCGGGAGAGGCGCGTCTTCCGGTGGTACGGCGTCCTCGCGGCAACCTACATCACGTCGGTCTTCCTGCTGATCTACGGCATCGTCACCGGGTGGGTCAGCCACCTGCTTGGCACGCTCGGGATCCTGCTCGTGCTGGGAACCGTCTTCGCCATGAGCCGCGGCGCGCTCCGGGCCGGGGGCCGCCACCTGCTCACCGCCCTGCGGGAGCACCGGGCGGCATGGCGCGGCTCCCGGATCCGGCGGTGGGCGGCCGGCGTGGGGGTCGGCCTGATCCTGCTGGGCCTCCTCCCCTGGCCCCTCACGACCGGCGGCCCGTTCCGGGCCGTGCCCGCGCGGACGGCGGAGATCGCGGCGGCCGAAGGCGGCCTGGTCTCCCGGGTGCTGGCCACGGAAGGCGTCCATGTCCCGGCCGGTGCCCCGGTCGCCGTGATGCGGAACCCCGAGCTCGAGCGGCAGGCCGCGAACGAGCGTCGGCTGGTGGATTCCCTGGACCTGCTCGCCTGGCGGGCCCGGAGCGGCGGCGCGGCCGCCCGCTCTCGCGGGCTCGAAGCCGAGCGGGACGAAGCCCGGGCCCGGCTGAACGGGCTCATGGAACGGCTGGACGCCCTTACCCTGCGGTCACCCGTGAGCGGGGTCATGGCCACCCCCAGGCTGGAGGAGGCGACCGGCCGGTGGCTGGCCCCGGGGGATGTGCTGGGTGTGGTAGCCGCCGACGATTCCATCGATGTCCGGATCGCGCTGGCTCAGGCCGGCGGAAGCCTGGTGGTACCGGGACAACCGGTACGCCTGGTGAGCCATGCCAATCCGTTCGAGCCGCTGGCAGCCAGCGTCACCAGCGTGGCACTCGCCGCCGACACGCTGGACGGCCGGGCTCTCACCGCGCGGGTACGGCTGCCCCGGTTTGCCGGATGGTGGCGGCCGGGCGTGAGCGGAGAGGCGAAGATCACCATCCGCCGCTCCACCCTGGCGGGAGTCCTGTGGTGGGCCGTGAAGAGCCGGATAAGGAAGGATCTGCTGCTGTAAGGCGGACGGGCGGACTCGAAGCTCGCAGCCCTCATCGGGACGTCAAGCCACCTGCCCGGTCACCGTTCGCCGCCCGCGCTCCATACCGACCGTCACCATTCCTTCACTCTCCGTACGGAATCCAGATGTTCTTGATCTGGGTCGCATGGCGGAGAAACTCCTCGCCTTCGCCTTCCCGGGGATCCCGCCAGTCTCTCCCGCGGCCGTAGTCCACCCAGGTCCGCTTCATGTTCCCGGCCGAAAGCCGCTCCACCATGCCGCTGCCCTCGGCGGTTCCGGCATACCAGACGGCGTCCACGTCGTCGTGGGCCGCCAGGATCGGCAGCAGATCATCCACCGGGCCGGTCACGATGTTGATGACACCCGCGGGGACATCGGACGTTTCGATCACCTGGTAGAAATCCGTGGCCGGGAGCGGAAAGCGCTCCGAGGGCACCGCCACGACGGTGTTGCCCATCGCGACCGGCGGGATCACCATGGAAAGGAACCCGAGCAGCGAGGGAGACTCGGGACAGACGAGGCCGACCACGCCGAGGGCTTCCGGCATCGCCAGGGTCACGTTGCGGAACGGAGTCTGATGCACCGCGCCGTCCCACTTGTCCGCCCAGGCGGCATAGGTGTAGAGGCGGCGGACGGCCAGCTCGATTTCCTCGCGTCCCGACTCGATGGGCCGGCCGGTCAGGCTCGCGATCCGCCCGGCAAACTCCTCCGCGCGGGGCGAGAGATTCTCGGCCAGATAGAAGAGAATCTGGGCCCGGTTGTGGGCCGTGGTGCGCGCCCAGCCCGCGGCCTTGTGCGCCGCCTCGACCGCATTCCGGATGTCCTTCCGGTTGCCCTTCCCCACCTCGGCCAGTACCCGGCCGGTCGGATCCATCACCGGCAGGCTGTAGCCGGAATCGGGACGCACCTGCCTGCCGCCGATGAAGAGCTTGGGCGAGCGATCGATGGGAGGCGGACCATCAGCCCGCGGGACCGTCGCACGGGACCCGGGCCCGGCCGGCGCCGGCGGTGAAGTCGAATCGGGCGCACCGCCAGCCGGCCCGCCTGTGCGGCGGTCGGCCAGGTATTCCCAGATGCCCTCCCGGCCCCCTTCCCGCCCGAACCCGCTTTCGCGGTAACCGCCGAAGCCGCTGGCCGCATCGAACACGTTGGTGCAGTTGATCCAGACGGTGCCGGCCTTCACTCTGGGCGCGACGTCCAGCGCCAGGTTGATGCTCTCGCTCCAGATGCTGGCGGCCAGCCCGTAGCGGGTGTTGTTGGCCAGCTCCACTGCCTCGTCGGGTGTCCGGAAGCTCATCAGCACCACCACCGGTCCGAAGATCTCGACCTGCGCGATGGTCGACGCCGGCGCCACATCGGTGAACAGCGTGGGGGGATAGAAATACCCCTCCGTGGGGCAGCTCCAGGAGGGCTGCCACATGACCGAGCCCTCGTCCTCTCCCTGCCGCACCAGCTGCCGGATGCGGTCGAGCTGCACCGGGGCGATGATCGCCCCGATATCCACGGCCTTGTCCAGCGGATTCCCCATCCGCAGGGTCTCCATCCGGGCCTTGAGTTTCTCCACCAGCCGCGCGGCCACCCCCTCCTGCACCAGAATCCGCGAGCCGGCGCAGCAGACCTGCCCCTGGTTGAACCAGATGGCGTCAACCACGCCCTCGACGACGCTGTCGAGGTCGGCATCGTCGAAAACGATGAAGGGAGATTTTCCCCCCAGCTCAAGGGAGAGTTTCTTGCCGGTCCCCGCCGTGGCGGTCCGGATGATCCGCCCCACGTCGGTGGAGCCGGTAAAGGCGATCTTGTGCACCCCGGGGTGCCGGACCAGGGCCTCGCCGGTACGGCCGTCCCCGGTGAGAATGTTCACCACACCCGCCGGAAGCCCCGCCTCCTGGCAGATCTCGCCGAAAAGCAGGGCCGTAAGCGGCGTGAATTCCGCCGGTTTGAGGACGACCGTGTTTCCCGTGGCAATGGCCGGTGCGATCTTCCACGCCAGCATGAGCAGCGGGAAATTCCAGGGAATGATCTGGCCGACGACACCCAGCGGTTCCGCCCCGGGGAATTCCCGGTCCATCAGCTGGGCCCAGCCGGCGTGGTGGTAGAAATGGCGGGCCACGAGCGGGATATCGATATCCCGCGACTCCCGGATGGGTTTCCCGTTGTCCATCGTTTCCAGCACCGCGAAGAGCCGGGCGTGCTTCTGTACCAGCCGGGCAATGGCATAGAGATACCGGGCACGGCCGTGACCCCCCAGAGCCCACCAGCCGGGCTGGGCCGCCGCGGCCGCCCCGACGGCGGCATCGACATCCGCCGCCGACGCCTGGGACACGCCGGCGAGCCGTTCCGCCGTTCCGGGATTGACCGTATCAAACCGCTCGCCATCCGCGGGCCCCACCCAGCGACCGCCGATCAGCAGGTCGAACTTCCGGCCATGGGCGTCAAGCCAGGCCGCGGCCGGGGCCGCCGCTTCCGGGGCCGGGCCGTAGTCGAGGGTCTCGAAGATCTCGGGAATGGAAGGCATGTTGGCTGATTGAGGGATTGGGGGATTGAGGATTGAAGGATTGAGGGATTTGTCTGGAGGCGTGCCGCAATCCCTCAAGCGCTCCGATTCCTCAATCCCCCATAACTCATGGCATTGGGTGGCGGTACGCCGCCGAGTAGCGGCCGGTGACGAAATACTCGAGCTGCCGCTCGATGTCGGTCAGCAGGCCGCTGGCGCCAAGACGAAACAGCTCCGGCCGCAGCCAGGCGGAGCCGAGTTCCTCCTTCATGAGGATGAGCCACTCCAGCGCATCCTTTGCGCTCCGGATGCCGCCGGCCGGCTTGAACCCGACCCGGACGCCGGTGCGCTCATGGTAGGCCCGAATGGCCCGGGTCATCACCAGCCCGACCGGCAGCGTGGCGTTGACACTCTCCTTGCCGGTGGACGTCTTGATGAAATCGGCGCCCGCCATCATGGCGACCAGGCTGGCCCGGGACACGTCCCGGAAGGTGCCCAGCTCACCGGTTCCCAGGATCACTTTCAGATGGGCCGCGCCGCAGGCGTCCCGGAAGGCGCGGACTTCGTCATAGAGCGCAGGCCAGTCGCGGGTCAGTACGTGCCGCCGCGCGATGACGATATCGATCTCCCCAGCTCCGGCCTCAACCGAGGCCCGAACCTCGGCGATCCGCTGGGGCAGCGGGTTCAGGCCGGCCGGGAAGCCGGCGGACACCGCGGCCACGGGGATACCCGTGCCGCGCAATGCCTCGACCGCGGCCGGCACCAGGGCGTGGTAGACGCAGACCGCGGCGACCCGGACCGGCAGCGCTTCGGCCCCCAGGGCGCCGAGCAGGTCGGGCCGGACCGGCTGCCGCGCCTTGCGGCAGAGCCGGCGGACCCGGCCCGGGGTGTCGTCCCCGGCCAGAGTGGTCAGGTCCATCAGGGTGACCGCCTTGAGCAGCCACGCCGCCTGCCACCCCTTCTTGACGGTCCGGCGTTTGCCCAGCGTGGCGGCCCGGCGCTCGACCGCGCTCCGGTTGACCCGGACTTCACCGATCCAGTCGAGCTCGAGCGCCGTCCCGGGATTCCGGGACGGCTCAGCGGACGCCCGGGTATCCGGAACCCTGGTGAGAAACCGTCTGGCCATGGGATAAAGGTACATCAGGAACGGAACGCCGCGGCAGCATGACCGCTGTTCCGGCAGGCGCAAGCTCCCCCGGCCCGGCAAGGCCGACCCGACCGGGGCCAAACCTCAGCGCGACCGCCACCGCGCCCCGGCAGCCATCTGCCGGATCATGTCCCGGTGCCGCGCCACCAGGGCGGGGTCGCGGAAGACGAGAATCAGGACCGCCCCGGCAAGAAAGCCACCGACATGGGCCCAGAAGGCGACGCCACCGCCCTCCGACGACAGGGCGGGGAGCCCGCCCAGCAGCTGGATCAGGAACCAGTACCCCAGCATCCAGATCGCCGGGATGGCGATGGTGGTGACGAAGAAGCCGAGGAAGACCAGCAGGTGCACCCGGACCCGCGGGTACAGCACCACGTAGGCCCCCATCACCCCTCCGATGGCCCCGGATGCGCCGACCATCGGGATGACCGAATCGGGGGACGTTGCTATCTGCGTGCCCGCCGCGGCGAGGCCGCACAACAGATAGAACACCAGGAACCGGGCCCTCCCCATCGAATCCTCGACGTTGTTGCCGAAGATCCAGAAGAACCACATGTTCCCAATGATGTGGAACCAGCTCCCGTGCAGAAACATGGACGTGAGCGGCGTGTACCACACCCGCTCCCCGGTGACGACGCACTGGTACCCGGGCGAAAGCCGGATGGCCACCGGCCGGCCGACCGCCTCCAGAAAGTCGCCGGGGATGAGCCCCAGCTGGCAGACCGACCGCGACAGGCTGGGGTCGTTGCCGAACCCCTGAACCACCACCCAGACCAGGACATTCACCGCAATCAGGGCGATGGTGACCACGGGCGTGGCGAAGGTGGGGTTGTCGTCGCGGTATGGGAACATGGCAGGTCGGAGGAGTCAGGGCGGCCGGGACGGCCAGGACGGCCAGGGTACATTGACCGCGTGGTCAGTTACGTCCCTCCGTCGGGTTTCGCCTCAGGGACACGACGCGCATCACGACCCCCCCCCCCCGGAAACTGACCGATTGGTCAGATCGTGGCGATTGGTGCCTGCCGTCCCGCCCGGCCTACTTCCGCCTCCCGAGCAGCCGCATGACCAGGGTCACTCCCGCCACCGCCAGCAGCACATGGATGAACCCATCCAGGGTATAGGATGAAAGGACCCCCAGAAGCCAGACCACGAGCAGAATGATGACGATGGCCCAGAGCATGGCGGTCGGGGAGGCAGGATGACTGGGACTTGAGCGCGGCCACCAATATACGGTGGGCACGCCGGTTCAGGAGCCGCCGATGGCCTCGACCGGATCGAGCCGGGCCGCGCGGCGAGCCGGGTACCAGCCGAAGACCACCCCCACCACCACGGCGAACCCGACCGCCAGAACGGCCCCGGGCAAGTAGACCTGGATCATGAAGTCCTTCCCGAACTGACGGCCGATGATCTCGGTGACATAGATCAGGCCCGCCCCCGCCCCGATGCCCGCCAGCGCCCCCAGGAACGAGAGCGTCAGCGATTCGGTCAGAAAGAGCCGCAGGATATGGCCGTCGTCCGCGCCCAGGGCCTTCCGGATCCCGATCTCGCGTACCCGTTCCCGGACCGAGATCAGCAGCACGCTGAACAGGCCGATGCCGCCCACCAGGAGCGTCACGCCGGCGATGGTGTACATGACGCCGTTCCAGCCGCCGAGCACGTTGTCGGCGATGGCCAGGTCGGAGAGGATGTCGGCCGCCTCGTTGTCGATTTCGAAGTCTTCCACTCCACCATGACGCTGGCGGAGCAGCAGCTGGCCGGCGCGCAGCACCCGGCCCAGGTCGGCTGTGTCGGCCGCGGTGACCAGGACCTGATTCACCCGGCCCGCGCCTTCGTAGTACCGGGTCAGGTAGCTCCACGGCACGTAGATCCGCCGCGCCACGAAACTGAAGTCAATCGGTGCCAGTTCGAACTGCTGGGGCGCCACCACTCCGACGACCAGGAACCGGACGTTGTCGATGGTGATGGTGCGGCCCACCGGTGGGGCGTCGCCGAAGAGATCCTTGACCAGTTCCTGCCCGACCACGGCCACCCGGGACACGTTCCGGACATCCAGCGGCCGCAGACTCCGGCCCGCGAGGATCCGGTAGTTGCGGAACTCGAGGTAGCCTGCGTCGATCCCGTCCACCCGCATTTCGCGCGGGCCCGCGGGCCCGGCGACGATGTAATCGCCCCCCCAGTCCCGCGGCCGCACGGTGGTTACGCCGGGCAGCGCCTGGAGCGCGGCCACGTCCCCCAGTTTCAGGCCGGGATGCTGCAGATCCAGGGCGCGCCGGGCATCTCCGCGCGGGCCCCGGTCGAACACGGTAAAGGAGTGCGGGAATCCGATGCTCTCGAGATCCCGGTAGGCCATGTCCTTCATGGCCCGGGCCAGCGAGGTCATCGACACCAGGGAGGCGGCGCCGAAGACGATCCCCGACAGCGTCAGCACCGACCGGAGCTTGTGAGCCCGGATCTCCTCGAAGGCATCGGCCACGAGTTCACCGAACGCCGCCAGCCCGGCCCGCAGACTACCCATACCGGAGGGCCTCCACCGGAGACAGGCGGGATGCGCGCACCGCCGGATACAGGCCGGCGGCGAGGCCCACCACAACGGCGGTCACCGTGGCCAGCCCGGCGATCCCGGGCGTCACCACCGCCGGCATCTTCATGAAATGGGCCACCGTTCCGGTGAGCGCCGTGCCGAGCCCGAGACCGAGCAGTCCCCCGATGACGGTTACCACCATCGCCTCCGAGAGCACATGCACGAAAACGCCGCCGGTGGTGGCACCCAGGGCCATCCGGGTCCCGAACTCCCGGACCCGTTCGACCACCGAGGCCAGCAGGATGTTGGCGATCACGATGCCGCCGGTGAACAGCGATACGACGCCGACCACCAGAAAAATGAAGTTGAACAGCAGCAGGAACTGACCCGAGCTCTGGCCGGCACCGCCGCCGGAAGGCCTCAAATCGAAATCCTCGACCCGGTGCCGGGCGTACAGCAGGCTCCGGACCTCGTCCTCCGCGGCATCCACTCTGCCCGGGCGCGCCTTGAGGGTGAGGAAATCGAGCCCGTCGGTCCCGGTGTGCTGGGCCACGGCGGTGGTTATCGGGATGTAGGCCCGCTCATTCCGGTATTCCAGGGCGTTCCCTTCCCAGGACGCGAAGTAGAACTCCTCCCGCTCCATCACCCCCACCACCGTATACGTCTTGCCGTCCAGCGTCAGGGTCCGGCCCAGGGCCGCGGTTGCCTTGCCGAAAAGCGAGTCGGCGTACTTCCACCCCATCACGACCACGCGTGCTTGCCGGCTGACATCGAGATCGCTCAGGTATCGGCCGACCTCCGGTCGGATATCGTTGATGACGGCGTAATCCGGGACGGTGCCGATCACCTGGCCGTTGAAGCTCCGGTCGCCCGCGGCATAGCCCAGGTTGGAGGCCCAGCCCGGGCTCACCGCCGCCAGTTCCCGGGCGCGGGCCTTCAGAAACTCGGCATCCCGGTAGGTCAACCGCTCCGACGCCAGCTGCCGGGCATCGGGCCGCACCGGCAGATCCCGGTTGGACACGATCAGAGTCCCCACCCCTCCGACCTCATCCAGGTATTCCTGGGTCAGGGTGGCCTGCCCGCCGAAGAGGGCCAGCACCGTCACGATACTGCCGGTGCCCAGAATGATTCCCAGCAGGGCCAGCACGGTCTGGCCCCAGTGGCGCCGGGCCTCATCCAGGCCGGTCAGGATGGACTCGAGGAAGTTCATGCCACCCGGCCGTCGGCGATGTGAATGGTCCGGTCGGCCCGCGCCGCGACATCCGGGTCGTGCGTAATCAGGATGATCGTGTGGCCGGTGGCGTGCAGCTGCTCGAAGGTCTTCAGGACTTCCCCGCCCGCCCGGGAGTCCAGATTCCCGGTGGGCTCGTCCGCCATGAGAATGGCCGGCTCCCCCACCAGCGCCCGCGCGATGGCCACCCGTTGACGCTCCCCGCCCGACAGCTCATCCGGCCGATGCCCCAGCCGGTGCCCCAGACCCAGGCCTTCGAGCGTGGCCATCGCCCGCCGGCGACGTTCCGACCGGGGAATTCCCCCCCGGTACTTGAGCGGCAGAGCGACATTCTCTTCCACCCGGAGCCGGGGCATCAGGTTGAAGGTCTGGAAGACGAACCCGACTTTCTGGTTCCGGACCCGGGCCAGACGCTTCCCGGAGAGCCCGCTTACGTCTTCGCCGTCGAGCTCATAGACCCCGGAGGTGGCGCTGTCGAGACACCCCAGGATGTGCATCAGTGTGCTCTTCCCGGAACCGCTCGGCC
Organism: Gemmatimonadales bacterium; assembly: GCA_050183505.1. GTDB lineage: Bacteria > Gemmatimonadota > Gemmatimonadetes > Gemmatimonadales > GWC2-71-9 > JBFXBG01. The sequence continues at coordinate 2,617 of JBFXBG010000094.1, read as the reverse complement.
CGACGATCGCCAGGAACTCACCCGCCGTCACCTCCACATCCACGCCCCGGAGGGCATGCACATCCACCCGGCCGAGCCGATAGGTCTTGGTGAGCCCGCGAGCCTGGATCAGCGGGGGCATCAGCGCCTCGACGGCCGGCCCGCCCGCTGCATCGCCGCGACCGGGTCTTCCAGCGCCACGGTGTCGCCGGGAGCGACCCCGTCCACGACCTCGACATACGAGAGATCACCCAGCCCGAGCTGGACCGGCGTGCTGCGCGGCTCGCCGTCCACCAGCCGGTAGACGATCGGGTTGCCTTCCGAGAGAAAGACCGCCTCCACCGGCAGCCGCACCACCTCGTTCCGGGTCGGACCCGCAATCCGCACATTGGCCGTCATGCCGGGACGCAGCACCCCGAACCTGCCACGCACCGCGATCTCGACGTCGAACACCCGGACGCGATCCTGCAGCCGGGCGGCCGGCGGGACCAGCCGCACCACGCCGGGCACGGTATCTCCGGGGAAGGCATCGACCGTCAGGGTGACGCTGTCGCCGGTCGCCACCTTGGCGATATCCACTTCGTTCACGGCGGCCTTGACCCGCAGGGCGGACAGATCGGCGATGGTAAAAAGCTCGGTGCCGCCGCCATAGGCGCTGGTGCCGCCGACCACCGTCTCCCCCTCCTCGACCCCGCGCATGATGATGACCCCCGCGGCCGGTGCCGTGATCCGGGCCCACTGGGCGGAATCCGCCGCCGTGACCCCGCTCTGCTGAACCAGTCGGAGCTGATCGAGGGCGGCCTGCAGCTGATTGTCCGCCTGGTCCAGCGCCGTCTTGCGGCTGTCGTAGTCGGCTTGCGTAATACCGCCCGTAGCCCGCAGGGACTCGGCCCGATCGAACTCGAGCTGGGCATTCTGGCGGGTGATCCGGGCACCGGCGATCTCCGAACGGATCCGGGCGAAGGTATTGGCCTGGGCAATGTCCGGAACGATCCGGGCCAGGAGCTGGCCCGGCTGGACCCGGTCACCCTCCCGCACCGCCAGTCGCTGGACTATCCCGGAGATGGGAGACTTGACCACGATCTGGCGCTCGGGCTCGACCAGTCCTGTTTCCTCCACGAAGACCCGGACATCCCCCCGATCCACCACGCCGACACGGTAAGGCCGGGCCGAGCCGTCTTCGGCCTTGGCCCGGCCGCACCCGAGGGCGGCGAGGAGGCCGAGAGCCAGCAAGGGAAATGGAGTACGCATGGGGGAATTGGGAGAGAGAAGAAGGGAATCTGGAGAGGGCGGCCTGGCCACCACCCTCCCACTCAAACGGGCCGCGAACTGCCAAGGTTTCAGTCTGGAGCACCGCCAGGCGCTGGCAGCTGGGCCGCGGGACAGAATCAGGCCGTGGTTGCGGCCAAAATGGCAGAGAATCCGGGCATACCTGTTGCCCCTCATGGTGGCGGAGGAGTGTGAAACTGACGAATTGGCGTCTGCGGCAGGCACAGGCGGCAGCCGCAGGGAATCTGACTTAAGGAGCAGGAACATGGCCTCAAAGATCATCGGAATCGACCTCGGGACCACCAACTCGGTGGTCGCGGTGATGGAAGGCGGGGATCCGGTCGTGATCCCGAACGCCGAGGGCGGGCGGACCACCCCGTCCGTGGTGGCCTTCACCAAGGACAGCGAACGGCTGGTTGGCCAGGTGGCCAAGCGCCAGGCGGTGACCAACCCCCGGCAGACCATTTTCTCCATTAAACGCTTCATGGGCCGCCGTATGGCGGAGATCCCGGAGGAGTCCGGACGGGTCCCGTACAAGGTCGCCGACGGGCCCAACGGGCTTGCCACGGTGGAGATCGCGGGCAAGAAATACACACCGCCCGAGATCTCGGCGATGATCCTGCAGAAGATGAAACAGACGGCTGAAGACTACCTCGGCACCAAGGTGACCGAAGCCGTCATCACCGTCCCGGCGTACTTCAACGACGCCCAGCGCCAGGCGACCAAGGACGCCGGCAAGATCGCGGGGCTCGACGTCAAGCGGATCATCAACGAGCCGACGGCCGCCGCGCTGGCCTACGGCCTCGAGAAGAAGAAGGACGAGAAGATCGCCGTGTTCGACTTCGGCGGCGGCACCTACGACATCTCCATCCTGGAGCTGGCCGAGGGCGTCTTCGAGGTCAAGAGCACCAACGGCGACACCCACCTGGGCGGGGACGACTTCGACCAGCGGGTGATCGACTGGCTGGTGGCCGAGTTCAAGCGGGACCAGGGCATCGACCTCTCCAAGGACCCGATGGCGCTTCAGCGTCTCAAGGAGGCGGCGGAGAAGGCCAAGATGGAGCTCTCGACGGTCCAGCAGACGGACATCAATCTGCCGTTCATCACGGCGGATCAGTCCGGTCCCAAGCATCTGAACTACTCTCTCTCCCGGGCCAAGTTCGAGCAGCTGGTGGACGACCTGATCCAGCGGGCCATTCCGCCGATGCAGCAGGCGCTCAAGGACGCCGGGCTCACTCCCAAGGACGTCGACGAGGTGATTCTGGTCGGCGGCTCGACCCGGATCCCGAAGATCCAGCAGATCGTCAAGGATTTCTTCGGCAAGGAGCCCAACAAGTCGGTCAACCCGGACGAGGTCGTGGCCATTGGC
>JBFXBG010000093.1:0-15661 GCA_050183505.1 Gemmatimonadales bacterium | reverse complement strand
TGGGGAGAGGTGGGGAGAGGTGGGGAGAGGTGGGGAGAGGTGGGGAGAGGTGAGGAGAGGTGAGGAGAGGTGGGGAGAGGTGGGGAGAGGTGAGGAGAGGTGAGGAGAGGTGGGGAAAGGTGGGGAGAGGTGGTGGCGAGTGGGGGTGGGGACAAGTGGACTTGCCCCGATTTGGTGGACACCGTGACTGTCAGCATACTTGAGGCAGGAGGTGTCCGATGGGGAAGGCCCGACGGAAGTATGACGAGCAGTATAAGCGTGAGGCCGTACGCTTTCTGGCGACTACGCGTGGCGGCAGCGGCCGCCGAGTGCGCGGGCCCAGCCGGATACCCGGTTGCGGGTGGCGATCCGGACGGTCCACGCCGCCAGCCGGCAGCGCTATGGCAGCCCCCGGGTGTACCGGGAGCTGCGCCACCAGGACTGGCCGTGCGGGCGGCATCGGGTGGCGCCTGATGCGCCTCGAGGGGCTGCGGGGGACGCGGCGGCGGCGCTATCGGGCCACGACGCAGGCCGCTGGGACGCCGCCGGCCCCGAATCACCTGGGGCGCGCGTTTGCCGTGACCCGCCTGAATCAGGTCTGGGCCGCGGATGTGACCGCCTGGGCCACCGACGCCGGCTGGCTCTACGTGGCCGCGGTACTGGACCTGGCCTCGCGTCGAGTGATCGGCTGGGAGGCGAAGACGACGCTGGGGCAGGAGTTGACGCTGGCCGCTTTGCGCCAGGCGCTGGCCCAGCGCCGCCCGGCCCCCGGCCTGTTGCACCACTCCGATCGGGGCATGCACTACACGGGCCGCAGCTATCAGCGGCTGCTCGCGGCCCATGGAGTCCGGCCCAGCATGAGCCGCCGGGGGGATTGCTGGGACAATGCGGTGGTCGAAAGCTTCTTCGCCACCCTGAAGACCGAACTGGTGCGGGGCCCACGCTGGCGCACACCGGGGGATGCCCGGGTCGCCCTGCAGGAATACCTCCGCTGGTACAATGGCCAGCGGCTGCATTCCACGCTGGGCTACCAGAGTCCCGCCCGCTTCGAGCAGGCGTACCGCACTACCTAATCCCGTGTCCACGAAACCCGGGCAAGATCGAGGTCCAGTGACCTTCTCTCCTGCCCCCACCTTCTCACTTGCCCTCACCCTTCACTTCCACACCCCGAGAATCCCCCCCATCAAGGTGAACGCCACGATCTGATACAGCGCATTCACCACCCAATGGCCGAGGGGCCGCCGCTCGAAGAGGTAGACCACCCCGAAGGCAGTCGCCACCCAGAACGCGCCAACCGAGAGGCCTGCCAGCAGCGAGAACGTCAGGTCCGCCTCCGGGCCGATGAACATGGCCAGGACGATCGCCGCAACCAGTTGGAGCACGAACGACAGCCCGAAGATGACCGCCGGATTGCCCTGTCTGGCACGCTCCTCGGTGACGCCGGAAGCCGCCATCCACGCCTTGCCGAAGAGCGGCCCGTACCACAGCCCACCAAGGATGAAGGTGGCGACCGCGGCCACGATGACAGCCAGCCAGTTGATTCCCGCCATGGCGGACGGATTATCCACGGATACCTCCGGTGTTTTGGTGAGATCGAGGCCGGCCGCGACCACGGCCGCCGGGAGTCCATTACGCGTCCGCCCCCGGTCCATTAATCCGGGACTCCCGATCGGGACCGGGCCGGTGCATCTTGATAAAACCATGTCTCCCAATCGATTCGCGTGACTCCCGAGCGTTGGCAGCAGATCCAGACACTGTTTGCGCGCGCCGCCGAGTTGCCGCCGGTCGAGCGTTCGACCTTCCTGGCCGAGGCCTGCGGATCCGATACCGAGCTGCGCGAGGAAGTGGCACAGCTCCTCGCGGCCGAGGCGGCGGGATCCGACGCCGGGGCCATCAGCCGGGCCGTCGGCGCGGCGGCGGCTGAGCTTGCCGCGGCCTCCCTGCCGCAGCGCCAGGGAACGCGGATCGGCCCATGGCGGATCGCCGGGGAGATCGGCCAGGGCGGCATGGGCACCGTGTATCTGGTCGAGCGGGCCGACGACGCGTACCGGGCCAGGGCGGCCCTCAAGCTCATCCGCAGCGGCTTTGCCGGCGGGGAGGCTCTGCGGCGATTCTGGAACGAGCGTCAGATCCTGGCGGATCTGCACCATCCCAACATCGCGGGCCTGCTCGACGGTGGGACCGCGGAGGATGGCACCCCCTACCTGGTAATGGAATATGTGGATGGGCTGCCGATCGACGTCTGGTGCGACCGGCACCGCCTGGGCGTCGCGGACCGGCTCCGGCTCTTCCGCCAGGTGTGCGATGCGGTGAGCCACGCCCACCGGGCCCTCGTGGTCCACCGGGACATCAAGCCCTCCAACATCCTCGTGTCGGCCGACGGCACACCCAAGCTGCTCGATTTCGGGATCGCCAAGCTGCTGGCCCCGGAGGGCTCCGGCGTGGAGACGGCCACGGTCCACGTGATGACCCCGGCCTACGCCAGCCCGGAGCAGGTCCGGGGCGAGCGCATCGGGGTCGGGACCGACGTGTACTCCCTGGGCGTGGTGCTGTACCAGCTGCTGACGGGGCATCTCCCTCTGGAGGTGGACGGAGTCTCCGCCGCCACCCTGGCGCGGGAGATCTGCGAGCGCGAGCCGCCCAGGCCCAGCGCAAGGCCGGATCTCCCTGCCGGAAGGGCCAAGGCGCTCCGGGGTGACCTCGACACGATCATCCTGCAGTCGCTTCGCAAGGAACCGGAGCGCCGCTATCCCGCGGTCGCGGCGCTGTCCGCCGACCTGGACCGCCATCTGGCGGGCGAACCGGTCACGGCCCGGCCGGTCACCTGGTCCTACCGGACCGGCAAGTTCATCCGCCGGCATCCTCTCGGAGTCGCCGCCGGTGCCGGGTTCGTGGTCCTGGTGCTGGGATTGAGCGGATTCTATTTCGCCCGGGTCACCGCCGAGCGCGACCGCGCCCGCAGAGCCCAGGCGCGAGCCGAGCAGGTGGCCGGGTTTCTCAAGGAACTGTTCACCTCCGCTGACCCCAGCGAGGCCGGTGGCCGGCAGCTCACCGCACGCGAGATGCTGGATCGCGGCGTTGCTCAATTGGCGACCCGGCTGCCGGAGCAGCCGGGCGTCCGGGCCGAGTTGATGGGCGCCGCCGCCGACGCCTACCAGGGCCTGGGGGTGTTCGCGCCCGCGGAATCGCTCGCCACCCGGGTGCTGGAAATCCAGGACAGTCTGCACGGGCCGGCTTCGGTCGAGTACGCCGGCGCGCTGCTCGCACTCGGCGCCGTCGTGTTTCAGACCGCCGGGCCGGACTCACAGCGGGTGCTGGCCGCGCGGGCCGCCCGGATCCTCGAGGCGCATCCCGATGCCGATCAGGCACTGCTGGCCAACGCCTACACCGACCTCGGCTTCCTCGCGTCCCAGAAGGGGGAGTATCCCCTGGCCGACTCGCTCACCAGACGGGGGCTCGCCATCCGCCGGCTGCTCGGTCCCCCGGATGTGTATGTCTCCAACCAGCTGAACGAGCTGGCGACGATCCGGCGGGAGCTGGGCGACACGGCCGGATCGGACACCCTGCTCCGCGCGTCCCTGGACCTGCGGCGCCGGCTCTTCGGCGACGATCACCGGCTGGTGGCGGCATCGCTCAACAACCTCGCTATTGCCCGAGAGGCGGCGGGCGCCTTTGAAGAGGCCGAGCGGCTCTACCGGGAAGCCATCGCCATCAACCATCGGCTGTATGGTCCGGGGCATCCGGAGGAGGCCACCCAACTCGTCAACCTGGGGCGCGATCTCCGCAAGCAGGGCAAGCTGGACCAGGCCAGAGAGGCCCTGCAGCGCGCCATCGAAATCGACAGCACCACGCACGGAGCCGGTCATCCCTGGGTCGCCTACGATATCCGGAATCTCGCCGCCGTCCTTCAGGACCAGGGTGACCTGGCCGGCGCCGAACGCGAGTACCGGCGGTCACTGGCGATCTACCTGGCCAACTCGGCGGAAGACCGGGCCGGACTCGGGCTTCCGCTCGAGGGACTGGGAGAAGTCCTGCTGCTGACCGGCCGCCCCGCCGCGGCCCGGCCCCGCCTCGAGCGGGCCCTGCGGATCTATCGCTCGAGTTTCGGTGACGCACACCCGCGCACGGTGCACACCCGGTACCTGCTGGGGCGGACGCTCACCGAACTCGGCCTCCTCGACCCGGCCGATTCGCTGCTGAACTCGGCCTATCAGTCCCTGAGTTCGGCCCCGGCGCCCGATACCGCGGAGATCAGACTGGTCGAGGACGCCCGGCGGGCATTGGCACGGGCACGGGGAACGGAATGACGTTGACGAGTGACTGGAACAGCAGAGGAGGAGCGAGTGCGGATTGAGTCTGGCAGCAGGTGGACAGTGAGCGGCGGGATGGTCCATGCGGCGTGAGCGCGGGACGGTAGCGCGTCTCTACCGCCGGTTCATGGCGGCCGAGCGCAGTGCGACGACGGCCCGGGAGCGCCGGCTGCTGCTGGAGACGCTGCTGCTCGGTGCGGTGGGGGCGGTCAGCGCCGTCGTCTTCCAGCTGCTGCTGGAGGGGGTCCAGCACGTGCTTCTCTTCGGGCTCGCCGGCTACAAGCCGCCGGGCCTGCCCGCCGAGGGAGGGGTCCCGAGCCAGGTCATCGGCGGCTTCGGCCTGTGGCTGGTGCCGTTCGCCACGACCGTCGGGGGCATTCTCGTCGGGCTGCTCGTCACCTGGGGCGCGCCGGAAGCCGAAGGACATGGCACGGACACCGTCGTCCGCGCGTTTCACCGCTCCGGCGGCGCCCTGAGGGCGCGCGTCCCGCCGGTCAAGCTGCTCGCCTCCGCCCTCACGATCGGATCCGGCGGCTCCGGCGGACGAGAGGGACCGGTGGCACTTATTTCCGCCGGGCTGGGATCCACCTATGCCCGCTGGCGGGGGCTGTCGGAGGATGACACCCGGCTGCTGCTCCTCATCGGCATGTCCGCCGGCCTGGCGGCCATCTTCCGTTCACCGGTGGGAACGGCGCTGTTCGCCATCGAGGTGCTGTACTGGGGCATGGACTTCGAGGCCCGCGCCCTGCTCTACACCACGCTGGCATCCGTCGTGGCCTATGCCCTGAGCGGGGTATTCCTGGGATGGGAGCCGCTTTTCCGGGTCCCGGTGTCGCTCCAGGCTCCGGCGATCAGCCAGTACGGCTGGTATGCCATCCTGGGTGTGGCCGCCGGTATCGTGGGCACACTGATCCCGGAGGTGTTCTACCGGATGCGGGATCTGTTCCGCCGGCTGCCGGTGCGGGCCATGTGGCGTCCGGCCATCGGCGGGTTCCTGACCGGCTGCCTCGCCCTCGTCGTGCCCGAAGTGATCGGTGGCGGGTACGGCTGGGTCCAGGAGGCCATCGACGGGCGGCTTCCCGTGGTTACCCTCGCCGCCCTGGTCGTGGCCAAACCGATCGCGCTCGCGTTCACCGTGTCTTCGGGCGGCTCCGGCGGCGTGTTCGCCCCGACCCTCTTCGTCGGCGGGATGCTGGGAGGCCTGCTGGGAGTGACGTTTCACATGCCGGCTCCCGCGTTCGTCGTCGTCGGGATGGCGGCGGTCTTCGCCGGCGCGGCGCGGGTACCGTTCGCGACCATGATGATGGTCATGGAAATGACCGGCGGGTACCGGCTTTTCGTTCCCGCGGCGCTGGCGGTGACGATCAGCTATATCGTCCAGAACCGGCTGGCCGATGTGTTCCGCTACCACAGCCTGTACGAGGCCCAGGTCCGGAACCGGGCCGCCTCTCCCGCCCACCGGACCGAGCACCTCCGCCTCGCGCTCAAGCTGTTGCGGGAACGGACCGGTCCGCTGCCCAAGGACATCGGACGGATCGATCTGGTCATGCTGGTCCAGTCGGGCATTCCCGTGGATCTGCCCGAAGGCCGGCAGCTCACGATGACCAGCCTGAGCACCACCGATCCGCGGGTCGGAAAGATGCTCGACGGATCACTCCGGCACGACGGCGGGAAGGAGGTCCTGGCCGTGATCCGGGAGAAGACCATGCTGCGGCCCGGCGCCGAGGTGCAGCTGCAGGCGGGGGATGAGCTCCTGCTGCTGTCGCAGGCGGAAGCGCGGAAAGAGGGAAAGGCGGACTGACAGACCGCCTGAACGACGGCCCCTCGGCCCGTCCGCCCGTCGGCCCGTCGGACCGTCGCGGCTCCCGGATCACTCCGCTCGGAATTCCCGCCGTCCGTATCCGCACGGTGCGTCCCACAACCGAACACGACCGCTCCTCCGCCGCACCGCGTCCGCCATGCGCAAGTTCTTTCGTGACGGTCCGCTACGTTCTTCACCCAGGATGGCATGTTCGCTGCACCTGACCACGTGCGTCGGACCCCCCGCAGCTGGAGCTCTGATTCATGCGCGGTTTCCTCAGTGACCTCCGTTACTCCTGGCGAGCCTTGCGGCGAAGCCCCGGTTTCACGCTGGCGGCCGTCGCCACCATCGGGCTCAGCATCGCGGCCAATACGACGATCTTCAGCGTCGTCAATGGAATCCTGCTGCGGCCGCTCCCGTTTCCCGACGCGGACCGCCTGATCGTTCTCTGCGAGACCAACCCGGCGGTCGCGCAGTTCTGCGTCGCGTCACCGCCCGATGTGGAGGACTGGCGCGAGAGCAGCCGGACGCTGGCGTCGGTGGGGATCGGCAGGGACTGGCCGTTCCTGCTCCGGGAGAACACCCGGGTCGAACATGTTGATGGCGGGGTCGCGTCGCCGGAGTTCTTCCAGACCCTGGGACTGACCGCTGCCATCGGGAGACTCCCTTCCCCGGCGGACCAGGCGCCCGGGGCGGCGAAGGTCGCCGTACTGAGTCAGAACCTCTGGCGGGGCCGGTTCGGCGGCGACACGGCCGTACTGGGCCGGACCGTAATGCTCGACGGAGAACCGCATATCGTGATCGGCGTGCTCCCGGAGGGCGCCGAGGTCCCGGGCCTCGAGCAGGTGGCGATGTGGACGCCGCTGCCGTTCGACCCGAAAGACGAGGAGAACCGTTCGTGGCGGGGGTTCCGGACCGTCGGACGACTGGCACCGGGTGTCACCCTGGATCAGGCCGGGGACGAACTCGGGGGAATCGCCCGGGCGCTGGCGGCCGGACACCCGGCAACCAACGACGGCTGGGGCGTTTCGATCTCCGGCCTCCAGGACCATCTGGTGCAACCGGTGAGCCGGACGCTGCTGGTGATGCTCGGTGCGGTCGTCCTGGTGCTTTTGATCGGGTGCGCCAACGTGGCGAATCTGATGCTGGCGCGCGTGAGCGACCGGCGCCGGGAGCTGGCCATCCGGCTGGCGCTGGGCGGAGGCCTCTGGGCCTCGGGACGCCTGCTCCTCTCCGAAGCGCTCATCGTGAGCCTGATCGGCGCGGGAACCGGCCTGGTGCTTTCCCTCTGGGGAATCGATGCGTTCCGGGCACTGGCACCGGGCGGGATTCCGCGGCTGGACACCGTCGCGCTCGACGGCCGGGTGCTCCTGTTCACGCTGCTGATCTCGACCGGAACGGCGCTCGCGCTGGGACTCGCCTCCATGATTCATCTGCGGCGGGACCGGCCCGGTGATGTCCTGCGTAGCGGCAGCCGCACGCTTTCCGGTTCGGGCCTGCAACTCCGGCGCGGGTTGATCAGCCTCGAGGTCGCCCTCGCCCTGGTGCTGCTCATTGCCGCCGGCCTGCTGGGCCGGAGCCTGCTGCGACTGGTCAACTGGGATCCGGGATTCGAGCAGGAGCACCTGGCGGTGACCTGGCTGCTGGCCTCCTCGGACCGGTATCCGGAACCGGCGCAGGTGTCGGCCCTGTTTGCCAGGGTGGCCGGGGAAACCGCGACCATGCCGGGTGTGCGGTCGGTGGGACGGGCCTCCGCGGGCCCGCTCTTCGGCGGCATCGAGACCGATGCGATGGAGATCGTGGGGCGGCCGCAGCCTGCGCCCGGCGAGGAGCCGACGGTCCGGTGGTTCGATATCGACCCCGGGTACTTCCCGACCCTCGGCGTGCCGATCATTCAGGGCCGTGGCATTACCGGGACGGACGGGGCCGGCAGTCTTCCCGTCGCGCTCATCAATGAAGCGGCGGTGCGCCGGTACTGGCCCGGCCAGGATCCGCTCGGCGCCCGCGTGGCCATGTACGGCCGGACCATGACGATCGTCGGCGTGGTGCGGGACATCCCGCCGATCCGGCCCGACGATCCGGTGGAACCGGCAATCTACTGGCCCCAGGCCCAGGCCCCGCGCTGGGGGACCTACCTGGTGTTGCGGACCAGCCAGGATCCCGAGGGGATCGAGCGCGCCCTGGCCGCCCGGCTTCAGACGGTCGACCCCGATCTCACACCCGCTGGATTCCGCACCATGCCGGCGATGGTGTCCCGGAAGCTGGTGAGTCCCCGATTCATGACCGCACTGATCGGGACGTTCGCGTTGCTCGCCGTCGTGATCGCGGTCGTCGGGATCTGGGGCGTGACCGCCTACGCCGTGGCGCGGCAGCGGCGGGAGATCGGCATCCGGCTGGCGCTGGGGGCGCAGGCGGGCGGCGTACTCCGCGAGGTTCTGGCGGGAACCATGGCCCCGGTGTCGGTCGGGCTGATCGCGGGCCTCCTCCTCGCATTCGCCACCGGGAGCGCGATCCGGAGCCTGCTGGCGGGGACCGAACCGGCCGACCCGCTGACCTACGCGGTCGTCGCGGCCGGTGTGGTCCTGGTGACGCTGGCGGCCGGCTACATCCCGGCGCGGCAGGCAACCCGGGTGGACCCGGCGGTGGTGTTGAGGGAGGAGTAGGGCAGGCGGCAGGCTTGCCAGGCGGGCAGGCGGCAGGCTTGCCAGGCGGGCAGGCGGGCAGGCTTGCCAGGCGGGCAGGCGGGCAGGCGGGCAGGCTTGCCAGGCGGGCAGGCGGGCAGGCGGGCAGGCGGGCAGGCGGGCAGGCGGGCAGGCGGGCAGGAATGTCGCGATCAGGCCAGGAACGTCAAGCCACTCGCCCGTTCACCGTTCACCGTTCATCGTTGACCGTTCACCGTTGACCGTCCACCGTTCACCGCGCGTCTATTCGTCTTTCTTTTCGAACAGCGTCTCCCAGCCTTTCGCGATGGCCTGGGCGCTGCCCATGCCGGCCGCGAGGGCAAAGCCGACGCCGACGGCGCCGAAGCCGATGAGAAACGCCGCCAGTACGATCTGGCGGGCGAAATCGAGTTGCCAGAGGGCCAGCGCCCCGACCACCGCGAGCAGCACGCCCTTGAGGATCTTGCCCACCAGCCGCGCGTGGGAGAACTCCTCCTCGTCCAGCGCTTCCTCGACCCGAACCGCAAGCAGATTGGCCAGCAGGACCCCGACGGCCACGATCAGCGCGGCCAGCGCCACATTGGGCAGGTAGAAGACGATGTTGTCCACCAGCCTCGTCAGCACCACCAGTCCCCAGATCTGCAGCGCATTGTCCAGAAAGACCAGGATCACCACCGCCATGGCGGCGCCGCCGATCACGTTGTAGAGGGCCGCGCGGACGTCTCCCTTGCCGAAGGCGGACCGCCAGCCGAACCGTCCACCCAGCCGGTCGAGCCGGAGCCAGACCAGGATCCGGACCACGGCGCGCTTCACCAGCCAGCCGAGGACGATTCCGACCACGACCACGAGCAGGCCCGCGACCAGGGTCGGCAGGTACCCGGAGAGACGTTCCATGAACCCCTCGATGGGGCGCAGTGACTGGTCTTGCATACCCGGCTAGCTCCTCCCGAAGAAGACCCGCTCGAAGCGATGGGCCCGTTGCTCTTCGACTTCACGGACGACGATGACCGGGTTCCGGCCACGCCGCGCGATGGCTTCCGGCACCGAGGCCCCGAGGATGGCGGCGACCGGACCGCCCCGGGGCGCGCCGATCACCACGGCCTCTCCCCGCCGGGCGGCGGCGGCCAGACCGCGGCCGGCCTCCCGCCGGCGCAGGACCTTCAATTCGGCCTTGAGGCCGGCCGCCTCCAGCGTGCTCTGGGCCTCGGCCACGGCCTTGTCGGCTTCGTCGCCGTTGACGCCGTGCTCGATGACGGTGACCGCGCGGACCTCTCCACCCAGACTGGCGGCAAAGGCCGGGGCCAGCTCGACGGCCAGCAACGAGTTCTGGCCCGAGGTCACCGGCACCAGGATGCCGGTGATCGCCTCGGGGCGGACCTTGCCGAAGACGACCCCCACCTGGCAGGGCGCGTCCCGCAGCACCAGCTCGGTGATCGAGGCCACCAGCTTCTCGATGACCGACTGGGTCTGCGGCAGACCCATCACGAGGAAGTTGCACTCCTCTTCCCGCACCGTGTCTAGGATCCCTTCGCTCACCCGGTGCGCGATCCGCACCACCGGAAAGACCGCGGATCCCCGTTTCATGGCGTATTCCACCGCCCGGCCCATGAGCGGCTCCAGCGCCCGGGCCCGGGGCCGCCCGGCCAGAAGGCTCTCCCCTTCGGGGACCTCCGCCACGGCGAGGGCCACCACTTCACCGTTGTGGTGCCGGGCGATGGCCATGCCGACTTCCAGCAGTGATTCGACCGTCTCGGGATTGGACACCGCCACCAGCACCCGGTATTCCTTGCGTTCGATCCGCTCCATCCACTCTTCCCGCTCGGTCGCCGCGGCCTCCCGCTTCCGGCTGTATCCGTAGTAGAGGCCGACCCCGGCCAGGACCCAGACGCCGGTGCTGACCAGAGCGAGCGGGTAGTGCCGCAGCAGGAAGAAGGTCAGCACCACCATGGTAAGAATGGCGACGATCGGCACCAGGGGGACGAGCGGCACCCGGAACCCGCGGTCCAGATCCGGACGCAGCTTCCGCAGGCGGATGAGCGCGACGTTCACCTGCACGAACAGCAGCAGGAACATCACGTCCGCCGCCGCCGCGACCGCCTCGATGGGGAGGGCCACGGCCATGACGACGATGATGACGGCCGAAGCCAGGATCGCGAGGTGGGGCGTTGCCCGGCGCTCGTGGATCCGCTCGAGGACGCGCGGCAGATTGGCGTCCCGGGCCATGGCGAACGCGACCCGGGAGGACGAGTAGATCGTGGCGTTGAGCGCCGAGAGGGTGGAAAGCAGGCCGCCGACCAGGAGCACCACCCCGCCGTAGCGGACGAACTGGTCCGCGGCCCGCACCAGGGCGATCTCCTTCTCCTGGCCCAGGTACTGGGTCACGCTCTGCCCGGCGGGCGGCACCGTGGCGCCAACCGCGACCCAGGCCACCAGCAGGTAGATCGGAACGACGATGAGAAGCGAGAGGAACATCGCCCGGGGCACGTTCCGCTTCGGGTCACGGACCTCCTCGGAGGTCTGGGCGATGATCTCGTAGCCTTCGAACGCGATGAACGTCAGACCCATCGCGACGAACACGCTGCCCCAGCCCTGGCTCATGAAGGGATGGAACGAGGCGGTCCATCCCGGCCGGCCGAACATCACCACCGCGCCGGCGAGGATAAAGGCCGCGATGATCACGACCTTGCCGATGGTCACCACGTTGCCGGCCTTGCCGGTCTCGCTGGCGCCGCGGTAGTTGACCCAGGCAAACAGGATGACCGTCGCGGCCGCCAGCCATTTCTCCAGCGTCATGAAGCCGAGCTGGATGTCCGGCACCCCGAAGGCCTGCAGCACCAGATGGAAATAGGCGCCGAAGCCGAGGGCGTAGAGCGAACAGGCCACCGCATGGGCAAACCACGACATCCAGCCGCTCAGGAAGCCGTTGGGATCCGGCAGCGCGGTCTTGACCCAGAGGTATCCCCCGCCCGCGTCGTGAAACGCGCTGCCCAGTTCGGCGTAGGCCATCGCGGTGAGCGCCGCGACGAAGCCGTTCAGCAGGAACACCAGAATGAGCGCGGGCCCGGCCACGCCGGCGGCCACGCCGGTCAGCACGAAGATCCCGGCGCCGATCATGGCGCCGACGCCGATCATGGTGATGTCGATAAGCCGCATTTCGCGGCTGAGGCGGACTTCCATGCGGGCGGCCATGGGAGGAATATAAGGCGGTCACGGAGTCGCGAGGTCGACCTCTCGACTCCTCGACCTCTCGACTCCTCGACCTCTCGACTCCTCGACCTCTCGACTCCTCGACCCTTATATTCCCTCCCCATGTCCATTCTCTGGTGGGTCCTCGGCGCGCTCGGCATCCTTTTCGGACTCTACGTTGTGCAGATGGTCTACCTCGCCACCGTCCTCCGGTGGGAGGACGAGCAGACCCTGGGGCTCGGGTATTACGGCCGGCCCCCGGCCGAGCGCAGCCGGTTCAAGCGCACCCTGCGGCGGCATGCCGTGCTGCTGGCGCCGATCCTCTGGCTCAGCGGCCGGCTGTCCCGGCTGGATTTCCGCAAGGTCAGGATCCAGCACAAGGGCGTCTCCGGCCCCACCGGCAGTTGCGATGTGGCGAGTTTCGCCCGGGGCGCGGCCTACGAGGCCCGGCCGGACGACATATTTGTCGTCACCCAGATGAAGTGCGGGACCACCTGGATGCAGAACGTGGTCTACGAGGTCCTGAACCGCGGCCGGGGAACGCTGGTCGAAACCGGCACCGCTCTTTACGCCGTGGCCCCGTGGCTGGAAGGCCGCAAGAGCGTCCCGGTGGACCAGGCACCGCCGGTCGGCACCGAGCGGCCGTCCCGGATCATCAAGACCCACTTCCCCGCCGGGCTCTGCCCCTTCAGCCGGGAGGCCCGCTATATCTACGTGGCCCGGCACCCGGTCTCGTGTTTCGCCAGCTGCATCGACTTCGTCCGGACCAACGCCGGGGCCATGGCCCCGGACATGGCGGCCTACGAGGTGTGGTACACCTCGCCGGACCTGATGTGGTGGGGGACCTGGACGGATCACGTGAAAGGCTGGTGGGACCTGGCGCAGCGTGAATCCAACGTGCTGTTCGTCTATTTCGAGGACATGAAACGGGATCTCCCGGCCGTGGTCCGCGGGGTCGCGGAGTTCCTGGGCGTGGCGCCGCTCAACGAACAGGAACTGGCCCTGGTGGTCGAGAAGTGCGGCTTCAGGTACATGCAGGAGCACCAGGACAACTTCGAGATGCACCCGCCGCACATCCTGCAGACCAATGCCGAACTCTTCGTGAGCGGCAAGGCCGACCGGCACAAGGATGTCCCGGAGGATGTCCAGCGGCGCATCGCCGCCTGGGCGGCAAAGGAAATGAAAGGAAACGGATTCCCGCTGGCCCGGGCGTACCCCGATGTCGGGGCCGGGGGCTGACGGACCGGCGGACCGGCGGACCGGCGAGCACCGTAATCCTTACTCCCACTACGGTCGCTTCAGCATGAGGCCGGGTGAAGAGGTGAGCAAGTGAGGGCAGGTGGGGAGAGGACGGCTGAGGACCCGGGGCGCCCCTTAGGACTCAAACACGGATTCCACGGAGCCGCTCCTTTGAAAGACGCCATCCGGCAGGAACGAATCCGTGAAATCTGTGGAATCCGTGTTTAACCAGTGCCGGCCACGACGTCCAGGACGACCCCGCTCGGCTTCAGCCGAGGGCTCCGAGGTGTAGCCGACAGACTGACGCGAGCCACATCGACATTGAGAATCCTCACCGCCACTTCCGCCGACGTCCCCGCCCTCGTCTCTCTCATCAACCTGGCCTACCGGGGAGAGAGTGCCCGGCAGGGCTGGACCCACGAGTCGGACCTGGTCCAGGGACTCATCCGGACCGATGAAGCGACGGTCGCCCGCCTGGTGAGCGACCCCGACGGCACGGTACTCAAGTATCTGGACGATCCGCATCGGCTGGTCGGCTGCGTGCACCTGCAGCGCCAGGGCGGCCGGCTCTACCTCGGCATGCTCTCGGTACAGCCGCGCCTCCAGGGGCGAGGTATCGGCAAAGCCCTCCTGGCCGCGGCGGAGGCGTATGCCGGCGAGCACGGCTGCCGGACGATCTTCATGCGGGTAATCTCGGCCCGGGAGGAGCTGACCGCGTGGTACCTGCGCCACGGATACCGCCCGACCGGCCAGCGGAAGCCGTTCGTGGTGGACGCGCGCTACGGCGTGGCCATGAAGCCGCTGGATTTCGTGCTTCTCGAAAAGGGAATTGCCTGAGACCTGCCCCGCCGCGGCGCCGTCATTGACACGAAGAGCCCGGCAAGCGAACTTGCTCGCTCCCATTTAATTGAAAATGATTCTCAATTCGTTTCTAAACCGCCCGTGGTTCAAGAAGATCGGCATCACGGCGTTCCTCTTCTTCCTCCTGAAGGGGCTCCTGTGGCTGGTCGTGCCCACCACGCTCACCCTGTTTGGATGCTTCCGACCATGACCCATCCATCTCCCGACTCCCCCGCGCCCACCGCTCCGCCCAACACCGTCTCGGGTGTGCTCCGCGAGCAGACGGCCGAGCACCACAAGCGGGCGGAACGGTCCGAGTTCCAGCGCCGACTCCTGAAGGGGGAGATCACGCTCCCCGACTACATCGCCTGGCTGGGGGAAATGCATCATCTGTACGCGAGACTGGAGGCGCTCCTGGCCGCGGCGGGGCCGGCCTGCGCCATGGAAACGGCCGCCTGGCGCCGGACGCCGGAGCTGTTGCGGGATCTGACCCACTTCGGGGCCACCCCCGGTGCCGCCCCGCCCCTCCCCGCCACCGCCGCCCTTCTGGTCCTCCTCGACCGGCTCGGTGAAGCCTCAGCTCCCGCCCTCCTCGGGGTCCTCTACGTCCTCGAGGGCAGCACCAACGGGTCGCGCTACATCGCCCGGGGCTTGACACGGGCATTCGGTCTTGCTCCGAATGCGGGGCTCGCCTTTCTGGACCCCTACGGCGAGGCCCAGCCGGACCGCTGGCGCCACTTCAAGGCCGAGCTGGATTCGGCGGTTCCCCTCGCGCACGCTCCGGCCCTCGTGGCCGCCGCCCGGTCGACCTTCGAGGCGGTCACCGCGATCGGCGCCGACGTGCTCACCGCGGCGGCCGTCGCTACGGCTGGACCAGATGACTGAACGTGGCCCCGAGGTAGTAGGGCCACACCAGGATCGCCAGCAGCCCCTTCCAGAAACCCAGCTTCAGAAAGCCGATGGTGAAAAGCCACGCGGCGATCCAGAGAAGACCGGTGGCGCTGTGCTGTTCGATTCGGATCTTTTCCATGGTTCCTCCCTCCTGAAAGCCGTCACGGTCCGGTCCATTCCCCGCCGCTGACGCGAAGCGGCTGGAGGGGCCGCGCCCCCGGTACACCTCCGCGGGGCCCGGCCCCAGACAATCAGGCCGCCCCGGCCCGGGGAAGCAACCCTTTCGCACCGGCGTGTTTCCACGTCCCCGGCGGTTGGACCTCTACGAGAGGACCGGTTCTCCGGCCCCTCTTGCCGGCCGCCGGCCGTCCGTATATATAGGTCCAGGCGATATATTGCGTGACAACATATCAGGAGGCTCCCGGTGTTCAGTCCCGAACTCAAGAAGGGCAGCGTCGAGCTCATGATCCTGGCGCTCCTGGAAGACGGGCCCTCGCACGGATACGAACTGGGCAAGCTCATCGAACTGCGCTCAGGCGGAGAGATCCAGTTCAACGTCTCGACCCTCTACCCCGTCCTCTACCGGATGGAGAACGACGGGTGGATCTCCGGGCGCTGGGTCGAGAAACCGGGGGAACGGCGGCGCTGCCATTACCGGCTCACCCGGAAGGGCCGGGATGTCCTGGCCCGGCAGCGGCGCGAGTGGGCGGCCTTCGCCGCCGCCGTCAACCTGGTCATTGGAGGCAGCCATGCCT
>JBFXBG010000092.1:0-15759 GCA_050183505.1 Gemmatimonadales bacterium | reverse complement strand
CCCAGCCGTTCCTCGACCCGCGGGCCGAAGAAGAACAGGGTGATCATGTTGAACAGGATGTGACCGAACCCCCCGTGCAGGAACATGTAGGTCACGATCGTCCAGGGATAGCGGAGCAGTTCGATCGGGACCAGCACCAGTTCCTGATACAGCGGTGAATTCTGCGGAATCAGGAGATAGACGGCGGCGTTCGCGACGAGCAGTCGAAGGACCCAGGCTGTCATGGAGGGGAACGGTAGGCGGAGACGGGAGGGAGCGCCAGTGGTCGAGAATGCGGATGAACCGCAGGACGCCGCGGCAGGCACCGGTGCCCGGTTGCTCCGGGGCCCGCCGGTCCTTATCGTAGATCGACGATGAAAGGACTCGACCGGGCGGTCTCCCGCCCTGCGGCGCCGGCCGGCCCGGATCGGCGGCCGGTTGACGGTCCCAGGGCGGACCGCGAGTTGGCGGCGCTGGCCAAGGCGCTGGGCCATCCCGCGCGGGTGCGGATCGTCCGCCTGCTGGCGCGCCGGTCCAGCTGCCAATGCGGTGAGATCGTCGGGGAAATGGATCTGGCGCAGTCCACCGTTTCACAACACCTGAAGATCCTGAAACAGGCGGGGATCATCCAGGGGGAGATCGACGGGCCGCGCGTCTGTTACTGGCTGAATCCGCGGTCGCTGAGGCGCCTGCGGACGCTGCTGGCCGGACTCTAGACCGGAGCGCAATGTGGGATCGACGTACGGTGCGGGCGGGATCGCCCGGCGGCTGGGCCTGCTGGACCGCTACCTGACGCTCTGGATCTTTGCCGCCATGGCCGCAGGGGTCGGGCTTGGCTTCGCCGCTCCGGGGGTCGTCCGCGGAATCCAGAGCATGGGAAGGGGCACGACCAACTTCCCGATCGCGGTCGGCCTCATTCTGATGATGTACCCGCCGCTGGCCAGGGTGCGGTACGAAGAACTGGGGCGGGTGTTCCGGGACCGGCGGATCCTGGGTCTTTCACTGCTGCAGAACTGGGTGATCGGTCCGGTGCTGATGTTCGGGCTGGCGGTGCTCTTCCTGCGGGACCGGCCGGAATACATGCTGGGCCTCATCCTGATCGGCCTGGCCCGCTGCATCGCGATGGTCATCGTCTGGAACGATCTTGCCCGGGGCGATGCCGAGTACTGCGCCGGGCTGGTGGCCTTCAACTCGATCTTCCAGGTGCTGTTCTTTCCGGTCTACGCCTGGTTCTTTGCGACGGTGCTTCCCTCGTGGCTTGGCCTGGCGAGCACGATCGTGCACATCACGATCGGCGAGATCGCGGGCAGTGTCGCGGTCTACCTTGGCATCCCTTTCGCCGCGGGCTTCCTGACCCGGGTCGTGCTCCGGCGGGTGAAAGGCCCCGACTGGTATCGGCGGGTGTTCATCCCGCGCGTCGGTCCGGTGACCCTGGTGGCCCTGCTGTTTACCATCGTCATCATGTTCTCGCTCAAGGGCGAGGCGATCGTCCGCCTGCCGCTGGACGTGCTGCGGATCGCGCTCCCCCTGCTGATCTACTTCGTCGTGATGTTCCTGGTCTCGTTCGTTCTGAGCCGTCGGGTGGGGGCCACCTATCCGCAGTCGGCCACGCTCTCCTTCACGGCGGCTTCCAACAATTTCGAACTGGCGATCGCGGTGGCGGTGGCCACCTTCGGGATCGAATCCGGAGCGGCCTTCGCCACGGTGATCGGGCCGCTCGTCGAGGTACCCGTCCTGATCGGGCTGGTCAACGTGGCGCTCCGGCTGGGGCGCCGGTTCTATCCGGAAACGGCGCCGCCGGTACCGGTGCCGATGGCGGGGGGGCGGTCATGACCGGCCTGCTGTTTCTGTGCGTGGCGAATTCCGCCCGGAGCCAGATGGCCGAGGGCTGGGCCCGGGCGCTGTTTGGCGGCCGGGTCCGGGTCCAGAGTGCCGGCAGCATGCCCTCCCGGGTGAATCCCGACGCGATCGCGGTGATGCGCGAGGCGGGGGTCGATATCGGTGGTCAGCAGTCCAAACCGGTGGACCGCATCGATCCCGCGACGGTCGATACCGTGATCACGCTGTGCGCCGAAGAGGTCTGCCCGGTCTTCCTGGGAACGGCGAGGCGGCTCCACTGGCCCCTCCCCGATCCCGCGCCCCCGGGAGATTCGGCCCCGCAGGAGGAGCGGCTGAGCCGTTTCCGGTCGACCAGGGATGAGATCCGCCGGCGGCTGGAGGACTGGGGCAGATCGGAAGGCCTGGTAAGCGGTGAGAAGTAGGAAGTAAGAGGTGAGAGGGTCGACCACGGGCTCCTGTTGGGCCGCACCTGTTCCGCGAGGCGGGCGGAGACGCGGTGGGAGCGGAGACCTCAGGGGCGAGAGGGTCGACCGGACGGATGCTGGGGGCGGCATCCATCCTGCCACCGGCCGGACGGATACTCAATCCACTTCCTGGCTTCCTCGTGAAGTGCCCTCCCGCACTCGCTCCAGTTCTTCCAGTGTCCCGGGCCAGTCCTCCCGGAGCAGACGGGAGAGGGCCCGGTCCGCCAGCAGGCGTCCCTCATTCTGACATCGGGCGCAGTAGTTGGTTTCGTTCTCCGCATAGCGGATCCGCTGCACCGGGGCGCCGCAGGTGGGGCAGGGGAGTCCGAAGCGTCCGTGGACGGCCATGCCCTCCCGGAAGGCGGTGACCTTCCCGGGGAAGCCCTCCCCGACCTCACGCCGGAGGCGATCGGTCCATTCCTCGAGGGTCTGCCGGGTGGCCAGCCGCAGCCGTTCGATCTCCTCCGGCGTGAGCCGCCGGGTCAACCGCAGGGGAGAGAGGGCCGCCCGGTGGAGGATCTCGTCCGAGTACGCGTTGCCGATTCCGCTGAAGATCCGGGGATCGGTGAGGGCCCGCTTGAGTGTGTGATTCTCCCGGAGCAGGGCCCGGGCAAACGCTTCCGGAGCGGCCTCCAGCGGTTCGATCCCGCCGCGGTGAAATTCCGCCAGCGCCTCCCGGCCCTGCACCAGGTGCAGGGCGGCCCGCTTCCTGGTTCCGGCCTCGGTCAGAAGCAGGGTGCCTCCGGAGAAGTCGAATCCGGCCAGGCCCATGCGTCTTGGAATGGCCGCTCCGGGCGGCTTCCAGCGGAGCCGCCCGGCGATCATGAGGTGCAGGACGAGGAAGAGATCGTCTTCGAGTTCCAGCACGATGCGCTTGCCGATCCGCTGCAGGCCGCTGACGGCTCTTCCGCATGCGGCGGCGATCGGCGGCTCCACGGAACGGAGGAGGAACGGGCTGGCGATGCGGATGTCGGTCACCCGCCGGTGGAGGATCCGCGGCGCGAGGGCCTCGAGGTACACGACAATATCCGGCAGCTCCGGCATGGACGCCGGCTACCCGCGCTGGATCCAGCTGTCCCGGCCGAGGTAGTCTTCGGGCCGGGCGATCCGCTCGTTGATCCATTCGATCACCGCCGCGTAGCCCAGGCTCTCGGGATCGTTCCGCAGGTAGTTGCCGACCACCGCGAGGACGTGAAACCCCCGGCCCAGCTGGAAGGACAACGTCGGGTCTCGCAGCTCGCGCTTGACCACCTTGCGGACATAGGTATCGGCGTCCATCAGCGCGGCGTACCGATGATAGCCGCGGAGGCGGGCACCCGCGCGGATCCGCAGCAGTTCCAGCCGGAGGACCAGCTCCCGGCGGGCCTCGTACAATGTCTTGCCGATCCCCTGGCCCTGCCGGCCCGGATGGACCATGACTTCGGCCCCGTAGAGGGTCCGCCCGCTTTCCGGATCATGATTCCGGAAGAATCCGTGATCGGTGAAATCGCGCCAGCTGGTTTCCATGTCGTAATCGTCCCACAGCACGATGAGACTGGCGGCCATGCCCACGATTTCCCCGGTTTCCTGACTGATGGCGACGAACTGCCCCTCCGGAAAGACGGCCAGGTGCGATTCCAGCTGGGCCGGGGTCCAGCTGGGCGCACCGGGATAGACCTCCCGGGTCAGGTCCATGATCCCGGGGAAGTCTCCCGACCGTGTGTTGCGAACGGTGATCGCAGCCGTCATGGAGAGCTCGCCGTTCAGATGATCACCCGCTCGACCTGCTTCACCAGGTCCGCGGAACGCTGGCTGTCGTAGAGCGGGATCACCGTGCCGCTGGAGCGGGTGTCGAGAATGGTACGGAGGTTCATTTCTCCGATGACCATCATTTCCTGATTGGGGTTGCCTTCGGCCAGGATTCCGTCCCGAGAAAAGGCAAAGTCGCTGGGCGTCAGTACGGCCGCCTGGCCGTAGTTGAGGGATACCGCCGGGACCATCGGCAACGAGCCGACCGTCGTCGACTGCACCACGTACATCTGGTTTTCGATGGCCCGGGCCTGGGAGCAATAGCGTACCCGGAGGAATCCCTGCCGTTCGTCGGTGCAGCTCGGCACGATCAGGACGTGCGCGCCCTGGCGCGCGGCCGCGCGGGCCAGTTCGGGGAATTCGACGTCATAGCAGATGTTGATCGCGACCGGGCCGAAGGCCGTCTCGAAGATCTTGAGCCCGCGCCGGGCACTGACCAGCCACTCCTCGGTTTCAAACCGGGTCATGTGCAGCTTGCCCTGCACCCCGTGCTGTCCCCTGGGGCCGAAGAAGAACGACTCGTTGTGTACGGTGTCTTCCAGTTCGTCCAGCACCGGGATGGTGCCGCCGACGATGTAGAGGCCGTGCTTGCGGGAGAGGTCGCTGAAGAGCTCCAGGTAGCGGGGCACCTGGGCTGCCAGATCCCGGATCTGCTCGCTGATCGGCCGCCGGACATTGCCCAGCGTCAGGAGCTGAACCGTGAAGTACTCGGGGAACACCAGCAGCTGGCATTTGTAGTCGACCGCGGTGTCGACCAGGGCCTCGACCTGGTCCCGGAACTGCTCGAAGGTCTTGACCGGGCGGACGTAGTACTGCAGGGAAGCGACACGGATGCGTTCCATGGCTGACGGGCCTTGCGTGGATGTGCGGTGTGGGTACCTCTCATCATAGCCGCGATCCGGGCGGCGCGACAGCCCGGGTGGCGTCCGATACCGGTTCGGCCCGGCTTCGCCACGCATGGAGCGTGATGATCAACCCCGAGACGATCACCAGCACGGTGCCGCTCACCTGGAGCATCGAGATCCGCTCGCCGAACACCGGAATGGCCAGTGCGTGGCTGAAGATCACGTTGAGGTACGTGAGGCCGCTGGTCGGCGCGGCGAAACTCATGGCGTAGGCCTGCGTCATGAAGACCTGCCCGAGGCCCCCCGCCACCCCGGTCGCCAGCATATAGAGCAGGGCCCGGGAGCCGGGTGTGACCCAGACCGGCAGAGAGATCAGGAGCAGGGTGGCCGCCGCGACGCATGAGAAATGCACCACGATGGCTTCCGCACTCTCCCGGGGACCGATCTTCCGGATCCAGATGATCGCGAGAGCGTAGAAGAACGCGCCCGCCGTGGCCAGCGCCGCAATCGGGGCGGCGGCGGCGAAAGTCGGCTGGACGACCCCGGCGACGCCGATGAAGGCCAGCAGGACGGCCAGGCCGGTATGGCGCGAGACACGCTCGCCCAGGAGCGGCAGCGACAGGAGGGCGACAAAAATCGGAGCGGTCGCACTCAAGGTGACCGCATCGCCCAGCGGAATCCGGTCGCTGGTGATGCTGACGAAGAACCCGATGCTGGCCACGGTCCCGAAGATGCTCCGGAGCCAGGTGTTGCGCCGGTCGCTGGTACGCAGGGACCGGCCGCGGGCGCGGGCGATGGCAATGGCCACGGCGGCCCCGAACAGAAACCTGGCGCCGGCCACCTCGGACCACGGAACGGTCTCACCGCCGAGGCGGCTGAATACGTTCATCGTGGCGAACATCGCCTGGGCCAGCACCATCCAGAGGATGGCGGCGAGGGCTCGGGACACGGAGACCGGGGCGTTGAGGGAGGAACCGGCTGGCTTGCCCCGGCCGCGGCCGCTCTCCGGGGTGCTCAAAGATAGCCGGGTGGGGGCCGTTGCCCAGTC
This sequence comes from Gemmatimonadales bacterium, assembly GCA_050183505.1. Taxonomy (GTDB): domain Bacteria; phylum Gemmatimonadota; class Gemmatimonadetes; order Gemmatimonadales; family GWC2-71-9; genus JBFXBG01. The sequence continues at coordinate 9,796 of JBFXBG010000092.1, read as the reverse complement.
GCCCCGGGTGCCGTGCCGCAGTACAATTCTCCGATGCCGACACCCGCCTTGGGTCACCCCGCCTTCGATATTCGCCGCGCCCGGCGCTGCCTGGCCGCGGCCGATCCCCGGCTTGGAATGCTGATGCGACGGGTCGGCCCTTTCCGCCTCGTTCCGGAACGGCTGCAGAGCCCGTTCGAGGCGCTGGCAGAGTCCATCGTGTACCAGCAGCTCACCGGCAAGGCGGCCGGCACCATCCACGGACGGCTGCTGGCCCTGTACCCGGGTACTCGCCGGCTCCGTCCGGAACAGATCCTCGATACCGGCGAGGAGCAGCTCCGGGCGGTGGGTCTGTCACGGGCCAAGGCCGCGGCCATCCGGGACCTCTCGGTGAGGACGCTGGACGGGACGGTGCCGACCCTGCGGGACCTCCGGCGCATGCCGGACGATGAAATCGTCGAGCGTCTGGTCGCGGTCCGCGGCATCGGCCGCTGGACCGTCGAAATGCTGCTGATTTTCCGGCTCGGCCGTCCGGATGTCCTGCCTGCCACCGACTATGGGGTGCAGAAGGGGTTTGCCCGGACGTTCCGCCGGCCGCTGCCGACCCCGGCACAGCTGCTGCGCCGGGGCGAGCGGTGGCGGCCGTACCGGTCGGTGGCCTCGTGGTATCTGTGGCGGGCGGTCGACATGAAAGGACTGAGAATCGAGGACTGAGAGCGGGCCCGGTGCCGGGGGCCGCGCGCGGGGCACCCCTTATCTCTCACTCACGGTCCTCATTCCTCTCTGACGGCGGGGCCAGGCCAGCCAGTAACCCGTGACGACGCCCGCCACCGCGACGACGCAGGAGAGCATCACCAGCCAGAAGTGCAGGCGCGAACTCCCGGTCAGGTTCCGCACCAGTGAGAAGTCGTGCATCCGGCTGGCCATCGATCGAAACCGCCGGGTGCCGTCGCTCAGGGTGACCGACGCGTCCCGGGGCGAGACATAGGCGACCGTCCCCGCGGCGTCACCCAGCACGACGCGGAAGACCGGCAGGGCGCCGGCCGGGTAGCGGATATCATGGCGCGCCAGGGGTTCGACCGTCACCGACCCGGGAGTACCGGTGAAGGCCGCGCGGGCCAGCCGGATGGCCTCCTCGCGGGTGACTTCGTACCGCGCGCCGGTTGTGGCGTCGATCAGACGGTTTCCCCGCGCCAGCTGCACCCGATAGAGCAGCCGGCCGCCTTCGTAAGCCAAGGCAACCGACCGGACCGGGTTGCCGAGGCTGTCCGCTGCCTCCCGGGCGGCGGCCACCGCCCGGGCCGGGGACACCACCGCCGTACTCCAGTCGGGCGGCAGCGACTGCGCCGATGCCGGGCCGCGACGGCCGGGGAAGATCATGATGACGCCGGTCACGGTCCACATGAAGAAGAACAGACCGATGCCGATGCCGATCCACTTGTGCAGTTTGCGGGGACGGATCATGGTGCCGAAACCCAGGAGGTGAGCCGCGGGAAGGAAGCAACGGTGGTGGAGCGAATGCGATTCGGTATCATGCCGGTTCCTCAGTCCTCAGTCCTCAGTCCTCAGTCCTCAGCCCTCAGTCCTCAGTCCTCAGCCCTTTGTCCTCTGTCCTCAGTCCTCAGCCCTCTGCCCTCTGCCCTCTGTCCTCAGCCGCCCTCATCCCGCCAGGGCCGCAGGTTCCGCACCGAGGACCTCGGCCAGGTAGCGGCCGGTGTGGGATCCGGTGGTCGCGGCGACCTGTTCGGGAGTCCCCTGGGCCACGATCCGTCCGCCGTCGGCGCCGGCGTCCGGCCCCAGGTCGATGATCCAGTCGGCTCGCTTGATGACATCCAGATGATGCTCGATCAGCAGGACGGTATTGCCGGCATCGACCAGCCGGTCGAGGACCTGGATCAGGACCCGGACGTCGTCGAGATGAAGTCCCGTGGTCGGTTCGTCCAGGATGTAGAGTTTCCGCCCGGCCTTTCGGCCGGCGCTCTGGAGTTCCCGGGCGATCTTGAGCCGCTGGGCTTCGCCGCCGGAGAGCGTCGTGGCCGGCTGCCCCAGGCGGAGGTATCCCAGACCGACCTGCTGCAACTGCCAGAGTGCGGCACCCAGCCTGGGCTGGTGCCGGAACCGGCTGATGGCCTCCTCGACCGTCCACTGCAGGACATCATGGATGGAGTGGCCGTGAATCCGGATGTCCAGGACCTCGGGCTTGAAGCGGGAACCGCCGCAGGCCTCGCAGGGCACGAAGACGTCGGCCAGAAAGACCATCTCCACCCGGACGTGCCCCGCGCCCTCGCAGGCTTCACACCGGCCGCCGGGCAGATTGAACGAGAACGTGGCGGACGTGTACCGGCGGCGTTTCGCCTCCGGTTGAGAGGCGAACAGCTCCCGGATCTCGTCGAAGGCGCGGATATACGTGATGGGATTGGACCGGGGCGACCGGCCGATGGGGCTCTGGTCCACCAGCACAATGTCCTTCAGATACTCCCAGCCGCCGATGTCGGTCACCTCGCCCACGAGTTCGCCGAGATGGGACTTGGCGCTGTGCCCGCCGCGCAAACGGGCCTCCATCTGGCGGTACAGGACATCGTGCAGCAGGGTGCTCTTGCCGGAGCCCGACACCCCGGTGACGACGGTCAGGGCATCGAGCGGGATGTCCACGGCCACATCGCGGAGGTTGTGCAGGCTGGCGCCGCGCACCTTCAACCAGAGCGGTCCGGCCTTCCGCCGGACGCTGGGGGTCGCGATCCGCTTCCGGCCGCTCAGGTACTGGCCGGTGAGGGAGTTCCCCGCGCCCTCCACCGGGCCGGCATAGACGACCTCGCCGCCGCGTTCACCGGCTCCGGGTCCGAGTTCCAGCATGAACTCCGCCTGCCGGATCGCTGCCGGATCGTGTTCGACGACGACCACGGTGTTCCCCAGATCCCGGAGCCGGCGGAGCAGGCCGAGGAGCCGGTCGATATCGCGGGGGTGAAGCCCGATGGATGGTTCATCCAGGACGTAGAGGGTGTCGACCAGCCGGGAGCCGAGCGCGTTGGCGAGAGCGATCCGCTGGGCTTCCCCGCCGGACAGCGTCCGGGTCTGCCGGTCGAGGGTGAGGTAGCCCAGGCCCACGTCCCGCAGGAACCCGACCCGGGCCTGGAGCTGCTCCAGCACCAGGTGGGCGACCTGGCGCTCGAAATCGGTCAGGTCGAGGCCCTCGACCCATCCGGCGAGCTGATCCATGGTGCGGGCTGCCACGGCGGCGATGCTTTCGCGGTTCACTTTGACCGCCAGCGCGTGCTGGTTGAGCCGGGTGCCCTGGCAGGCGGGGCAGGTCAGGGCCAGCTGATACTGGCGCAGGAAGACCCGGATGTACTGCTTGTAGCGCTTCTCCTCGAGGCCTTTCAGGAAGGGAAAGATCCCGACGTATTTGCCGTGCTTGCCGTAGAGCAGGTCCCGCCGATGCGCCGCGCGGAGCCGGCTCCATGGTTTGTCCGGATCGATGCCCAGCTTCCGGGCCGTTTCGACCAGCAGCCGCCGGCGGGCTTCGTAGCGGGGTTTGGTCCAGGGATCGATCGCCCCCTGGGCCAGGGACCGTCCCGGATCAGGGACGATCAGGGACTCGTCGTACTCCAGGACGGCCCCAAAGCCGTTGCAGCCGGCGCAGGCGCCGCGCGGGTTGTTGAACGAGAAGAGGGCCGGGGTGATCGGCACCGTCGCCGTGTCGCAGGCGCTGCAGGCCGGGGAGTCGGAAAAGCGGAGCCGGAGGCTCTCCCCCAGGGCGAAGGCGATTCCCTCCCCCTCCTGGAAAGCCGTGGCGACGGCGTCCACGAGCCGGGGTCGATCCTCGGGTGTGGCGGTGAGCCGGTCCACAACGACCTGGACTTCGGTCGCCCGGGCCAGGTCCGGCATCGTCCCGGGCTCATCCAGCCGGACCGGTACGCCGTCCGTCACGACCCGGACGAACCCCAGGGCGCGGAGGTTGTCGACCACCGACTCGTGCGTCCGGCGGGCCTCGGGGGCGAGGGGGAAGGTGATCTGCACGCGCCCGGCCAGGCGATCCACTACCTGATCGGCGGCGCCCTGGGGTGTGTCCCGCCGGACCGGCGCGCCGCAGATCCGGCAGAGGGGACGGCCGATACGGGCCCAGAGCAACCGGAGATAGTCGTAGACCTCGGTGGCGGTGCCGACCGTCGACCGGCTGGAGACCGCCGGATTCCGCTGCTCGATGGCGACGGCGGGGGCGAGACCTTCGAGCCGGTCCACGTCCGGCTTGGGCATCCGCTCGAGAAACTGCTTGGCGTAGGTGGACAGGGACTCGATATAGCGCCGCTGGCCTTCCGCATAGAGCGTCTCGAAGGCGAGGGAACTCTTGCCCGAGCCGGACGGCCCGGTGATCACGATCAGGGATCGGTGCGGCAGGTCAACCGAGACACCCCGGAGATTGTTCTGGCGGGCGTTGACGATGCGGATGGAAGAGCCGGACATGGAAGGAAAATAGCAGGACCAGAGGATTGAGGGATTGAGGGATTGGGGGAATGTGGGATTGAGGGATTGGGGATTGACCTTGCTTCCGTCCCCTGCGCCCACCTGCCCGCCATCCCGCCATCCCGCCATCCCGCCCTCTGGCCCCCATCCCCTTCCTTCGGTAGTTTCCCCGTCTGCCCATGGCTAATGTCATCACTGCCCGCGTGCTCCGCCGTGGTTTCGAGATCTTCCTGCTCATCTCCCTGGTGGGCTACGGAGCCGTTCTTCTCTACGGTAACAATCTCCCCGCATTCATCGAATCCCTGAAGGGCGTGCACTGGCCCTGGCTGCTGGTCGGGCTGGGCCTGGCTTCAATGGACTGGCTGGGAGGCGGCCTGCGGCTGTGGGTGGTGGCCCGCCAGGTGCATCCCGACCCGCCGCTCAAGGGCATGATCCTGGCCGGGGGGATGAGCGCCTGGGCCGCGTATCTGACTCCGCTGCAGTCGGGCGCCGGGCCGATGATGATGTACGCCATGCGGCGCTACGGGGTGAGCCTGCCGGTCGCGGTGACCTCGACGTTCATGACCTTCATCGCGACGGTGGCCTTCTTCGCGATCGCGGGCCCGCTCGCGCTGGTGTTCGGCGCCGGGAAGTCGCTGGGACAGAAGGGCAACGTACTGGGCCTGTCGCTGTACGACCTGTTCCTGGGAAGCCTCGGCATCTTCGCCATCCTGGGCGTGGTGATGGCGATCGTGATCTTCTTCCCCCGGCTGGTCCGCGATTTCATCCACTGGATCGCGGAGAAGGTCGGCCGGCGGAGCCGGCGGGTGTCGCAGCGGCTGGAGGGGCTCAAGGCCGGGATCGACGAGGCGCACCGCAGCGTGACCGCGTTCAACACGCCCCGCGGCTGGCTGGCTCTCTTCTGGGCGGTGATCATTTCCGGACCGTCCCATGCCAACAAGCTGCTGGCGGGCTACGTGGCCCTGCGGGCGGTCGGGGTGCACGCCAACTTCGTCGATGTCCTGCTGATTCAGACGCTGATCACGTTCCTGCTCTATTTTGCCCCGACCCCCGGCGCGTCCGGCATCGCGGAGGTGCTCTCGGCGGTCGTCATGTCGGTGTACGTCGCGCCGTCCCTCACGCCGCTGTACACGATCATCTGGCGCCTGATCCTGAGCTACTACACGCTCGCCTTCGGCTTCCTGGTCTTCTCCAGCTGGGTCCGTCAGGGATTCAAGAGCCTGGAGATGTCGGGCGGTGCCATGGAGCCCGCCGGCGACGGCGGCTGACGTGAGGCGGCGGACATGAGCGGCATCGAGCACGCGGACGAGGCCCTGGAACGTTCCTACGACGCGGCGCTGTTGCGCCGGCTGCTGGGATACCTCCGTCCCTACTGGCCGGTCGCCGCCGGCGCGGTGCTGCTGCTGCTGGTGACCGCGGCCCTGTCGCTGGTCGGGCCACTGCTCACCGAGCAGGCCCTCGACGTGGCGGTCCCGCAGCGCGACGTCGGCCTGCTGGGGACGCTGGCCCTGCTCTTTCTCCTCTCGCTGGCGCTCGATTTCGCCTGCGATTACGGGGGCACCCTGCTGACCACCTTTCTGGGCCAGCGGGTCATGCACGACCTGCGGCTCCAGATCTTCACGCACCTCCAGCGGCTCAGCATTCCGTACTACGACCGCCATCCGGTCGGCCGGCTCATGACCCGGGTGACCTCCGATGTGGAAACGCTGAACGAACTGTTCAGTGCCGGCGTCGTGACCATTTTCGGAGACCTGTTCACGCTGGTCGCCATCATGACGCTCATGCTGGCCAAGGACTGGCGGCTGGCCCTGGTGGCGTTTGCGGTCATCCCCTTTGTCCTGCTGGCCGCCACCGTGTTCCGGCGGCGGGTGCGGGACGCCTTCCGCGACATCCGGTTCCGCCTGGCCCGGATCAATGCGTTCCTCCAGGAACGTCTCTCCGGCATGCGGGTGGTCCAGTTGTTCAACCGTGAAGCCGCCACGGCCCGGGACTTCGAGCGGGTGAACCAGGCGCATCTGGCGGCCCATCTGCGCGCGATCCGGCTCTATGCCGTGTTCTTTCCGGTCATCGAAGTGCTGTCGTCGATCGCGATTGCGCTGCTGCTGTTCTACGGCGGACTCCGTTCGGTGAGCGGCACGATCACCGTGGGTCTGCTGGCCGCGTTCATCCAGCTGACCCGGCGGTTCTTTCAACCGCTGCAGGACCTCTCGGAGAAGTACAACCTGCTGCAGAGCGCCATGGCCTCCTCCGAACGGATCTTCCGGCTGCTCGATACGCCGGTCTCGGTGCCGGAACCGGCCCGTCCGATTCCGCCGCCCTCCCCGGTCCGGGGAGAGGTCCGGTTCGAGGGTGTCTGGTTCCGCTACGACGCGGACGGCCCCTGGGTCCTGAAGGATGTGTCCTTCGCCGCCCGCCCGGGTGAGACCCTGGCGCTGGTCGGGCACACGGGGGCCGGCAAGACGACGATCATCAGTCTGCTGCTCCGCTACTACGATCCGGTTCGGGGCAGGATCCTGATCGACGGAGTGGACATCCGGGAACTCGCGGGCGGGACCCTGCGCGGCCTCATCGGGTTCGTCCAGCAGGACCTGTTCCTCTTTTCCGGCGACATCCTGCGCAACCTCACACTGGATGCCCCGGTCACCCCGGAGCGCGCCCGGCTGGCGGCGGAACGCATCGGGGCCGGGCGGTTCATCGACCGGCTGCCGTCCGGGTACCACCACGTCCTGGGCGAGCGTGGGCGATCGCTCAGCGTCGGAGAGCGGCAGCTCCTGAGCTTCGCCCGGGCGCTGGCGCGCGATCCGCGGATCCTGGTCCTGGATGAAGCCACCAGCTCGGTGGACACGGAGTCCGAAGCTCAGATCCAGACGGCGATCACCGAACTCATGACCGGTCGGACCAGCCTGGTGGTGGCCCACCGGCTCAGTACCATTCTCCACGCCAACGAGATCCTGGTGCTCCACCATGGAGAGATCCGGGAGCGGGGCAGCCACCGGCAGCTCCTGGCCCAGGGGGGACTGTACGAGCGGCTGTACCGGCTGCAGTTCGCGGCCGGCGGACCGACGGGCGGGCAGGCCGGCGGTCGGATGGCCGGGCTCGAGGCCGGACGCCCCGAGGCCGCCGACCTTCCGGCCCTGGAGCCGGACTGAGGCGCCCGGTTTGCCGAACCCGACCGCCCGCCCGGCTGCCCGCCTGTCCGCCGGTCCGTCGTATCTCGCTTGCGCACCCCAGCGCGGTGCGGGTACGTTTGTCGAAAACCGATCTCGGTCCGGGATTCCCGTATGATGCAATTGGAAGTCGGCGGGCAGCGTTTTGCCATACCTGCCGACGAAATCACGGTTGGCTCCGCCCCGTCGAGCACGGTCGTGCTTCCGGGGGACGACGTGCTGCCGGCCCACGCCGCGTTCCGGGGCACGCCGGACGGCGGGGCCGTCGTCCGGCGCCTGTCGGCGGACAGTCCCGTGCTGGTCAATGGTGTGCGCCTGGGGGCGGAGCCGGCCCCGGTGCTGCACGGCGACAAGGTCCAGATCGGGCCGTACGACCTGCTGGTGGTGGATTCCCGGAAGAGTGGTAGTACCCAGTTCCTCGACGTGGCCGCGGTCGCGGCGATGTCTTCCGGCGCCCACCCGCCCGCGGCGGCCGGCGGCCCCGCGCTTGCCCGCGGCGGGCGTCTGGTCTGTCTCACCGATGGACGGGAATACACGGTCGGGGCCCACGGGCTGAGCTTCGGCCGCGAAGCGGGGTCCGACGTCGTGATCGAGGACAGCCAGGTCTCGCGCCACCACGCGGAAATCCGGCTCACGCCCAGGGGCTACAGTATCTCCGATTCCAGCACTAACGGCACGTTCGTCAACGGCCAGCGGCTCGCAGAGTCCCGGCTGCTGGCCCGGGCGGACATGATCCGGATCGCCGACCATGAATTCCGTTTCTATGGCGAGCCCGCGCTGACGCCGGCTCCCGCCGCTCGCCCGGCGCCACCACCGGCCGAGCCGGCCCCGGCTCCACCGGCCCCGCGGGCTGCGCCGCCGGCGGCGGCCGCACCGCCGCCCGCGCCCGCGCCACCACCCCGGCCTTCACCGGTGCCCCCCGCCCCCGCGCCGCCACCGGAAGGGGCGGTCGAGCGGCTGAACGACACGATGCACGGCCGGTTCGTCCCGCCAGCCGGGCCGTCGGGCGGGCCGCCGCCCGCGAGACCCTCGCCGCCGCGCGGCTCATCCGGTGTATCGGCCATGGCCTCCCTCATGGTCCGTACCGGCGATGCCAAGGGCACCCGGCATCAGATCCGGGTTCCGGTCGTGAACATCGGCCGCGGGGAGTACAACGATATCGTGCTTTCCGACGCGAGCGTCAGCACGGCCCATGCGAAACTTCAGCGGCGGGAAGGCGTCTGGGTCCTGACCGACCTGGGCTCCACCAACGGCACCTTCGTGGACGACGAACCCATCTCGGGGGAGACCCCGCTGGCTCCGGGCGCGACTGTCCGGTTCGGACAGGTCGCCGTCCTGTTCGAGCCGACCGACGACGCCCTCGGCGTGGCCAAGGGCAGCGGGACCCGGGTGCTCGAGTCGGTTCAGGCGACGCCGCCACCGCCACCGCCGCCCCCGGCGCCGAGGCCGTCCCCGGTGCCGGCTCCGCCGGATGCACCGCGGTCGAGTCAGCGCCGGATCGTGGAGCCGCCCCGTCCGGGCGGCGCGCGCCGGGCCCCGCCGCTGGTGGTCACGCCGCCGCCCAGGCGGAACGCATCGCGCTGGCTGTTCCCGCTGGCAGTCATCCTGGCCGCGGCCGCGCTGGTCGCCTACCTCCTGACCCGGTAACCTCGTGCGATTCTCCTGCGCCGCCCGGACCGACGTCGGCATTGTCCGATCAGGGAACGAGGACAATTACCTGATGCTGGCCGAGCGCGGAGTCTTCATCGTGGCCGATGGCATGGGCGGGCACGCGGCGGGAGAAGTCGCGAGCGAGATGGCGGTCCGGATCATCTCCCGGGAGCTGGGCTCGTTGCGCGGGATCAACGACGAAGCGGCCGGTGAGCGGGTCCGTGGTTCCATTCGATCGGCCAACGAAGCCATCTTCGAACGGACCCTGGCGGAGCACGACAAACGCGGCATGGGGACGACCGTGACGGTCCTGGCCCTGCAGCCGAAGCGTTATCTGATCGGCCAGGTGGGAGACAGCCGGGCCTATCTGCTGCGGGGCGGTCAGTTCCTCCAGGTCACCAAGGATCATTCCTATGTCCAGGAACAGGTCGACGCCGGCCTGCTGACCCCGGAACAGGCCAGGGTCCATCCGTACAGCAACGTGATTACCCGCTGCGTCGGCGCGAGCACCGACGAGATGCCGGACCTCTACTTCGGTG
>JBFXBG010000091.1:0-16026 GCA_050183505.1 Gemmatimonadales bacterium | reverse complement strand
TTCCAGCACCTTGAGATCGAGCAGCTGGCCGTCCTTCACCGCGTCGCCCGGGTTCTCGATGTTGGGCACCCCGATCTGGGACATCGGAACAAAGCCTTCGATGTCGTTCCCCATGTCGACCACCACGCCCTTGTCCATCAGGCGGGACACCCGGCCCTGGAGCTCGGTCCCGACCGGATAGGTCTCGCCGATCTTGAGCCAGGGGTCTTCCTCGGCCTGCTTCAGGCCCAGGCTGATCCGCTTGTTGTCGGCGTCGATGTTGAGGATGGCGACATTGACGGTATCACCCTTCTTGACCACTTCCGACGGATGCTGGATCCGCTTGGTCCAGGACATGTCGGAGATGTGGATCAGGCCGTCGATGCCCGGCTCGATCTCGACGAAGGCGCCGAAGCTGGTCAGGTTCCGCACCTTGCCGGTGATCATGGTGCCGATGGGGTACTTCATCGGCAGCACCTGCCAGGGATCCTGCTCGGTCTGCTTCATGCCGAGCGAGATCTTCTCCTCGCTCTCGTCGACCTTGAGCACCACCGCTTCGATGGTCTCGCCGATACTGACCACCTTGGAGGGGTGGCGGACGTTGCGGGTCCAGCTCATCTCGGAGATGTGCACCAGGCCTTCGATCCCCGGCTCCAGCTCCACGAAGGCGCCGTAGTTGGTGATCGAGACGACCTTGCCCTGCACCCGGGTGCCGACCGGGTACTTGGCGGCGACATCCTTCCAGGGATACTGCTGGAGCTGCTTCATGCCCAGGCTGATCCGCTCCCGCTGCCAGTCGATGTCGAGAATCTTGACTTCGACTTCCTTGCCGATCGCCACGACCTCCGACGGGTGGGACACCCGGCCGTAGGACATGTCGGTGATGTGCAGCAGGCCGTCCACGCCGCCCAGGTCGATGAAGGCCCCGAAGTCGGTGATGTTCTTGACCACACCCTTCCGGACCTGGCCCACCTGGAGCTCCTTCATCAGGTGCTCCCGCTTGTGGGCCCGCTCGCTTTCCAGGATCACCCGGCGGCTCACCACGATGTTCCGCCGCCGCTTGTTCAGCTTGATGATCTTGAACTCGTAGGTCGATCCCAGCAGCTCGTCGATGTTGGGCACCCGGCGGAGCGCGATCTGGCTTCCCGGCAGGAAGGCATCCACGCCCATCAGGTTCACCACCACACCGCCCTTGATCTTCTTGACCAGGGTGCCTTCGACCGGCTGGTCGTTCTCGTAGGCCTGGCGGATCTTCTCCCAGACCCGCATGAAGTCGGCCTTCTTCTTGGAAAGGACGACGGCGCCTTCCTGGTCCTCCAGATGCTCCAGGAAGACCTCGACCTCGTCCCCTTCCTTGAGGGTCCCCGGCTCCTTGAATTCATCGAGCGGGACCGATCCCTCGGACTTGAAGCCGACGTCCAGAATCACGGCGTTCTCGGTGACCCGCAGCACCTTGGACTTGACGATCTCCCCCTCCACGATAGACGCCATCGTCTGCTCGTAGAGCGGCAGCATTTTTTCGTAATCTTCCTGGGAGTACTCTTCGTCGATCAGGTCCTGGCGGACCCGGAGACCGGTAGGCGAAGTAATCTGATCGAAAGCGGCGTCTGGCATGCGTTGGGGGATGCCCTGGCTGCGACCGCAGGGCGACGGGCTGAAGGTGAAAAACCCCCGGGTGCGGCCTCAGTGCCGTACGCGGGAGCCTGAAATAATAGCCAAGTGCTTGGGGAAGAGCAAGATGGGCGGGCAGGCGGGCAGGCTTGCCAGGCTTGCCAGGCGGGCAGGCGGGCAGGCGGGCAGGCGGGCAGGCGGGCAGGCGGGCAGGCGGGCAGGCGGGCAGGCGGGCCGAGTATTCCGAATCCACACCGGGAACGTCAACCCACCTGCCCTCTTACCTCTTACCTCTTACCTCTCACCTCTTACCTCTTACCTCTCACTTCCCCCGCCTTCTTCACAATCCACGCCACCTGCTCCTCGAAGCTCAGGTTGGTCGTATCCAGGTCCAGCGCGTCCTCCGCCCGCCGCAGGGGAGCCACGCTCCTGGTGGAATCGGCCCGGTCCCGCGCGGCCAGGGCCGCCGTCTCGATCGCCAGCCGCTCGGGCGTGGGGCCGGACCCGGTCTGCACCAGGCGGCGGCGGGCGCGAGCCTCGGGCTCGGCGGTGAGGAAGATCTTGAGATCGGCATCGGGGAACACGACGGTCCCGATATCGCGTCCATCCACCACGACATCCGTCCCGGCCCGGACCAGGGCCCGGAGGTGGCTGTTCACCCACTCGCGGATCACCGGGACGGCGGAGACGGGGGACACGTTGGCCGTGACATCCGCCCGCCGGATCGCCGAGTCCACCGGCTCCCCCTCGAGATAGACGGCGAAGCCCGGGCCGTCCGGCACCAGCATCAGGCCCCGCTCTTCGGCGAGCCGCAGGATGGTCTCGGCCCCGATCGCGGCGAGCGGGTCGGCCGGCGGCAGGCCCCGCCGTTCCATCTCGCGCAGGGCGACCAGGGTCACGCCCCGGTACAGGGCGCCCGAATCCAGGTGCACGAAGCCCAGCGCCCCGGCGACGGCCCGGGCGGTGCTGGACTTGCCCGAGGCGGACGGACCGTCGATCGCGATTACGTGACTAGCCATGGCGGGACCGGTCCCGGATGCGTTGCAGTGCCTCGGAGAATCCCGGGAAACTGACCGCCGCGCACCCCGGATCGTCAATCCTGATTCGCGCGCCGGGCAGGGTTCCCAGCACGGCGAAAGCCATGGCGATCCGGTGATCGCCCTCGGTGACGACCGGGCCCGCCGGTGCCGTGTCGCCGCCTTCGACCCAGAGATCCTCGCCCCGTACCTCGGCCCGGCCGCCGACCGAGCGGAGGTTCCGCGCCAGGAGCCCCAGACGGTCACTCTCCTTGACCCGCAGTTCACCCACCTGCCGGAACACGGTGGTTCCCCGGGCCCGGCTGGCCACGACCGCCAGCATCGGGATCTCGTCGATCAGGCCGGGGATCTCGTCGGCGGAGATCTCGGTGGCGGACAGCGCCGCCGGACGGACCAGCAGATCGGCCACCGGTTCGTTGAAGCTGGGATACTCCCCCACGGCAGGCACCGGAGCGCCCATGCGTTCCAGCACGGCGAGGTATCCGGTCCGGGTGGGATTGGTCCCGACCCCGGCGATCCTGAACTCCCCGCTTTCGGCCAGGACACCCGCGCCCACGAGGAACGCGGCCGAGGAGGGGTCGCCCGGGATCTGCATTTCGAAGGGCTCCATGCGGCCGGTCGGTTCGAACTCGATCCAGCCGTCCCGCTCGAGGACGGTGAAGCCGAAGGCGGCCACCAGGCGTTCGGTGTGGTCCCGGGACCGGCCGCCGGGCTCGCGCACCGCGACCGGGACCCCGGCGGCCAGGCCGGCCAGCAGCAGGCAGCTCTTGATCTGCGCACTGGAGACGGGCATCTCGTAGCGCAACGACTGGAGCCGTCCCCCGCGCACCGTCAGCGGGAGTCCATCGCCGGCCGGCTCACTGAAGCGGGCGCCCATGAGCGCCAGCGGGCGGGTGACCCGCCGCATGGGGCGGCGCCGGAGCGACCGATCCCCCGTCAGCGTCGCCGAAAAGCGGTGCGCCGCGAGCAGTCCCAGCAGCAGCCGGGTGGTCGTCCCCGAGTTGCCGCAGTTCAGGATGTCCGCCGGCCGCCGGAAGCGCCGCCGTCCGCGCACCCGGACCACCTGCCCTTCCCTGAGCGGGGAGATCTCGACGCCCAGCTGCCGCAGGACCCGGGCGCTGGAGCGGGCGTCCAGCGAGGTGAGGAGCCCGCCCAGGTGGCTGGTACCGGGCGCGATCGAGGCCAGCAGCAGGGCCCGGTGGGTCAGGCTCTTGTCTCCCGGGACCCGCACCACGCCGGATACCCGCATCAGTCGAGCGACTGCCGGAAATCACTGCCGGCTTCGAGGAAGACCCGGAGGGCCCCGGCGTCACCCGCGAGCAGAAGCTCCCGCAGCCGCTGCATGCGCCCTTCGGTCCGGACCAGCGCTTCCGCCACCGCTTCCCGATTGAGCAGCAGCGTTTCGAGGGTAAGGCCGGGGTCCTGCGCCGCGAGACGGGTCATGGCCCGTGCGCCTTCGCCGAACGACACGCCGGGAATGCCGCTGCCGGCCAGCGTGGCGGCGAGCGCGGAGGCCACCGCCTGGGGCAGTTGCGTGGTCCAGGCCACCTGGCGGTCGTGCCGGGGTGCGTCGGTCAGGACCGGTTGGGCCTCGAGGGTATGCTCCCAGAACGCCATCACCTGGCGGGCCGCCTGATACGCCGCGGGGGAGGGGCCGGGGGTCACATAGACGATGGCGCCCCGGAAGCGGTCGGCGCTGGCCTCGGCGAAACCGCCGAACGCGTTCCCGGCCATGGGGTGGGTCCCGACGAAACGATCCGCCAGGCCGTTGGATGCCGCGCACTCGAGTACCGGCGTCTTCACGCCGGCCAGATCCATGACCAGGGCGTCCGGGGGAAGCCGCGGCGCCACGCGGGGCAGCAATCCCATGGTCGTCCGCGGCGGGGTGGCCAGAACCACCAGCTGGGCCTGCCGGCCGGTCTTGTCCGCCCGGTCCGCGATTTCGGTGATGGCACCGGCCTTGAGGGCTTCGACGGCCTGGGCGGGTTCGGGACTGAATCCGATGACCCGCGGGATCCCGGCGAGCCGGGCACGCCAGGCGAGGGAGCCACCCAGCGCGCCGAGTCCCAGCACGGCCAGACAGTCAGGCCGCATGGTGGCGTGGTCCGGCAAACACAGGCGCTGTCGGGAAGGGCTGAGCGGTCACGCGGCGAATTCTAGCCGCCCGGATCGTTCGGTCCAAATGGGAGTGCTGGGGCGCGCTTGCGGCTGGTTCATCTTCCAGCGACAATTCCCCCGACCAGCCGGGTGCCCACCATTCAGGAGTCAGTCGTGGCCAGAATCCTCGTAGTGGAAGACAGTCCGGACAACATGAAGCTCTGCCGGGCCGTGCTCACGATCAAGGGGCATGAAGTGACCGGACTGCCCAGTGGAGAAGGGCTCCTGGCAACGATCGACGAGAGCCGGCCGGAACTGGTCCTGATGGACATCCAGCTGCCGGACAAGGACGGGTTCGCCCTGCTGCGGGAGATCCGGGACTCGCCCCACACGGCGCTCCGGGTCGTCGCCCTGACGGCCCACGCCATGTCGGGAGACCGGGAACGGGCGCTGGAAGCCGGCTTCGACGGCTATGTCACCAAGCCGATCGACGTCCGGCTGTTTCCCGAGCAGGTCGAACGGGCGCTGAAGGGAGAGCGGGTGACGGACTGAGGCGGACGGGCGGGCGGGCGGACGGGCGGACGGGCGGACGGGCGGACGGCAAGTTTCGCGAACCACCCGGGAGCGCCAACCCACCTACCCTCTCACTTCTCACTTCTCACTTCTCACTTCTTACTCTCTCACCGGATCTTCTCCGCCAGCTTCAGCACCGCCGGGTCCGCCCGGGGGAACTGCGGATCCATCCGTTCGAGGGTCTTCACCACCACCTCCGCCACGAGGAAGTCCCGGGCCGATTTCTTGTTGGCCGGAACCACATACCAGGGCGCCCACTCGGTGCTGCACCGGGCGATCGCCTCCCGATAGGCTTCGGTGTAGTCGTCCCAGAGCGCGCGCTCGTCCAGGTCGGCGGGGTTGAACTTCCAGTTCTTGGTCGGGTCCTTGAGCCGCTCCTCCAGCCGCTCCCGCTGCTCGTCCTTCGAGATGTTCAGGAAGAACTTCAGGATCGTGGTGCCGGAGTCGGTCAGCATGCGTTCGAAATCGTTGATATGGCCGTACCGGCGGGACCAGACCGACTCGGGGACCAGCTTGCGCACCCGGACGACGAGCACATCCTCGTAGTGGGAGCGGTTGAACATTCCGATCATGCCCTTGCGGGGCGCGGCCTGGTGGATGCGCCACAGGAAATCGTGGCTCAGCTCCAGGTCCGAGGGGCGCTTGAAGGAGGTGACGACGCAACCCTGCTGATCCAGCGGGGCGAACACCCGCCGGATCAGGCTGTCCTTCCCCGCCGTATCCCTTCCCTGCACCACGATGAGCAGCGAGCGTTCGCCTTCGGCGTAGAGGGCCCGCTGGAGGTGGTCCAGCCGCTCGACCAGGCCGGCCGTCTGTTCCTTGAGCTTGTCGCCGTTGGGGAGTTCGTCGGGGGGAGCGCCGTCGGCGTCATCGAGCGCCAGGCGGGTACCGGGAAGGACGGGTTGCAGCGGCATGGGAATGGGGTTCGAGGTAGCAACAACGGTGGGCCGCGCCTCCGGGACTACCGGAACACGACCCGCACGACTTCCCGAACACCGGCACTGTCGGCCCGCACGCCCCAGGCCCGCCGGTTGCCCACCCAGCCGTGCCGGAGATCGATATCGCCGGGCCACTGGGCCATGGCCAGCCGGCGGCCGTTGGGAAGCCAGATATCGGCCCGGTTGGCGCCTTCATCGGCGGCGCTCATCTGGGCCCAGAGCCGGCCTTCGCGGTCGAACAGCACCGTGTGCAGCGGCGGTTTCGACCCGGGGACGCCGAAGGGAAGTTCGGCCCGGGCGGCGCCCAGACGCGCCGCCTGCTGATCGAGGGCGCTATCGCCCCGGGCGCGCTCTCTGGCGGAGAGGGCCGGACCGATCATGTCCCGCCGGATGGTCCGGACCGCGGTGTCTCCATCCACCACCCAGCGGATCTGATAGCGCGTCGTGACCGCGCTGGCCCACCCGCCCAGCGGCGAGGAGGCCACCGCGAACCGGGGCCCGTAGGGCTGCTGCAGGAGCAGCACGGTGCCGTCATGCGACGTGGTGAACTGCCCGATGCTGTCATCGGGAGGTACCGGGATGGTATCCACCCGGGTCACGGTTCCGGTGCTGTCCTGATGGAACCGCAGCAGGGCGGAGCGGCCGTCCGCCAGCGGCGCGGAGCCGGCGTCGATCAGACCACCCCGCCCGTCGAAGGTGATCTCCGCGGCGGAGCCTGTCACGGGGTGGTTCATCGGCACCTGGCGGAGCAACCGGACCCCGTCGGCTTCGGCCTGGTAGACGTTGTACCGGCCGTTGGCGGCGTCCCGCAGCCACAGACGCCCGGCCGGGTCGAAGGCGAGACAGCAGGGCTGGGCCAGCTCACCCGGCCCGCCGAAGCGGAACAGGGCCTTCCCGGTCGAGTCGAACACCTGCACTACGTTCGCCTGCGCGTCCGCCACGAAGACCCGGCCGCCGGAATCCACGGCGATCCCGGCGACGCGGGAGAATCCGCCCGCGTCGGGCGTGGCCGCGCGGATGACGATGTCGGGAGTCCCCTCCCAGGTCGGCGCCGGCGGTTCCCGCCCGTCGGTCGACGGCTTGGCACAGGCAGCGAGGAGGAGGATCGGGAGCAGGAGGTATCGGCGCATGCGGTGAAGTTTCGCAGGGAGGGTGAGGGTCGACAAGGCGGTCATCGAGCAGCCGATCAGCCATGCCCGGGGAGGGATTCGAACCCTCACGGGGTTGCCCCCTAGGGATTTTAAGTCCCTTGCGTCTGCCGTTTCGCCACCCGGGCGGTGGGAGGGAATATACGTCGTGAACCGGCCAAGGGGTGGGGGAGAGGACTGAGGACTGAGGACTGAGGACTGAGAACCAAGGACTGAGGACTGAGGCGGATGACTCCTCGCACTCTGAACTCTGCACTCTGCACTCTGCACTCTGCACCCTGCACCCTGCACTCTGCACTCTGCACTCTGCACTCTGCACTCTGCACTATCTCCCCCCCCGCTCCCGCCGCACCCCGCCGCTGGCCTTCGACCACCAGATGTTCGGTGCCCGGCCGAAGGCCTTTTCGAACTCCTCCCGCACCGAGGCCGCGATCCGGCGCTCGTCCGCCGGCGGCGCCAGCATGATGCACGAGCCACCCCATCCCGCACCCGTGATCCGGGCGCCCCAGGCGCCGTGGCGTACCGCCGACTCGACCAGCAGGTCGGCCTCGGCGCAGCTGGACTGATAGTCGTCCCGGAGCGAGGCATGCCCCTCGACCAGCAGCCGGCCGACGGTCTCCAGGTCGCCCCAGCGGAGGGCTTCGGCCGCGGCACGGGTCCGGGCCGTCTCGGTGACCACGTGCCGCACCCGGCGGCTCAGCGGCACCGGCAGGATGCCGAGCGCATCCGGCAGCCGGCCGACCGGGAGGGAGGCGAGATCGGAGACTTCCAACCCGGCCTGCCGGAGCCGGGTCAGCGCTTCCTCACACTCTCCCCTCCGCTGGTTGTAGTCCCCACCGGTGAGCCGGTGCGACACCCCGGTCTCCAGCACCCAGACCCGGGCATGCATCGGCACCATGGTGATGCTGCCGGTGCCGGTTTCGAACAGCAGCGCCTGGCCCGACCGGGCGTAGGTCACCGCGGTCTGGTCCATCCGGCCCACCCGGACGCCGACTTCGTCGTGCTCGGCCTGGAACGCGATATCCACCAGTTCCGGCAGCCCCAGCCGCCGGCCGGCGATCAGGCTCAGCGCCTTCACCAGCGAGACGCACAGCGCCGCGGAGGACGACAGTCCTCCTCCCACCGGCACGTCGCTCGCGATCGCCAGCCGGGCGCCGGGCGGCGCGGCATCGATCCGGCCGAGCCGGCGAATCACGCCGGCGAGGTAGTCGCTCCAGTGGCCCCGGTTTTCCCGGTGCGGATCGAGCCGGAGACGACCGGACTCCAGCGTGGTCGCGGCCTCCCAGGTGCCGGCGGCGGCGGGCGCCGCCATGACGGCCGTCCGGGCCTTCACTCCGAGAGGAAGGACCGGGCCCCCGTTATAATCGGTGTGTTCGCCGATCAGGTTGACCCGGCCGGGGGCCGAGGCGCCGAGAGCCGGTTGACTGGAAAACGTCGCGGTGAAGAGCGAAGTTGCGTCGCGCGCAGGAGATGACGTGGCCACGTGGGGGAGAGTAGCCCGGGAGGAGACTTGAGGCAACAGACGTGGTGGCTGGTGGCCGTCGGCCTGGTCGCGGCAATTCCGGCCGGTGCGCAGCTTCCGGCCCTGGGCGTTCCCCGGGGCGTCTTCCGGCTGGAACTCGGCGGAGAATTCAACAACGCCGATTCCCGCTACAACGACGGAGCGGTCGAGGATATCGCCCGGTCGTTCACCGCACCCATGCTGGGCGGCGGCTACTTCCCCGCCCTGCGGGACGCCGAGTCCCGGATCGCCAGGATCCTGGGCAGTCCCTCCTATCAGTACAATCTGGGCCGGGTGTCGGCCAACGGGCTCATCAATATCGGGACCGGGACGATCGGCCTGAGCTACGGCCTGACGCGCCGGATCACGGTGTTCGCGGTGGCGCCCATCGTCCAGACCCGCCGCCAGATCCGCATCCTGGTGGATTCCTCCGGCGCCGATGCCGGCTTCAACCCGGCCGACCCGGTTTTCGGCACCGCCGCCGGCCGGTCGGAGACGGCCCAGTTCTTCACCGACTTCGACGGCGCCCTTACCACGCTGAGCCAGAAGATCGCCAACGGCGACTACGACGCGAACCCGACCCAGAAGGCGCAGGCCCAGGCCGCCCTGGCGGACGGGACTCTGCTGCGGGATGACCTGGCGGCCGTCCTGGGCGACCCGCAGACTCCGTTTGCGCCGACCCTGTCGAGTGCGGCCGGCGCCGCGGTGATCAACGCGGTGACGTCGCTCCAGAATACGTTCACCGGACTCAGCGTCGGCGGGTTCGCGTCGCTGCCGGCCCTGGCGGACGCCCGGCTCAGCCGGGACGACTACGAAGGCTTCGTGAGCAACCCGGCGGGACCGGTCGCCGGCTTCCCCCTGGTCGAGGCGAATCTGAGCCGGATCGGCGACATGGAAACCGGCGTGGTCTTCACGGTGGTCGACCGCTGGAACCGGCCGGGCCGCCCGGGCGGGTTCCGCACCGCGCTCGAGGCCCGGTTCCGCCTCCCGACGGGCCTGGTGGACCAGCCGGCCAACTTCCTGGACATCGGCACCGGTTCCGGCCACTTCGCGGCGCGGGTGCGGGGCGTCATGGACCTCGGCGCCGGACGGGTCGGACTCCGGCTGGCCGGCAGCTGGGAGCATGTCTTCCCCGCCACGCTGACCCGGCGGGTGGCGCCGCCGACCCAGGCCATCGCCTACGCCAACACCGAGGCCGACGTGCGGGAGAGCCCGGGCAGCACGCTCGAGATTCTCGCCGCGCCCTTCTTCCGCCTGGTTTCGACCCTCGGCCTGCAGGCCGGCGTACGCTACCGCCGCCACGGGCAGGACAGCTACGCGTTCGCGTCGGCGTCCTCCGGCGTTCCCGCCGGCGCCGACGTGCTGGGCCGGAGCAGCGACTGGACCACCACCAGCGTCATGGGGGGCATCACCTATGTGAGCCCCGCGGTGGACGATCCCGCCAGCACCAGCCTGCCGGTGGAAGCCTTCTGGACCATCGAAGGACCGGTCCACGGCTCGGGCGGCATCGTGGCCAAGGAGCGCATCGCACGGATGGGGCTCCGGGTGTATGTGAGGCCGTGAGAGGATTGAGGGATTGAGGGATTGAGGGATTGAATGAGCACGGAGCGGAGATTGCGGGCGCCGGCCCATCCCTCAACCCCTCAATCGCTCAATCCTTCAATCCCTCAATCCCTCAATCCTCCAATCCCTCAATCCCCCAATCCCCCAATCCCTTGTCCCTCCTCTGGCTCACCGATATTCACCTCGAGTTTCTCTCGCCCGTCGAGTTGAAACGGTTTCTGGTGCGGCTGGCGCAGGCGCGGGGCGACGCGTTGCTCATCACGGGCGACATCAGCCAGGCACCGACTCTGGAGGCCCACCTCCGGATTCTGGAGCGGCTCCTGGAACGGCCGATCTACTTCGTACTGGGAAATCACGATTTCTATTCCGGCAGCATCGCCGGTGTGCGGACCCTGGCCACCCGGCTCACCCGGGAGTCTCCCCATACCCGCTGGCTTCCCGCCGTCGGTGTGGTGCCGCTCTCATTCGATACCGCGCTGGTGGGCCACGACGGCTGGGCCGATGCCCGGCTGGGAGACCCGGTCAATTCCCGGGCCGTGCTCAACGACTTCAAGCTGATCGAGGATTTTGTCGGGCTGGAACTGGCGGACCGTACCGCGCTGCAGCACCGGCTGGGAGATGAAGCGGCCGCGTACCTGCGGTCGGTTCTCCCGGCGGCACTGCGGGACTACCGGCGGGTCATCGTTGCCACCCACGTACCGCCCTTTGCCGAGGCGTCCTGGCACATGGGCCGGATGTCGGACGAGGACTGGCTGCCCCACTTCGCCTGCAAGGCGACCGGGGATGTCCTGCGGCAAATGATGGAAGATTATCCGGACCGGGAAATGCTGGTTCTCTGCGGCCACACCCACAGCCCGCACGAGGTGCGTATCCGGCCCAACCTGGTCGTCCGGTCGGGGGGCGCGAAGTACGGGGAGCCGGGGGTACAGGGAACGGTGAACGGTGAGCAGTGAACGGGAGCGGGGAGCGGGGACCGAGGGTCCCGTTCACCGTTTACTGTTTACCTTTTTCAGCATCGCCTGGGCGTGGCGCCGGGCCTCGGGGCCTTCGGTGTCTCCCAGCATGCGGGCGAGGTCCAGGATCCGGTCTTCGCCATGGACGGTCTGGACGTCGCTGGTGGCGATGCCGCCGCGGGCCTCCTTGCTGACGACCAGGTGGCGGTCCGCCCGGGCGGCGATCTGGGGCAGGTGGGTGATCACCAGCACTTGCCGCCGGGCGGCCACCTGGGCCAGCGCCTCTCCCACCTGTCCGCCGATCTCGCCGCCGATTCCCTGATCCACCTCATCGAAGACCAGGGTCGGAATGGCGTCCTGCCCCGCGAGCACGACCTTGAGCGCGAGCATGAGCCGGGCGAGTTCCCCGCCCGAGGCGGCCCGCGCCAGCGGCCGGGCATCGAGGCCGACGTTGAGCACGACCGAGAAGTTCACCGTCTCGGCACCGGTTGCGGCGGGTGACTCCAGCGGGGTCATGTCCACCAGGAACTTCCCGCCCGGCAGGCCGAGGAGCGGCAGCCAGCGGTTCACGGCCCGGGTGAGCCGGCTCGTCGCGTCGCGCCGGCGGCGGGAGAGCGCGTCGGCGGCGGCGCTGAGCGCCGCCGTCGCGGCGGTGCGGCGGGCGGCGATGGTCCGCAGGTCGAGGTCGGCGGTATCCAGCAGGTCCAGTTCGGCGGCGCTCTGGTCCCGGGTCTGCCGCACGGCCTCGAGCGTGGCTCCGTACTTCTGCATCAGCCGGAACAGCAGATCCCGGCGCCGTTCCACCGCGTCCAGCCGGCCGGGATCCTCCTGGATTTCCGAAGCATACTCCGTCGCCAGCCGGGACAATTCGGTCAGGTTGGCATAGACGGCGTCGAACAGTTCGCGCCAGCCCCCGGTCGACCCGTCAATCCGTTCCAGCGCCGCATAGGCGCGCTCAGCCGCTGCCAGGGCGGCCGCGGCACTGCCGTCGTCTCCATCCAGAGCTTCGACCATCTGTCGCGCGTGTTCACCCAGCTGGCCGGCATGCCCCAGCCGCCGGGCTTCCTGATCCAGGGCCTCGTCCTCGCCCGGCTTGAGCCGCGCGTCGTCGATCTCGCCGACGACGTGGCGGAGGTAGTCGGCCCGGCGCCGGATCTCGTCCCGCCGGGCCGCGAGATCCCGCTCCTGCGCGGCCAGGCCCGCCAGGTTCTCGAAGGCCGCCCGGACGGCGTCGCGTTCGGCCAGGGCGTCGGCATAGGCGTCCAGGATATCGCGCTGGGCATCGGCCCGCAGCAGCGACTGGGTATCATGCTGGCCGTGCAGATCCACCAGCAGCTCACCCAGCCGGGAGAGGACGCCCGCGGTAGTCGGGCTTCCGTTCACCCAGGCGCGGGAGCGGCCCTCGGCCTGGATCTCGCGCCGGACGACGGCGCGGTGCTCCTCCAGGTCCAGCCCCAGCTCCTCGATCCGGCGGCGCAGGGCCGCGCTTTCGATTTCGAAAACGCCTTCCACCACCGTGCGTCCGGCTCCGGGACGCACCTGCTGGCTGTCGGCGCGTTCACCCAGGAGCAGGGCGAGCGCGTCGACCAGCATGGACTTGCCCGCCCCGGTTTCCCCGGTGAGCACGTTGAGGCCGGTCCCGAACTGGAGGGTGACGTCGGCGATGGTGGCGAGGTCCCGGACCCGGAGTTCCAGGATCACAGTTCGCCCGGCTCCCGGCCGGAGAGATCCCCCCACTGCAGTTTCTTCCTCATGCGGGTGAGGAAGCCTTCGGGACCGAGACGGACGAGGTGAACGTAGGTCGGGGAGCGGCGTACGACGACGCGATCGCCGCCGGAGAGCGTGGTCCCGACCTGGCCGTCGAACGAGACCAGCAGGTCGTCCGCCCAGGGGGCGATGGGTTCGATGGAGACGGTGAAGCGGGCCGGGATCACCAGCGGGCGGACGGCAAGCGTATGGGCGCAGATCGGGGTGACCACCAGGGACTCGACCCCCGGAACCAGAATCGGGCCGCCGGCACTGAGCGAATAGGCGGTCGAGCCGGTCGGCGTGGCGACGATGATCCCGTCGGCACTGAAGGGGCCGACCTCCTCGCCTTCGATGATGACGCTCGTCCGGATGACCCGCGCCACGCCGCCCTTGTGGACCACGATGTCGTTCAGAGCCAGTTGCTGGCTCCGGGCGACCCCGTCGGCTCCGATGATCGACGCCGAGATGGCGAGCCGGCGCTCCACCAGGTAGTCGCCCGAAACCAGGGCGTCCATGACGGTATCGAGCTGATCCCGCGCCGCGGTGGTAAGGAACCCGACCCGGCCGAGGTTGACTCCGATGACGGGGGTTTCGGTCCCCTTGAGCATCCGGGCGCCCCGCAGCAGCGTCCCGTCCCCGCCCAGGGTGACGAGAAAGTGGAGCGGGACATCGTCCAGCGGCGGGATGTCTTCTCCCCAGACCAGCCGCAGACCCGGCTCGGCGTACAGGGAAAACCCGCAGCGCCGCGCCGCTTCGGCCAGGTGATCCAGAATGGCCTTGAGGTCGCGATACCGCGGGTTGCCGACGACACCGACGTTCATCGGGCCTCGACGCTCTCCTCCCGGTGGTGCGCCAGCACGCGGCGGGCGATGCCGTCCGGGGTCAGCCCGAAGGCGGCCAGCTGCTCCGCCCGCGGGGCCTGATCGATCGTCCGGTCGGGCACGCCGAGCGCGATCACCCGCACTTCGGGATGAGTGGTTTGCAGCACTTCGGCGAGATGGGCCCCGAATCCGTTCACCACGGTGCCTTCCTCGATCGTGACGACGGCCTTGTGCTCCTGCGCGATGGCCTCCAGCATGGCGCCGTCGAGCGGCTTGATGAACCGGCAGTTCACTACGCTGCACTCGACGCCGTCCCCGGCCAGCCGGTCGGCGGCCGCCAGGCTGGGCAGGACCATGGTCCCCACCGCCAGGATGGCCAGATCCCGACCGGTCCGGAGCCGTTCCCAGGTGCCGTACGTTACGGCCGGGACCTCGGCCACGGGCCGGGGTTCACCCGGCGCCTTGTCCCGCGGATAGCGGGTGGAGAACGGGCCGTCGTGGCTCAGGGCGCACTTGAGCAGGCCGATCAGTTCGTCGCCGTCCTTGGGGGCCGTGACCGTCATGCCGGGGACGGCCATCATGTAGGCGATGTCATACAGCCCCATGTGGGTCTGGCCGTCTTCTCCGACCAGACCGGCCCGGTCCATGGCGAAGATGACGGGCAGGTGCTGAATGGCGATATCGTGAATGATGTTGTCGTAGGCCCGCTGCAGAAACGTGCTGTAGATGGCGCACACCGGCCGGATGCCCTGGGTGGCCAGGCCGCCGGCGAAGGTCACCGCGTGGCCTTCCGCGATTCCGACATCGAAGAACCGGTCCGGCCATTTCTGCTGGAAGGTCGCCGTGCCGGTGCCGGACGGCATGGCGGCGGTAATCGCCACCAGCTGCGGGTGCTCCGCGGCCAGGGAGGCGAGCGCGTCGCCGAACACCTTGGTCCAGGCCGGCGGGCCGCTGGATTTCTTCTTCAACTCTCCGGTGACCGGATCGTAGGCCGCCAGCCCGTGCCATTTTTCCCGGTTCGACTCGGCGAAGGAGAAGCCCTTGCCCTTCTCGGTGATCACATGGATGACCCGGGGCCCGGTCTTCGGCTTCACAAAGCGGAACGTATCGAGCAGCTTGTCGAGATTGTGCCCATCGAACGGCCCGTAGTTGCGGATGCCCTGCTCCTCGAACAGCATGCCCGGGGAGAACAGATTCTTGGCGCTCTCTTCGACGTTCTTGGCGAACTCGACCACGCCCTCGCCGAACACGCCGCCCAGGGCCCGGGTGACGCTCTTGATGCCTTCCCGGACCCGGTTGGTCGCCGGATTGGCGACGATGCGGCCCAGGGTCTTGCTGATCGCCCCCACGTTGGGCGAGATCGACATCCCGTTGTCGTTGACGATGAGAATGATGTCCCGGTCGGAATGGCCGGCGTTGTTCATCCCCTCATACGAGAGGCCGCAGGTCAGGGCCCCGTCGCCGACGACCGCCACCACCTTGTGATGCTCTCCCTTCAGATCCCGCGCCGTCGCCATCCCCAGGGCCGCCGACATGGCCGTGCCCGCGTGACCGGCGCCGAACTGGTCATGCTCGCTCTCCGACCGCTTGAGGAACCCGGAGATCCCGCCGGCCTGGCGGAGGGTGGTGAACCGGTCGTTTCGTCCGGTCAGGAGCTTCCAGGCGTAGGCCTGGTGTCCCACATCCCAGAGAATCCTGTCCTGCGGAGAATCGAACTCGTAGAGCAGGGCGATCGCCAGTTCGACCACACCCAGGCTGGCGCCGATGTGGCCCCCGGTCTCGGAACAGGATTCGATCAGGCGCTCCCGCAGCTCGGCGGCGAGCGTCTGAAGCTCGTCCCGGTTCAGCTGTTTCAGGTCCTGGGGGGTCTTGATGGCGGTGAGCAGGGACATGGATGTGGGGGTTCAAGTTCGGGGTGGCGGGCGGCATGTGTGCGTGGCTCCCGGTGCCTGGCACTCCGGCGGCACAACCGCATCCACTCAGTTTCTTCTCGTAACAATATACTCGGCCAGGGCACCGAGCGACCCAGCCTCTACCCCGCTCCAGATCGGAAGAG
>JBFXBG010000090.1:0-16107 GCA_050183505.1 Gemmatimonadales bacterium | reverse complement strand
TGATCCAGCTCGAGAGTCGCCGTGCCCGCGCGGCTGGAGGTGTAGAGAAACGGCGCGTCCAGCTGCTCCGGGGTCGCCTCCAGATCGATGAACAGGTCCAGGACCTCGTCGTGGACCCGGAAGGGCTCCGCGTCCGCCCGGTCGATCTTGTTGATGGCGACGATCGGACGCAGGCCCAGGGAAAGCGCTTTCCGGGTCACGAAGCGGGTCTGGGGCATGGGCCCCTCGGCGGCATCCACCAGGATCAGCACGCCGTCGACCATCCGGAGAATCCGCTCCACCTCCCCACCGAAGTCGGCATGCCCCGGCGTGTCCACGATGTTGATCTTCACATCATGCCAGCGGACCGCCGTGTTCTTGGCCAGAATGGTGATCCCCCGCTCCCGTTCGAGCGGGTTGGAGTCCATGACGCGCTCTTCGACCAGCTGGTTGGCGCGGAAGGCGCCGGCCTGGCGCAGCATCTTGTCCACCAGGGTGGTCTTGCCATGATCAACGTGCGCGATAATCGCGAGATTACGAATCAAAGCCTGCCCTTGAACCTGCGACGGACCAGAATAGTGCCCCGGGGATTCCCGGTCCTCCTCGGGGTCGGCGGGGCTCCCGCCGGCCCGGACAGGGGGCGGACCGACGGTCCGTCATCCGCCGGCCGGCCCCCCTCAAGCGCGGCATATATAGGTGGGGGTCGCCCTAATCGCAAGAGAGAAAAACCGCCTCCATCCCCCCGGAAAACCCGGGCATCGCTTTCCCCGGACGGATCGGCCTGAAACGGCCGTGCAACCCGGCTTGGGCCTGGACGTCAGAGACAGTGGCGGCCGTACCGCGAGCGCCGCCCTGTCTCTCACACAACTCAGCCCCGGGGCTCATGCGCGACGAGAGCCGGTCCCGCAAGGACCTCATCAGCGACGTCGTGGCCCTGCGCAAGCAGGTCGGCGACCTCAAGGAGGCGGCCGTCGTCCGTTCGCCGGGTGGAGGATGCCCTGCGGGAGTCGGATGCGTTCCATCGCCTGGTCCTGGAGGAGGCCCCTGCCGGAGTCCTGAGACTGGCACCGGATGGCCGGGTGCTGTACGCCAATGCCGCGCTGCAGCGGCAGCTGGGTTACGGCAGCCGGCAGGAGTTCCAGGCCATCGGACCGGAGCACGGGGTGCTGGTGGACGAATCGGGGATGGATCGGTTATGGCAGGCAGGAGAGCTGGGCGATGTCCTGGAAACCCGGTTCCGGCACCGGGAGGGAACCATCCTCCCGCTGGTCGTCCGGGTGAGTCCCCGGTCGCCGGAGGACGATGCGGTCACGCTGGTGGTCACCCCGGCCCGCCCGGCGCCGCTCCCGTCCCACTCCGCCGGCGGGAGACAGGGAACGGAGCGATCCGGCTAGTGCGGGTGGGCGTGGGCCGGGGCGGGCCCCGCCACCTCCATGGTCTCGCAGGGGCCGTCCACCTCGATCTGAATCGTGACGTGCCCGATCCCCAGGCGGGCCATGCAGGTCCGGATCTCGTCCAGCACCGTCGGGTGGTCCGGCAGGCTGGGCACCACGGCATGGCCGCTCATCGCGATCAGACCACCCCCCACCGTCCAGACGTGCAGGTCATGCACGGCCGTCACCCCCGGCACCTCGAGCATCCGGTCCCGGACCTCGGTCATCGAGACGTGAGCCGGCACTGCCTCCAGCAGCACGTCGGTGCTCTCACGGACCAGCCGCCAGGCCCCCACCAGGATGAGGAGCGACAACAGGATCGACGCGATCGGGTCGGCCGGCGTCCAGCCGGTCAGCGCGATGATCGCGGCCGCGCCCAGCGCACCGACCGATCCCAGCGCGTCGCCCAGCACGTGCAGGTAGACGCCCCGGCTGTTCAGACTCTGCCGGGAGGATCCGTGGAGGAGCAACAGGGCGACGATATTGGCGGCCAGCCCGGCGGCGGCCACCGCCAGAAAGAGGCCGGTGCGGATCTGGGGGGGCTGACTCAACCGGCCGATGGCCTCGATCACGACCCAGATCGCGATTCCGAACAGCGCCGCGCCGTTCACCAGCGCCGCCAGGATCTCGTACCGGTAGTAACCGTAGGTCTTGTTGGCATCGGCCGGACGCCGCGCCATCGAGGCGGAAAACAGCGCCAGCCCCAGGGCGGCCACGTCGGTCAGCATATGGCCGGCATCCGCCAGCAGCGCCAGCGACCCGCTCAGGTAGCCGCCCACGGCCTCCACCAGCATGAACCCGCCGGTGAGCGCCAGAACCCACCAGAGCCGCCGGGTCGCCGGCGGCACCGGCCGCCCGACACAATCGTCGCATCCCGGCGGGATGGCAATCATCCAATCATCCAATCACCAACCATCCAATCACCAATCATCCAATCCCCCAATCCCTCAATCCCTCAATCCCTCAATCCCTCAATCCCTCAATCCCTCAATCCCTCAATCCCTCAATCCCTCAATCCAATCTGTCCCCACCCCCCCGCGCCTGTCCACTATCTCCGGTTCCATCTTCAAGCCAGTGAACGACTTCTGCCTCCATCCGGGCTGCAACACATGGCGGCTCCCGCCCGGCCCGGCTATGGTTATGCGGTATGGAGGATCCATCCAGTAGCCCCGGCGTACTCGTTGGCCTCTCGGCCGTCGTCCTGCTCGTGCTCGCCAACGCGTTCTTTGTGGCCGCCGAGTTCGCACTGGTGGGCTCCCGGAAAACCAAACTGGACGAGCTGGCCCGGGCCGGGGATCGCAAAGCCGCCCTCGCCCGGCGGGCCGTCCACTCGCTCGACCGCTACATCTCCGCCACCCAGCTCGGCATTACCCTCGCCTCCCTGGGCCTCGGCTGGGCCGGTGAGCCGGCCCTGGCCCGGCTCATCGACGGCGCGTTCACGTTCCTCCCCCGGACGCTCGCGGTCCTCGCCACTCACACCGTTGCCAGTGCGATCGCGTTCACGATCATTACCGTCCTGCACATTATCCTGGGGGAACTGGTTCCCAAAGCGCTTGCGCTGCTCTATCCCGAGGACGTCAGCCGCTGGGTCTCGGCCCCGCTCATGGGGTTCGGCTGGGTCATGGCGGTTCCGATCAACCTGCTGAACGGTACGGCCAATCGGCTGCTGCGCCTGATGCGCATCGCCCCGCCGGGTGAGCACGAGCGGCTGCACTCGCCGGAAGAAATCCGGATGCTGGTGGAGCAGAGCGAGGAGGGCGGCAGTCTCGAGCGGCAGGACGCCCGTCTGCTCGAAGGCGTGTTCGAGTTCACCGAGAAGGTGGCTCAGGACGTCATGACACCCAGGACCCAGATGGTCGCGCTCGAGAGCGACCTGACGGTAGAGGAAGCCGCCGACGAAGTAGCCCGGGCCCGCCGATCCCGCTATCCGGTCTATACCGGAACGATCGATGAGATCGTGGGCATCGTCCACGCCAAGGACATTCTCACCACGCTCCGGGCCCATCCGGGCGAACGCCTCGCGGCCATCATCCGGCAACCCCTGTTCGTGCCCGGCACGCGCGAAGTCGAGGACGTCCTGGCCGACATGAAACGCCTCAAGGTGCACATGGCGGTGGTGCTGGACGAATACGGCGGCACTGCGGGGATCGTAACCATGGAAGACCTGCTGGAGGAGATCGTCGGGGCCATCTACGACGAGTACGACCGCCCGGACCTTCCCCAGCCGCCGGCCGCCGGCGCACCGGTGATCGACGGCGCGCTCCCCATCAGCGAGTTCAACAGCGAGTACGACCTTTCACTGGACGATGCGGAGTACACCACCGTGGGAGGCTACCTCTTCGGCGAGCTGGGCCGTCTCCCCCGCGCCGGCGACCGGATCCCGGTCCAGGGCTATACCTTCGAGATCCTGGAAATGGAGGGCCGGAGGGTAAAGAGCGTGCGGCTGCTGGCACCGGAGACGGTGATGAAAGGGACGAGGGCTGAGGACTGAGGGCTGAGGGCTGAGGACTGAGGGCTGAGGACTGAGGGCTGAGGAGATAACCGCGATGCGGGTGCCGTCTGCGTTTCTTGGCTCCCGCCCGCGCGTTCTGGATGCCCCGTTCCGGGCGCCGGAATGGTAGACTCCATTCCATGCCCCCAGTGCAGCGGTTTGAGGATCTCATTGCGTGGCAGAAGGCCAGGAACCTCGCAGCCAGATTGCGCGAGGTAATGAACGGACCGGCTTTCCAGCGCGATTGCAGACTCCGGGATCAGATCGGGTCGGCTGCGGTCTCGATCATGGCCAACCTTGCCGAAGGCTTCGAGCGAGGTGGGCGCGGAGAGTTCCATCACTTCGTCTGCATCGCAAAGGGATCCTGCGGAGAACTGCGTTCACACCTGTATGCGGCCCTGGACGCCGGCTATCTCGACCAGAATCTCGCCACGGCACTGATCGGCGTTACATCCGAAGTCTCGAGAATACTCGGAGGGCTTCGTGCGGCATTGGCGAGGCAGCGCGCCACGCAGCACCCTCGCCGCACCTGAACCTCTGTCCTCAGTCCTCAGTCCTCAGTCCTCGCCCCTCCTCAGTCCTCAGTCCTCAGTCCTTGTCCCTTTCTGTACCATCCGCACGGCCTCATCCACCGCCTGCCGCATGCTTCCCGCATCCGCCGTTCCGGTCCCGGCGATATCGAACGCGGTCCCGTGATCGGGAGAAGTCCGGACGAACGGGAGACCGAGGGTGATGTTCACCCCCCGGCCGAACGCGGCGACCTTGATCGCCGTCATGCCGACGTCGTGGTAGGGAGTCAGGACCGCATCGAACTCACCCCGCATGGCCCGGACAAACACGGTATCGGCCGGGAGCGGGCCGGTGGCACCAAGCATCCGCACCGCGGGCGCGAGGACGCGCTGCTCCTCGTCACCGAAGAGACCGCTCTCCCCGGCATGCGGATTCAGGGCGCAGACCGCGAGCCTCGGTTGGGGAATCCCGAACCAGGTCCGGAGTCCCTCGAGCGTCACCCGGCCGGTACGAACCACCCGGTCGGTCGTGACCAGCGCGGGCACATCCCGGAGCGCCACGTGGGTCGTGACCAGCACCACCCGCAGCTGTCCGGCCGCCAGCATCATGGCCACGTCGATGTCCCCGGCCAGGTGGGCCAGCCATTCCGTGTGGCCGGGGTACGGGAAGCCGGCGAGGTGCAGGGCGTGCTTGTTGACCGGGGCGGTCACGATGCCGTCCACCCGGCCCTCGAGTGCCAGCCGGACGGCCGCCTCCACCGCATGCCCGGCGACGGTTCCCGCCCGGGTGGCCCGGGCCGGGCCGGCCCGCCCGGGCTCGGCCGATTCTCCCGTCCCCGACTCCCAGCGCCCGACGGCAATCCGATGGGATGCGGGGACCGCGCCGATCTGATCCTCCGCCCCGATCACGGTGATCTCCGCCGGCACCGGCTCAGCCAGTGCCGCCGCGGCGATCTCGGGACCGATGCCGCGCGGATCACCCAGGGTGATCGCGAGGCGGGGTCTCACAACGGGAAGGGCCGGATGTCGATGTAGGTCCCGGCCCGCAGGTGGCCCACCAGGCGCCGGACGGCGAGATCCTGGGCCAGGCTGGTGCGAAGCTGGTCTTTCAATTCATCGAAGGTGGCCTCGCCCTCGGGCTTCCGCTCGGTCACCTTGACGATCGCGTACTTGGTGCGGGTCGCCGGCTCGGTGGGCAGCGGGATCAGCACGACGGCCCCGGAATCGGCCGAGGCCAGGGGACTGGCGTAGGCCGCGGGCAGGCGGTCGATCGGGACATCCTTGACTTCCTTCTCCTCGACCGGGTCCTGATACAGCCGCTGGAGCGAGTCGATCGAGGCGCCGGACTGGACCGCCGCAAGGATCCGGTCGGCCAGGGCCCGGGTACTGTCCGCGTCGGCCTGGGTCAGGTCCGGCATGATCAGGATATGCCGGGCCTTCACTTCGGCCGGCGTGGCTCGTTCGACCTGGATGATATGGTATCCGAAGCCGGTCTCGACCGGATCCGAGATGACGCCGGGCCGGAGCCGGAAGGCCTCCCGCTCGAACTCGGGCACCATCTTGCCCCGGCGGAACCAGCCCAGGTCCCCGCCCTGATCCCGGGACCCCGGATCCTGACTGAACCGCTTCGCCGCCACTTCGAAGTCGGCCCCCTTGCGCAGCTCACCGACGATCGAGTCCGCCAGGGCCTTGGCGCGGGCCTTCGCCGCCGCCGTCGGCCGGGGCGAGAGGACGATCTGCCGGATCGACACCAGCGCCGGCCGGCGGCGCTGCTGCGGCGTCAACCGGTCGAGCAGGTCCTTGTACGCGGCGCGAAGCTCCTCGTCCGTCGGGGGAATGGGCTGCAGCTTCCGCATCTGCCGGAGATGCTCGATGTAGCGATCCTGCAGGAACTTCCGGCGCTGCTGCTCGGTCAGCCAGCGGCGGAATTCGTCTGGCGTCGCAAAGCCGCTCTTGCGCAGTTCCTCCTGGTACTGATTCTCCAGGGGCACGTCCCGCCGGATCTGCCGGATCCGTGAATCGACGGCCTGCGCCACCTCTTCGTCCGAGACGTGGATCGAGGTATCGAGCATCGCGGCCTGGACCAGCAGCTCGGTGTCGATCATGTCCTTGAGCACATCATCCACCAGCGCCTGCATCCCTTCCCGGGTCTGGGGCAGTTCCGACTGGCCCTGCTGCCGCCGCTGCAGGATCTCCATCTCGACTTCCGACCGCAGAATGGGCGCGTTGCCGACGACGGCGACGATCTGATCGACCATCGACGAATCGGGCGCCCCCTGGGCCGCCAGCGGCGCCACCGGAACCAGCGCGCCCATCAGCAGGAACGCGGCTATCACCGGTCGCATGATCTCGAACCCTTCGTAACGGTGGCGCATGGCAGCTCCGATGGATTACTGGCCCAGCGGCGTCGGGCGACGGCCGGAGTCTCCCGGCACCGGAATCGGCGTGGCGCGGCCGGCACTCGCCGAATCGGCCTGCGTCTTCTGCGCCTGCGCCAGCTCCACCGCGCGGATGAGTCCCGCTTCGTTGAGCCGGGCCTTGGCCTTGGTCCGCAGCCAGGAGGTCAGGGTCGGGGGGACCGGGCGCAGCCGCGCCTTGCCGGCCGACACGTTCTGGAGATAGGTGTCGACCCTGAGGGCGGCCAGCTTCTCCCGCTCTCCGACGGTGACGCTGGTATCGGTCAGGGCCGAGCCGATCCCCACGGCCCCGAGCAGGGAGTCCATGGTGATCCGGTACTGCTGGACCATCCCGGCCCACTGCTCCGGCGTGGGGGTGAGATGCATGGCGTTGGCCCGGTCCAGGATCAGGGCGTTCTGCGCGAAGAGGGTGGCGATCTCCTTCAACTGATCGTCCTGCACCTGGCGCAGCTGCGCCGTGGCCTGGGGCGGGAGGGCGAACACCCAGCGCAGGAAATCCGCCACCGTGAGCCCGCCGCCGCGCCATTCCACGATCTTCTTGCGCGAGTTCCGCTGGCCTTCCATGTCCGAGAGCGCCGCCCGCATGGTGGCGACCGCCGATCCGGTGAGCTTGAGATCGTTGGCCGTGGAAATGCTGTCCCGGAACAGCGAATCCAGCTGGCTGCTGAGATTCTGCTCCAGGTAGGCCAGGATCCGGGGACGCGACTCTTCCGCGGTGGGGCGGTGAATGATGTGATAGCCGAACGGAGTCTGGACGATGCCGCTCATGCCGCCCGGGGGCAGCAGCCAGGCGGCGCTGTCGAACGCGGTGACGTAGGCCCCCCGCGGGCTCGGAGGCAGGAAACCGCTGTCCCGCGCGGTCTGGAAGTCCTGGCTCTCCTCGGCGGCGATACCGCTGAAGCTCGCGCCCCGCTTCAGGCGGGCCAGCGTCGCCTCGGCCTTCCGCCGGGCCTCCGCCTTGGCCGGCGCATCCGCCGAGGGCGGCGCGCCGTAGAGGATGTGCTGCACCATCCGCAGCTGATCGCCGTTGTAGACACTGTCGGCGGCCGCGTCGGTCAGGTTCAGCCGCTCGGCCAGGACCGTGTCGAACAGGCGATCGCCTTTGATCATGGCGATCTGGGGCCACATCATCTCGGCGATCGCCGTGGAATCCCGCAGGCTGGTGCCGTGGACCACCGCCTGGGCCAGCAGGGTGTAGTCGATCCAGACGTTGGCCACGAACTCCGCCGCGTCACGGTTTACCTGGAGTCCCTTGGTCTGCGCCATCACGCCGGCCAGCGTTTCGGCGGAGAGTTCCTGGCCGGCCGCCTGGGCGGCCACGTCCGCGTGGGCCGTGAAGAGGTCGCGGACGTTGTCGCATCCTGCGAGCGATACCAGTGACAGTGCCAGCCAGAGTCGGCGCATGAGATCTCCTGAGGGAATCGAATGACTACGGTAATGAATGCAGGACCGGGCGCAGTCAGCGGCCCACGCCGGCCGCCTGGTCGGCAGTCCCGAGGGCCGCCTGCAGCGCGCGCACCAGGGCCGGAAGCATCGCCTCCCCGCCCAGTCGCAACAGGCGGAGGGACAGCGGGACCGGCCGCCGCACCTCCGCCGAGAGCTGCACGTCGTCCAGCGCCTGGGTCAGGCCCGCCAGCCGGGGGACCACGCCCTCCCGGAAGGTGACCCGGGCTTCGTCTCCCCGGACCAGCACATGCTGCAGGCCCAGCCGGGCCCCCAGGGCCCGCAGGCGTGCCATGCGCAGCAGGTTCTCCGCTTCCTCCGGAAGCGGTCCGAACCGCTCCCGCATTTCCGCCCGCAACTCTTCAATTTCACCCGGCGCCCCGGCCCGCGCCAGTCGGCGGTACAGGTCCAGCTTGGCCCCGTCATCCGCGATGTAGGCATCCGGCAGCTGGGCCGGCCGGTCGAAAATGACCTCCGGCGGGGCCGGATGTTCTACCACGCCCTGGCCCCGGAGCGCCTTGACGGTCTCCTCCAGCCAGCGGAGGTAGAGGTCGAACCCCACCGCCTGGGCGTGTCCCGACTGTTCCGCACCAAGCAGGTTCCCGGCTCCCCGGATCTCCAGGTCCTTCAGGGCGATCCGGTAGCCGGCGCCGAGGTCGGTATGATGTTCCAGCACCTTGAGCCGGTCTTCCGCGTCCGGCGAAAGCTGGTCCGGCACAAGCAGATAGCAGTAGGCCCGCCGGTGGCTGCGGCCCACCCGGCCGCGCAGCTGATAGAGCTGCGCCAGGCCGAACCGGTGCGCGTCGTGGACCACCATGGTGTTCGCGTTCGGAACGTCCAGCCCGGACTCCACGATCATGGTGGAGACGAGAATGTCCACCTCGCCCGCCACAAACCCGCGCATGACCGTTTCGAGCTCGTCCGCCGGCATCTGACCGTGCGCCACGCCCACCCGGGCCCGGGGAGCCAGCTTCTTCACCCGCTCCGCAATGGTGTGAATGGTCTCGATCCGGTTATGGACCATGAACACCTGGCCTCCCCGGTCCAGCTCCCTGGCGAAGGCCTCCTCCAGCAGCCCATCGTCCCAGGGCTCGACGAACGTCAGAATGGGCGAGCGGTCGCGGGGCGCGGTTTCGATCAGGGTCAGATCCCGCAGGCCCGAGAGCGAGAGGTGCAGGGTCCTCGGGATCGGCGTCGCCGTCAGCGTCAGCACGTCCACCGCCAGGCGCAGCTGCTTCAGCCACTCCTTGTGCTTGACTCCGAACCGGTGCTCCTCGTCGATGACGAGCAGCCCCAGATCACGAAACGTCACATCGGGGGAGAGCAGCCGGTGGGTGCCGATGACGATGTCGGTCTCCCCCGACTGGAGCCGCGCCAGCGCCTGCTTCTGTTCCCGTCCGGTGCGGAACCGCGACAGCACTTCGATCCTGACCGGGAAATCGGCGAGCCGCTCCAGGAACGTCCGCCCATGCTGCTCGGCCAGAATCGTCGTCGGCACCAGGACCGCCACCTGCTTGCCGCCCTGCACCGCCTTGAACGCGGCCCGCACCGCGATTTCGGTCTTGCCGTACCCGACGTCCCCCACCAGCAGCCGGTCCATCGGACGGGGGCGCTCGAGGTCGCTCTTCACGTCCGTGGTGGCCTTGACCTGGTCCGGTGTGTCTTCGTAGAGGAAACTGGATTCCAGTTCGCGCTGCCACCGGGTGTCGGGCGGAAAGGCGAATCCGGCCAGGACCTGGCGGCGGGCGTACAGCTCCAGCAGCTCGGCCGCCATGGTCCGGATCGCGTCCCGGGTCCGTTCCCGGACCTTCTGCCAGCTGTTGCCGCCCAGCTTGTGCAGCCGGGGCGGCGGGAGATCCCCGTCGTCACCCGCGGCGCGATAGCGTTCCAGCTGGTCCAGCCGGTAAAGCGGAACGTTGAGCCGGTCGCCGCCGGCATACTCGACCACCGCGACTTCGATGCTGCCCCCGCCCGCCTCAATGGAGGAAATGCCCCGGTACACGCCGATGCCATGGTCGAGGTGGACCACGTAGTCACCCGGCGCCAGCTGCCCGGTCGCGGCGGTCGGCGCCGCTTCCCGGTACCGGCGGGAGCGGCGCAACCGGCGGGCCCGCCGGAAGATTTCGTGGTCGGTGAGAACCCGGAGCCCG
The DNA here is from genome assembly GCA_050183505.1 of Gemmatimonadales bacterium. Taxonomy (GTDB): domain Bacteria; phylum Gemmatimonadota; class Gemmatimonadetes; order Gemmatimonadales; family GWC2-71-9; genus JBFXBG01. The sequence continues at coordinate 5,685 of JBFXBG010000090.1, read as the reverse complement.
GGCAGGACAAACCCGCCGTCCAGCGATCCGATGGCCAGCGTCACCCGGCCTGCCAGGCGGCCCCCCCGGGTGCCCTCGGTGAGCAGCTCATCCAGCCGTTCGAGCTGCCCTTCGTTGTCGCACAGGATCAGGGTCGCCGGATCCCCGGCCAGCACGCTCCGCAGCCGTCCCAGGTCGCGATTGATGCGTTCCGGCGGGAAGAATCCCAGCTGAACATCCGGCTGCTCCTGGTTGAGCAGCAGGCGGGCGAACCCGTCCCGCGATCCCTGCCAGTCCTCCGGCGCGACCAGCACGGCCTCCCGGGCCGGAACATCCTCGCCCAGCCGCCGGGCCACCTCCAGGTGATGCTCCGCTTCCCGCCAGGCCCGCGCGACTTCATCCTCATCCGGGCCCGAGGCCTCTTCGATGAGTAGCGTATCCGCCGGCAGCAGATCCAGCAGGGTGCGGCTGACGCCCGCATCGTCCGCGGACCAGCCCCCCTCGGGCAGGCCGGCTCGGATCGGCAGCACACTCACCTCGTCCATCTCATCGCCCGAGCGCTGGGTCGTGAGATCGAATGCGCGGATACTGTTGATGACATCGCCCCACCATTCCAGCCGGGTGGGGTTGGCCATGCCGAAGCCGTAGACGTCAATGATGCCGCCGCGCACGCTGAACTCGGCGACTTCAGTCACGGAAGGCGCCCGGGTGTACCCCATCGCTTCGAGCGTGGCGGTGACCCCCGTCAGCGGGGTGCTCTCGCCACGCGCCAGCTGCAGCCGGAGCCGGGCCAGGGCCCCGGGCACCCGGGTTCGTTCGGCCGTAGCCCGCGCCGTGGTGACGAGCAACCGGAGCCGGCCCTTGAGGAGCGCCTCCAGCGTCTCCACCCGCTCCCCCGCGATCTCCAGGTGGGCTTCTTCCTCACCCAGACTCTCACGCTGGGGGTACAATGCGACCGGCAGCCCGGTCAGGGCCCGCAGATCGTTCAGCCACCGCTCGGCCTCGGCCGGTGTCGCCGCGATGACCGCCAGCAGCCGTTGTGGCTGGGTCTCGGCCAGCCAGGCCGCCAGGACCGCTACACTCGAGCCCGGGAGGCCCGCAAGACGCAATGCGCCCCCCCGGACCGGAAGGCGTTCAGCCAGATCCCGAACCGTTGGAGCGCCGCCAAAGACTTCGATTATTGACTTCAGACTCACGAATTCGAACTCACGTACGCTTCCGCCAGACGCTTGCCAGAAAGACCTCCAACAACCCGAGTCCCAGCGCAGACCAAAGTAACCACCCCCGCAGGTTTGCGCGGAGTCCCAGCAGGAAAGCCCGCCCTGCCGCGGCATCCAGCCCGACGACCTCCGACCCGGGCCACAGCGCCCGCACCTCGGCATCCCGGGCCGGTTCCAGTCGCGACTCCCGGGGATCCGGGTTCACGGTGAGCGCACCCACGGTATCCCGCCCGGCCAGGAGGAAGTAGATGCCATTCCCGGGGGGCCGGAACGGCGCCCCGCCTTCGACGGCCCAGCTCCGGCCCTCCCCGGCGACTCCCGTCACCAGGTCGGGGAGGGCAACCGGTTCTCCCGGATGGCCACCTTCCAGTGTGAGTTCTCCCCGGGCGATCCGGTTCACCAGCGCGTCCATGAAGGGCACGAACCGCGCGGAGAGCGGCAGGCCGGTCCAGGACGGATCCAGCCGGCTGCCCAGCAGCACGACATCCGCCGAACGCACCATCCAGGGCTCACCCGCGGCCGTGATGAGCACGCCCGTCCGGCCGCTCGAGACCGGAACCAGGGTATACCGCCGTTCTACCCGTTCGACTCCCAGGAGGGCCCCGCTGTCGGTCGCCGCCGGCGACGTCATGAGCCTGCCATAGGACCAGCCGATGCCGCGTCGGGCCAGCGCCCGGTTCAAGGCCCCGAGTTCGGCCGCGTCCTCCGGCGGCTCCACCACCGAGTAGCGCGGCCCCAGGGTTCCGATGGTCACCTCGTTTCCAGCCACCAGCCGCCCATTGCCCTCGAGCACCGAGGCGGCGGCGGCGACGTAGCGCTCCGCCGGATCCCAGCTGGCCCCCGCGACCGGGGCGATCCGGACCTCGGCGACGCGGACGTTGTCGGCCAGCAGCTCGTCCGGATCGAGTTCCGCGACAACCGGCCACCAGCCGGCTGCGGCTCCGGGCACCGCCACCGAGACCGGAGACTCGGGAGACAGCAATGCCTGACGCGGGGCGCGGTCGCCCAGCCTGACGCTCACCGGACGAGTGAGACCCGAATCGCCCGTCGCGGTGAGCGTCACCCGTCCGCCGCTCCCCCCCCAGGGCTGCACACCGGGGTCCAGGCCGGCCAGCCCCAGGTTCCGCACCCGGACCGGCTCCGGCCGGGTCACCAGCAATGGATGCGCGGGGGCGGCGCCGCTGAGGGCACTGGCCTGCAGATCTGAAACCAGAACGACCTCGCCCGGGAGCGGCTGGGCCGACAGCACGTCTTCCGCCGTCCGGATCGCGGCGCCGAGATCGAGTCGAAGGCCCGAGGGACCGGCCTCCCGGACGAGCGCGCTCAGAGCGGCGGCCCCGGCGCGTCGTGGCACGCCGTCGCTCAGCATGAGCCACAGGGCGTCCTCGGATGTGGCCCGGCCCAGAACGTCCAGCGCCGCCCGCCGGAGCTGCTCCAGCCTGGGAGTGCCGTTCACCACCGCGCCGCTGCTCAGACTGTTGTCGAAGACCAGAACCAGCGCGGCGGGCGCGTGGCCGGACGCTTCCCGGAGCGGGGCGGTCGGCCCGGCGGCCGCCAGCACCAGCAGCAGGACCAGCACCGTACGGACGAGGAGCAGAAGCCAGTTCCGCAGCCGGAGTCGTCGCTGGTGCTCGCGCGTGGTATCGACCAGATACCGGACCGCGGGAAACACGACCGTCGGCGGCTGGCGGCGATGCAGCAGATGGAGCAACAGAGGCAACGCCGCCAGCGGCAGGCCCAGCAGCAGCCACGGATTGAGGAAGCTGATCACGCCAGCCCCGCTGGCCGGGCCAGCGCCTGCCGCAGCGCAACCCCGAACGGCGTATCGGTGGTGACCCGGTGGTAGCCGATCCCGCGTCGTCGGCAGGCCCGGTACCACTCGCTCACGACCCCTTCCACCGTCTGGCGATACACATCGGCCCAGTCCCGCGGCCGGAGCGTGACCGCCGATCTGGTCTCCGGATCTTCGAACCGGGCCTCGGCCGGTCCGGAGAGCGTCAGCTCATCCGGGTCCATGATGTGGAATACGATGACCTGGTGGCCGCGGTGGCGAAGGAACTGGAGCGCATGCAGCGCCGGCCCCGGCTCCAGCAGGAGATCGGACACGAAGATGACGAGTCCCCGGCGCCGCAGCCGGTCCACCACCCGGCGGAGCGCCGGCTCGGCCGCGGTGCCCTGCCCGGGCGTGAGACCGGCCAGGACCCGAAGCAGGGTGTACCAGTGGCTCAGGCGCGCGCGGGCCGGCAGGACCGAGCGGACAGCTTCATCGAAGGCGATGAGCCCGGTGGCATCGCGCTGCCGCAGCAGGATGAGGGCCAGGGCCGCGATCAGCCGCTCGGCGTATTCGAGTTTGGTGAGCCGCGTCCCCGGCGCCCCGGTCCACGCCATCGACCGGCTGATATCGCTCACGATCATGCAGCGGAGGTTGGTTTCTTCCTCGAACTGCTTGACGTAGAGCCGGTCGTTCCGGCCCAGAATCTTCCAGTCCACGTAGCGCAGTTCGTCCCCCGGCTGGTACATCCGGTGCTCGGCGAACTCCACCGAGAACCCCCGGCGGGGCGAGCGGTGCAGGCCTGTCAGAAAGCCCTCGACCACTCCCTCCGACACCAGCTCGATGCCGCCAAGCCGGGACACCTCCCAGGGATCCAGCAGGTCGAGGCGGGCCGCGCCATAGGAGGAAGATCGGGTCATGAAGCGCGCAACGTAGGAGCCGTCCGGGAAGGAGTCAACGCGGAGCCGCCTGTCATCCATGACGGACACGGAGGGACCGGGTACCGTCCCGGAGTATAACGTCAAGCCATTGACGAAGTTTCACTTACCTCATCCGGTCAGGGTGGCATGGCACCTGCCCCTATCACACCGACAGATGCCGCTTTAGTCCCCTGGAGGAGACATGCTCGCCACATTTGCCGGCCTGATGCTGCTCACCGGGATCGGTGCTCCCGGTTCCCCGGGGCCCGACCTGACACCCGCCGATCGGATCGCGGCCTGGGTGCGCGCGACCGACGACCCACGGATCACGATCTGGACCAACCGGGAAGAGGACCCCTACCGGCGCGGTGAGCGCGCCCGGGTCTATTTCCAGGCGCTGGAGGACGGCTATATCACCGTACTCCGGGTCGACACCGACGGCCGGGTCCGGGTGCTGTTCCCGCGGGAGCCCTGGGAAGACAACTTCGCCCGCGGTGGCCGCACCTTCGAGGTGCTCGACCGGGATGACGAAGCCTTCGAAGTGGATGACGAACCCGGCGTCGGGTATCTCTTCGCCATCAGCTCGCCTGATCCGTACGACTACGGAGATTTCATCCGCGGCGACCACTGGGACTACCGCACCATCGCCGATGGCCGGGTCCGCGGTGATCCGTACGTCTCCCTGACGGAGTTCGCCGCCCAGATCGTGGGGCCGGGGGAATACGACTACGATATCGCTCCGTACTACGTCGAACAGCACTACGACTACCCGCGGTTCGTCTGCTACGATTGCCACAACTATGTGAGCTATGCCTACTGGGATCCGTACCGGACGCACTGCAATCGGTTCCGCATCGTGATCTACGATGATTACTACTACTACCCGTATCGCTACTACGGCTCACGGGTCGTCATCCGGCGGCCGATCCGCCCGGGTCCGCGCTACGTGTTCAAGGACTACGACGGGCGGCGGGACTTCATCACCCGGGTGCGGGAACGGCCCGCCGACGACGGCCGCCGGATCAGCGAGCGGGACCGGACCAGTGCCGATGTCGGCGGCCGGGGCTCGGTCCCGGCCCCGGTCGAGCCGCGGCGGCGGCCGGCACCGCAGGACCGGAACGCGCGGCCCGATGATCCCACGCCGCGGCGGCGCGCGGATCAGCCGGCGGACCGTGGAACCACCCGGCCCGACCGCCCGTCGGCCGGAGAGCCGCGGCGCCGGACGGGCGAGACCCGGTCCCAGGCGACCCGGGACCGGGCCGACCCGCCATCGCTGAGAGAACGGCCGGGCGTTCAGGAGCCGCGCCGCCGCAGCAGTGACTCGCGCGGGTCGGGCAGCGCGTCGCCGGACCGGTCGGGCGCGGACTCGAGGCGCCGGACGAGTTCCGCGGCCCCGATGGACCTACAACCCTCTACCCGGATGGCTCCGGACCGACCCGACACCGACTCGAGGCGACGGTTCCCCGGGACAGATTCTGGACGGCAGCCCTCAACCCGGTCGTCGCCGGTCTGGCCCGGGGCGACACCTGCCGACCCCCGGCGCGCCGAGACCGGGCGATCGGGGTCATCGTCCCGCTCACCGGCGGCGCGGCCGGATACGAGACGCGCTCAGCCGCGGTCCACCCCGTCCCGGGCCCAGCCGCGCAGCACGCCCTCGAAGCCGACCGGTGCCCCCACATTGAGGCGCCGGAAAGGGGAATGAGGGAGTCGAAGAAGTCGAGAGGTCGAGAGGTCGAGAAGTCGAGATGAGGGAGTCGAGAGGTCGAGGAGTCGAGAGGTCCGGGGGGTGGGAGGG
>JBFXBG010000089.1:0-16128 GCA_050183505.1 Gemmatimonadales bacterium | reverse complement strand
CCGGACGATGCCGGCCTGCCGGAGTGAACCGTCGTGAGTCCTGCATGCTCGTGAACTGTGCGCGTCTCGTGTCCGGCTGGAGAGTGGCGCCGCTCCTCGGAGCGGCACTCGCCGGAACGGCGCTGCCCGCCGCGGCCCAGCAATGGAACCGGCCGGACGTCGTCGCGCTGATCCACCGCGGCGTGGAGCGGCGGCAGATCATGCAGGGCGATTCCACCCTGCGGAGCTACCGCACCCGGGCTCACGGCTTCGTGTTCTTTCTGGCCCAGCTGGGCTCGGGATTGAATCAGCCACCCAGGCTGGTCAAGGCGGACGAACTCGACGTCGAAGTGTACTGGCAGGCGCCGGACCGGAGCAAGCAGGTCATCCTCGGCTGGCGCGACGGCTCCTGGCTTCCGACCGACATCAATTATCACCGCGACCACCTGGGGATCGTCACCAACAACTTCGGCAACCGCATCCGGATCGGCGAGGGCGACGAAGTCCGGGACGTGGTGCATCCGTTGTCGCCCGAGGGCCTGGAACGGTACGACTTCGCCCTGAGCGATTCGGTCTCGATCACCGTCGGCTCGCGGACCGTCAGGGTCTATGCCGTCCGGGTGCGGCCCCGGGACTTCTCCCAGCCGCTGGTGGTGGGGGTGCTCTACCTGGACGTGGCCACGGCGGAACTGGTCCGGTTCCGTTTCAGCTTCACCCCGGCCGCCTACCTCGACCGGCAGCTCGAGGACATCTCGGTCATTCTGGAAAATTCGCTCTGGGAGGGCCGCTACTGGCTGCCCTACCGCCAGGAAATCGAGATCCGCCGGCGGACCACGTGGCTCGACTTCCCGGCCCGCGGCATCATCCGCGGCCGCTGGGAAATCGGCTCGTACGACTTCAACCTGCCGCTCCCACCGACCCTGTTCCAGGGTCCCGCCATCGCCGGGCTGCGAGCGCCCCGGAATCAGGATTCGGTCTGGACCGAACCGCTCGACGCCGCCGTCGAAGGTGTCGCCGCCCCGCTCAACCGGCAGGACATGGAGGGACTGCGGGTGGAGGTCGAACGGGTGGCCGGTACGCGCGCCCTCTCGGGCCTGGCGAGTACCAGGCTGGCGGCGGGGTCGATCAGCGATATCGCCCGGGTGAACCGGGTCCAGGGCCTGGCCCTCGGCTTCGGCGCCGTCATCGGCCTGGGACAGAGTCGCTTTCAGATCCGCCCCTATGCCGCCTACGGCACCTCGGACCACCGGCTCCTCGGCTCGCTGGCGATCTCGCTCGACGCCGGCCCGACGCGGTTGTTCGGTGAGGCCGCGCGCCGGATCCGGGACCTGAGCGACGTCGCCGTCATCAGCCCGGTGTTCAACTCGATCACCTCCCAGGAGTTCGGCCAGGATCACGGCGATTACCTGCTGCTCGAGTCCGGCACGCTGGGGATCCGCCACCGGCTCTCCGCGCGAACGACGCTCGGACTCGAGGGATTCGTCGAACGCAGCGCCTCGGTCGGGGTCACCGCCAGCCCGGCCACCGGATCCTACCGTCCCAATCCGGCCCTCGGCGCGGGAGACTATGCCGGGGCCAGGCTCCGGCTGGAGCGGGGAAGCGGCGGGACCATCGTGCGCCGGGATCTCCAGGGAAGGCTCAACCTGGAAGCGGGAAGCGGCCCGGTTGGGTACGCCCGGGCCTGGGGCGAGGCCCAGTGGACCGCCGCCCTGGGACACACCGAACTGGCGGCCGGAGTCCGCGCTGGATGGGGGAGTGACGGCCTGCCGGCCTACCGGAGCTTCGTGATGGGAGGCCGGGGAACGCTGCCCGGCGAGCCCTTCCGGGCCTACGGCGGCCGGTCGGCCGTCCTGGGACACCTCGAGTGGCGGTTCGATGCGCCCTTTCCCGCAATACCGTTGGGTTCCTTCGCCAACACCGGCCGGACCGTGACGCTGGCGCCGTTCGTCGCCGCCGGCTGGGCCGACCGGGCGCTCTCCGATCAGCCCTGGCGGGCCACCGAGGGCATCCGGCCGGTGGCGGGGGTTGCGCTGGAATGGTTCATGCGGCTGGTGCGGATCGAGCTGGGCGTGGGCCTCAGGGGTGGGGATGTCGGCCTGAGTGTCGATGTGAACCGGGCGTGGTGGGGCATCCTCTGACGGGCCCACCCCTACCACAAGCCGGCTATCTGCTTAGCTTTAATAGTCTTATCCCTTGTGAGACCGGGGTCTGCCCCGGCCTGGTCCACCACCTCCGATCAGGACTGTCTCAATCGGCTCCATGCAGTTTCCCGATGAGTGGCTGAGTCCCACACTCGAGACCCTCGTTCCGGCCGATGAGCTCAACAAGCTCAAGGCCTCGGAGGAGGGGGCGTCGACGCTGTGGGAACGGGTCGTCGAACGCCGGCTCTCGACCGACGCACGGATCCTCGATGCGGCGGCGGAGCGGTTCCGCCTGCCGATCGCCGACCTGGGCTCCCTGGACTACAAGGTCCGCGAGTCGGTGCCGGAGTCGCTGGCGCGCCGGTTCAACGTGCTGCCGCTCCGGTTGTCGGATTCGCATCTCGACGTGGCGACGGCCAATCCTTTCGACATCGAAGCCGAGAAGATGCTGGCCTTCGCGACCGGCCGGGAAGTCCGGCTCGCGCTCGCCGCCCCGGGCCGCATCCGGGAGAAGCTGGAAGAGGTCTACCGTCCGGAGAACGTCGTCTCCCAGCTCCTGGTCGGGATGGAAGAAGCGGATATCTCCCAGCTGGAGGATGACGAGGACGCGGATGAACTGGCCTTCTCCGAGGAGGAAGCCAGCCAGCGCCCCATCATCCGGCTGGTGGATCTGCTCCTCTCCGACGGAATCCTGAGCCGGGCGAGCGACATCCACGTCGAGCCGGTCGAGGGCGGCGTGGTGGTCCGCTACCGGATCGACGGGGTGCTGCGGCAGGTCATGCGGATCCCCAAGGCGGCCGGGATCCCGCTCATCTCCCGGCTCAAGATCATGTCCTCCCTGGATATCGCCGACCGGCTCCGGCCGCAGGACGGCCGGGCGCGGGTGAGCGTCAACGGCTCGCCGGTGGACCTCCGGGTTTCGACCCTGCCGGCCACGCTGGGCGAGAAAGTCGTCATCCGGATTCTCAACGCCAAGGCCACCGTCCTCACCCTCGACTCGCTGGGCATGTCGCCGGATGAGCGGAGCGCCATCGAGAATCTGCTGCAGAGCAAGGAAGGCATCATCCTGGTTACCGGGCCCACCGGCTCGGGCAAGACGACCACGCTGTACTCCTGCCTCCGGATCGTGCAGAACGAGGGCGTCAACATCGTCACGGTGGAGGATCCGGTCGAGTACCGCCTGGGGCAGAACATCGTGCAGGTCCAGGTGAACGAGAAAGCCGGTCTTACGTTCTCGGCGGCGCTGCGGTCCATCCTGCGTCAGGACCCCGACGTGGTGCTCCTGGGAGAGATCCGGGACCAGGAGACCGCGCGTATCGCGGTGCAGGCCTCGCTCACCGGCCACCTGGTGCTCTCCACGCTGCATACCAACGACGCCCCCAATGCGGTGACCCGTCTGGTCGATATGGGGCTCGAAGCCTACAAGCTCGGCTCCGCCCTGAGGGGGATCGTGGCCCAGCGGCTCATGCGCCGGCTCTGCCTCACCTGCCGGGAACCGACCACCGACGTCCCCGAGCGGCTCGGCAAGTACGTCCCCGCCGATGCGACCCTCTTCCGGGCGGTGGGATGTCCGGACTGCGCCATGACCGGATTCCGCGGGCGGTTCAGCATCGTCGAGATTCTGACGATGAACAAGGAACTGGAGCGCCTGGTCGGCAGCGGGGCCACCGCAGACCGCATCGCCGCCGCCGCCCGGGACAACGGGATGCACCATCTCTGGGAGAGCGGCCTGCGCCACGTCCTGCGGGGCGACAGCTCGTTCGATGAACTGCTGCGGGTGACCGGGGCGCCGACCGAACCGGAAAAGCCGGCTGCCCCCGCCGCACCGGCTCCGCCGCCGCGCAGTTCCGCGCCGTCGGCCGCGACGGCGAGCGCCGCCCCGCCCGCGGCCGCTCCCGCGGCTCCGGACCTCGGTGCCTTCGAGCTGCTCGATGAAGCCTCCACCGCCAAGCCGTCGGGGGGGCGCGCCTGCGTGCTCCTGGTCGACGACGAGGACCAGCTCCGCCGGGTCATGCGGGACCTCCTCGAACGCGAGGGCTACGAGGTGGTCGAGGCACGGGACGGAGTGCAGGCCCTGGCGGAAGTCGACCGCCATGCCCCGGATATCATCGTGCTGGACCTCAATCTGCCGGGGCTGGACGGCTACAGCGTCCTGGGCCAGCTTCGTGCCCGCCCGACCACGCGGGCGATCCCCATCATCGTGCTCACCGCCAAGGGAGACGAGGACAACGAGGTCCGCGTCTTCGAGCTGGGCGCCGATGATTTCCTCACCAAGCCCTTCCGGGCCCGGGCCCTCTCCGCCCGGCTGGAAGCCGTGATGAGCCGACGGAGGGCGTGAAAGCCGACGGTCAGACGGTCAGACGGTCGGACGGTCGGACGGTCGGTAGCCCGCAGTCCCAGCCCTTACCCCGCTCCCCCATGACCCGCATCCGCGTTTCGATCGTCGACGTCTACGTGTTGAAATCGCATGGGCAGGGGCAGGAACTGCTGCTGTTGCGGCGTGGGCCCGGCGGTCGCTGCCCGGGATCCTGGGAGACGGTGCATGGCCACGTCGAGGAAACCGAACTGCCGGCCGACGCCGCCCTGCGGGAGCTCAGGGAAGAGACCGGGCTGGTACCGGACCGGCTCTACAACCTGAGCCGTGCCGAGTTGTTCTATCAGCACCGGTCCAACGAGGTGTCCGTGATTCCGGTCTTCGCCGCGTTCGTTCCGCTGGAGGCCGAGGTGACGCTGGGGCCGGAGCACGATGCGCTGCGCTGGGTGCCCGTCGCCGAGGGCACGCGCCGCTTTTCCTGGCCGCGGGAGCGGCGGGCGGTCGAGGACCTCCTCATGCTGTTCGGGTCGGGCGATGCCGGCCCGGTGGAGGATGTGCTGAGGGTGATCCCATGAGATCCGCGCTGTTACTGGTGGCGGCCGGCACTCTGGTCGCGAGCCACCCCGGTACCGATCCCTGCCTGCGGCTGCTCCGGGCGGGGACCCAGATCCAGGGCGATGTGCGGGTCTGTCCCGGGCGATACCGGATCGCCGATCCGGACGGGCGCGGGGTGATTGTCATTGCCGCGTCATTCACCCGGCTGGACCTGTCCGGCGTCACGCTCGAGAGCGGAGACTCGACGGCCTCGCGGTTCGTGGGCGTCGGCATTGCGAGCCGCAACGTGGATCAGGTCGAGATCACCGGCGGCACCGTCCGGGGGTATCGCTACGGGGTCCGGATCGAGGGCGGTCGGGGCCACCGGATTGCCCGGATGGACCTGTCCGGTTCCCGCCGCCAGGCGCTGCGATCCACGCCCGAGTCGTTCGATGAGGCGGACTGGCTGGACATCTTTCATCCCGACACCTTCGAGCTGTACGGCGGGGGGCTGTACCTCAAGTGGACCGACGGTGTCACCGTCACCGACATCGTGGCGCGGGACGCCCAGAACGGTATCGGGCTGTTCGCGTCTCGGGGGGCGTATCTGGCCCGGAATGACGTGTCCAACAACAGCGGGTGGGGAATCCACCTCTGGCAGTCCTCCGCCAACGTCATCGTCCACAATCAGGCGCATCACAACGTCCGGTGTGAATCCCCGGCCTATTCCCGCGGCTGCGATTCCGCGGGGATTCTTCTGCGCCAGAGCAGCGATTCCAACCTGATCGCCGACAACGACCTGAGCTACTCCGGCGACGGCTTCTTCCTGAGCGGCCACCGCCCGCTCGTGCGCCCGTCGATCGGCAACATCGTCGTGCGCAACAACGCCGCCGGCGCCTATCACAACGCGTTCGAGTCCACCTTCAGCGCCTGGAATACGTTCCTCGACAACCGGGCCGACTCCGCCGCCTACGGCTTCTGGCTGGGATACTCCACCGGGAACGTGGTGCGCGGGAACATCATTCTGGATACCCGGCAGTCGGCCATCGCCATCGAACACGGCAGCGACAACGAGATCGCCGGCAATGTCATGATTGGCGGCCGGACCGGCGTCCAGCTGTTCGCCCCCCACCCGGGAGACGACGCGAGCCGGGGATACCGGATCCAGGACAACACCTTCGCCCGGCTGGACCGGGCCATCGTCCTGCAGCACACTACCCAGGCAAGCATCCGGGGGAATCTCTTCGACGGGGTCGGTGTCGGGATCGAAGCCGATGGAGCCGCGGCCGATGCGCAGGTCGTGGGCAACATCTTCCTGAGAGCGGATTCCCTCTACATCCGGGCCCCGATGCTGTCGGCCGGGGACAACTACTGGAGCACGCCCGACAGCGCGACCACGCGCCAGCGCATCGAGGGTGCCGTGAGTCTCACGCCCTGGCAGCCCGCCAGCAAGGTGGGATACTGACGCCGGACCGGGCCTGAGCCGGTGTCCCGGCCCTCAGCCTCAACCCTCAACCTTCAGTCCTCAGTCCTCAACCCCCGTCACTGTCTTTTCGCCATCTGTTCCACCATCCCGCGTACTTCCCGCAGATTGAACGGCTTCGTGGCAATGGGGAATCCGTCCCGCGAGGAAAGGGGGGCGACCGCCGTGGTCAGGATGATGCGGTCCCGGTACTCCGGCTTCACGCTGAGCAGGGCCCGGACGAACAGCAGCCCGGCCTCGACGACCGACTGGGCATCCGCCATGACCAGGTCATAGCTCCGCTGACCGGCCAGTGTCAGGGCCTGCTGGCCGGTGCGGGCACAATCCACTTCGTGCCCGTCCGCGGACAGCAGGGTGGTGAGAATCCGCTGGGCCGACAGATCGTCGTCGACCAGCAGGATCCGCCGTACCGCGGGAGAAGGCCGGCTGGGCCGGGGAGGGGGCGGTGCGGGGGTCTGATCGGTGGCCGGGAGGGTGAGAGTGAAGCAGGCGCCGCCGAGTGGCGATACGCCGTAGTCCAGGTGCCCCCCGTGGGCTTCCACGATGCCGTAGCTGATCGAGAGGCCCAGGCCCGTCCCGGTACCGGTTTCCTTGGTCGTGAAGAAGGGGGTAAAGAGCTTTGCCTGATGCTGGGGCGGAATTCCGGGACCGGAATCATGCACCGCGAGGCTCACCCGCTCTCCCTCCCGTCCGGTCGATACCCGCATCCGGCGCGGCACCTCGGGCGGCGGGTCCCCCAGGGCCTGGATGGCATTGGTCAGGAGATTGAGCAGCACCTGCTGCAGCTCGTACCCGTCGGCCAGCACCGTGACCGGTTCGGCGCAGAGCTCCCGCTCCAGGGTGATGCCCCGGATCCGGAGCTCGTAGTCGACCAGCATGACCGTCCGGGAGGCGATGTCGTTCAGATCCACCGGGGATTTTTCATGGCCGCCCTTGCGGGCAAACGTGAGCAGGTTGCGGACGATCCTCCCGGCCCGGTCCGCCTGCTCGTGGATCACCTTCAGATGCTCCCGGTCCCCCGCGGGGACCCGGGCATGGACCAGCAGAAACTCGGCCAGCCCCGCGATGGACGTCAGCGGGTTGTTCAGTTCGTGCGCCACGCCGGAGACGAGCTGCCCGACGGCCGCCAGCATTTCGTTCTGAATCAACTGGGCTTCCAGCTTCCGCTGCTCGGTGGTGTCCTCGATGAGCACGACGACCGACTGCCGGCCGCCGTCGCTGAAGGGCGCGGCCGCCAGGCGGAGGACGCGGTTCAGCCGGTCGGCCCGCACGGCCACCGGTGCCGGCCGCCCTCCCTGCTGCAGCGCGTCCAGCAACTCACCCGCCAGCGGGGTCTCGCCAATGGCGGTTTCCCGGAACGACTGCCCGATCAGGGCCGGCGCCGGTATCCCGAGGAGCCGGCCGAGGGCCTGATTGGCGCGGCTGATCCGGCCCTGGTCGTCCAGCACCGCCAGACCCTCCGTCAGGGCGTTGAACGCCGTTTCCCACTCCTCCTTGCCCCGCCGCAACATCTCGAAGAACCGGCTGTTGGCCAGCACCACGGCGGCATGGGTCGCGACCGTGCCCAGCAGCTGGAGGTCGTCGTGATTGAAGCTGCCCTCCCGCCGGTCGGCCACCGCCAGCACGCCGAGGGTGACGCCGTGCGCCCGGAGCGGCACTGCCGCGGTGGATCGGACCGGCACACCCTCCAGCCGCAGTGTCTGGCCGGCCGTCTCCACCTCGGCCTGGGGCCGCTCTTCGGCCAGGGTCCGCATCAGCAGCGATCCCGGGTTGGCCGCCGGGGCCCGGTCCATCAGGCCGGCCAGGGATCCTTCGGCCGCGGGAATCCGAAGCCGGTTGTCGTCCTCGATCAGGACCACCATGGCGCCGTCCGCCTCGAGGAACCGGCGGGCGTACCGGGTGACCTGGCTCACGATGTGATCCAGCTTGAGCGATTCCGAGAGAACCAGGCTCAGTTCCTGGAGGGTAAACAGCTCATGCATCCGGCGATCCAGCTGGCGGGCGGCCAGATCCCGCTCCTGCCGGGCACGGGTCATCTCCGCCTGGGCGCCGGTCAGGTCGAGACTCAGGGCGGCCACCACGGCCAGCGTGGTGGAGGCCACCATGGGGGCGAGTGACGGGCCGCTCACCCAGGCGAAGATCACCAGGACCGGGACGGTCGACCGGATGAGCGGCATGGCCCAGGACGGCCGGGCCAGATAGGCGGCAAGTCCGGCGCAGCCGTAGACCAGCAGGCCACCGCCGAGCCAGGCGGGCAGGCCCCGGAGGATAAGCGTGAGCGAACCGGTCGTGGCGAAGACGACGAACGGCAGAGCCGTGAGGAGGGCGACAATCCTGCGGTATCCGGTCAGGTCAGTCCTCCTCCCGTCCACCGATGCGCTCGGTCACGTAGGCGCTGGGGGGCGCGTTGGGTTTCACCCGGACCGACTTGGCGGGGATCCCCACGTTGACGTGGTAGGGCCGGACATCTTTGGTCGCGACGGCGACGGCGCCGACCATGGCGTTGGTGCGGACTCGAACGCCGGCCAGGACCGTCGCGTGATAGGTGATACGTACGTCGTCTTCGATTACCGTGCGGGCGTTGGTGACGTCCTTCTGGTCGACGATGCTGTGGGTGTGACTGTAGATATTCGCGTAATCCGAAACGCTGACCCGGTTGCCGAGCTTGATGCCGCCCCGGTCATCCAGCAGTACGTGGCGGTGGACCACGACGTCGTCGCCCACCTCCAGGTTGTAGCCGAAGGAGAATTCCACGAACTGGAAGCATTTGAAGTTCTCTCCGCAGCTCGCGAAGATCCGGCGGGCCAGCATGCGCCGGAGCCTCACGCCCAGATGGACGTTCCCCCCGCCCATGGGTGAGCGGTCGAAGGCCTGCCACAACCAGAGGAGCGGCTTGACCCTGGCGTACTTTGCGTCGTCGCACTCGGCGTAATACTCCGGCTCGAGCGTGATGTGATGCGGGTCCAGGGCCAGCAGCGACGCCCGGGCAGCCGCGGGGAGCTTCGGGTCCCGCAGCATCCCCTCGTAGTCCGTGTGGCCGGGATAGTAGATCTGAAACAACAGGTCCCGCGCGAGCCGGTACCAGTCCGAGTCCGCCGCGGACAGCCGGTCGTCAATCTCCTCCAGCCATTCACCATAGAACCGGTCCACCGCGGCCGGCAGATCAACCTGTCTCAGGGGCAGCAGGGCCATGTACTCCTCCACAGGAGCCGCGCGTGGGCGGCGGGTGATTCGTAATGGGCGCGGCGGGCCTGGCCAGGCCGGACACCGCCGGCGTGGGGTCGGCACCGGGAACCCCCCTCCCGGATCCGTCACCCGTTGGAGAATCCTCCCGTCGGGAATGATAACAGTTGTTGTCCGGGGGTTGTCGGGGCCGCCCCGATCCCGGCAGAGAGCAAACCGGGATGGGACGGCCGGCAAGCCGTGGTGCTGCTGAAGGAGGCCTGCGGGATGCCGCATCAGGTGGTGGGAGGCCGCCGGTCCGGCGGCGGCCGGTCAGCCGCCGTTTTCCTGCTTGATCTTGCCCTGGATCCGGGCGCGTTCCCGCTGCAGCCGGGAGATCTTGCCCTCCCAGCTTGCGCTGCTGGTGATGCCGTTGGCGATACTGAACACCTCGAAGACCGGAATCTGTTCCTCGTAGAGGAAGACGCCGAGGGCCCGTTCCCGGACGTCCAGCTGATGGCCGCCGAAATTGGGGGAGAAGGGAATGACGCCGATCGGCCGGTAGTACTGGTTGCGGATGATGAGGCTCAGGTTCTGCGGGTCGAACCGGGCCCCGGAGCGGCGGCCGAAGTAACTCACCAACAGGAGCCCGGGATTCGCCACGCCGGCCTGCCGGGCCAGAGAGTCGATCTCGTCCCGGTGAGAGCGGACCAGCTCATGCATCGAACGATACGCGTCCGGCGCCAGCAGGCGGATGGCCTGCTCATCCAGGGGGATCGCGCGGATCTCCAGCTCCTCCTGCCGGAGGTTCAGGGCGATGTCATCCTGGCTCAGGGTGCCGTAGCCGGCCGGCAGATCTCCCGGGGAATCGGGGGTGGCCTGCGCCTGTCCCCGGGTCGCCGGGGCACAGGCCAGCAGGGTGGTGAGGCCGGCCAGCATGATGATCCGTCCCATGGGTGGCTCGCGAGTCAGAGTTCAGAGTTCAGAGTGCAGAGTGCCGGGTGCCGAGTGCCGGGGCCGCCGTCACTCCTTGCCGTCTTGGCTGCTCACCAGTCCGACCACGCTCTCTCCCAGGTCTGCAATCCCCAAGCCGCCGGTGCTGCTGACGGCAAGTAGTTGATCCTCCGGCACCTGGAGGCGGTTCTGGACTTCCCGGCGGCGTTTCTGCCGGGCGGCGTAGGCCAGTTTGTCCGCTTTGGTGAGGACGGCGAGGACGGGTCGTTCACTGGATTCGATCACTTCCAGCATCGCGACATCCTCCGGGGTGGGGGCGTGCCGGATGTCGAGCAGCCATACCAGGCCGGCGAGGTGCTCGCGGGTTTCGAGGTACCCCCGGACGAGCCGCGCGAAACTGCTCCGGTCCTGCTTGCTGGCCTTGGCGTACCCGTAGCCCGGGAGGTCCACCAGATAGAACTCCGGCAGCCGGAAGACATTCATGGTCTGGGTCTTCCCCGGAGTCGCACTGACGCGAGCCAGGCCCCGCCGGCCGGTCAGGGCGTTGATCAGGCTGGACTTGCCCACATTGGACCGGCCCAGAAAGGCGACCTCCGGCAATACCGGATCCAGCGGATGGCGCGGATCGGGAAAGCTGCCGATGAACTCGATCGGGAGACTTGCGAGAGGGGAACTGGCCGCCGGCCGGGTGGGTGGGGGTGTCGCCATCAGCACATGGTCCCGCACGGCCCCGCGGCCGGGGGCCGGCCGCGCCGGGTCAGGCTTCCCGCTTGGTGCGGGGCCGCTCGGTGACGATGAGCGGCGGCTTGCTGTCGGTGATCGACTCGGCCGTAATGACCACCTCCCGGACGTCCTCCCGGTTGGGCAGGTCGAACATGATATCGGTCATCACCAGTTCCAGAATGGCCCGCAGGCCGCGGGCGCCGGTTCCGCGCTTGAGCGCCTTGGCCGCGACGGCGCGCAGGGCATCCGGATCGAAGGTGAGGCCGACATTCTCCATTTCGAACAGCTTCTTGTACTGCTTGCTGAGCGCGTTCTTGGGCTCGAGCAGGATCCGCACCAGCGCTTCCTCGTCCAGGGCCTCGAGCGGCACCATGACGGGGAGGCGTCCCACCAGTTCGGGGATGAGCCCGAAACGGAGCAGGTCGTCCGGCTCGACCTCGACGAACGGATTGCGCTTGTTGCCCTCACCCGAGCCGCCGCGGGCGCCGCCGCTGAAGCCGATCTGCTGCTTGCCGGTGCGGGCCTCGATGATCTTCTCCAGGCCGTCGAAGGCGCCCCCGCAGATGAACAGGATGTCCTTGGTGTTGATCTGGATGTACTCCTGCTGCGGATGCTTGCGGCCGCCCTGCGGCGGCACCGAGGCGACCGTGCCCTCGAGGATCTTGAGCAGGGCCTGCTGGACCCCTTCGCCCGAGACATCCCGGGTAATGCTGGGGTTCTCGGATTTCCGGGCGATCTTGTCGATTTCGTCGATGTAGACGATGCCGCGCTCGCATTCCGCGACGTTGAATTCCCCCGCCTGCAGCAGGCGGACCAGGATGTTTTCCACGTCCTCCCCGACGTAGCCGGCTTCGGTGAGGGTGGTGGCATCGGCGATGGTGAAGGGAACGTCCAGCATCCGGGCCAGCGTCTGGGCCAGGAGAGTCTTGCCGGTACCGGTGGGGCCGAGGAGCAGGATATTCGACTTGTCCAGCTCGACTTCGTTTTCCCGGGCGGCGCCGGAGTTGATCCGCTTGTAGTGGTTGTACACCGCGACCGACAGGGTCCGCTTGGCGCGCTCCTGCCCGATCACGTACTGATCGAGGACGTCCTTGATTTCGGTCGGGGTCGGGACCTGGGTAATCGCGTCGGCGACCTCGCGCTCTTCATCCTCCGCCAGGATCTCGTTGCAGAGGGTGATGCACTCGTTGCAGATGTAGACCGAAGGGCCCGAAATGAACTTCCGGACCGAGTCCTTCGACTTTCCGCAAAACGAGCAGCGCAGGTGCTTGTCGTTAGACATGTGTCGCGACGCTCTGGGTTGAGACCGGGGATAGAGGAATACTGCCCGATGGATCGGGGGGCGTCAAGGGAGGCCCGGAAGGCCCCCCCGGCCGGGGGCGCCGGGCCCCCTAGGAGGCCGGCTTTCCGTCGACCGGCTGCCCCAGTTTGGCGATCACGCTGTCGATGATACCGTAGGCCTTGGCCTCCTCGGCGCTCATGAACCGGTCCCGGTCCATGTCCCGCTCGATGGTCTCGACCGGCTGGCCGGTGTGCTCGCTGTAGAGCTGGTTGATCTTCGACCGGAGGTAGAGGATCTCCCGTGCCTGGATCTCGATGTCCGCCGCGGTGCCCTGGGCGCCGCCGGAGGGCTGGTGGATCATGATCCGGGCGTGGGGCAGGGCGCTCCGCTTGCCGGCCCGGCCCGCCGAGAGCAGGAACGAGCCCATCGAGGCCGCCATCCCCATGCAGATGGTGTTCACCGGGGCACGGAGGAACTGCATGGTGTCGTAGATCGCCATGCCGCTGGAAACCACGCCGCCCGGACTGTTGATGTAGAGGTAGATATCCCGTTCCGGGTTGTCCGCGTCGAGGAACAGCAGCTGCGCGATGATGATATTCGCCACATCGTCGTTGATGGGCGAGCCCAGGAACACGATCCGGTCCATCAGCAGGCGCGAGAAGATATCGTAGGTCCGCTCACCGCGGCTGGACCGCTCGATGATATACGGAGGATACAACGTGGATGACGGGTTCACTCGCTCACCTCTTCAACGGTTGACTGCTCCAGCAGGAACGTGAACGCTTTCTCCTCGGTCAGGGCGCGCTGCAGCTCGCCCAGCCGGTTGGCCTTCTGCAGGCTGGTGTACATCTGGCCCGCCGGGACGCCGCGGGCCTCGGCCAGCCCGGCAATCCGCGCGTCCAGTTCGCTCTCCGAGGCCCGGAGATCGTTGGCCTCGACGATCCGGTCCAGGATCAGCTCCCGCCGGACCTGGTTCTCGGCCACCGGACGGAACTCGCCGGCAAACCGCTCCAGCTGATCGTCGGGAATCTGGTACATCTGGGCGTAGCCCTTGATGACCCGCTGGACCAGCGAGGCCGGGGCCGTCACGGTGTTGGCGGCGGCGATCTGCTCGATCAGCTGCTGCCGGACCCCGGCATCCGCTTCCCGGCCGGCGTCCTTTTCCAGGTCTTCCCGGAGCGCCGCGCGGAGCGCCGCGAGATCCTGAAAGTCGCCCAGCTCCCGGGCAAACTCGTCCGTCAGGGCCGGCAGTTCCTGCGTCTTCACCTCCAGCAGGGTCACCCGGACCTGCCGGCTCTGGCCCCGGCGGCTCTCGTCGGGATGGTCGTCCGGGAAACGGACCTCGGTGTCGAGGGTCTCTCCCGGCAGGAGGGTCATGATCTTCTCTTCCAGATCGGGGATGGTCTGGCCCTCTCCCAGGACCAGATCATAGGCCTGGGCCGGCTTGGCCTCCCCGTCCTCCAGCGTGGCGACCTCCACCCGGACCATCTGGCCCGGGGCCGGCCTGGCCCCTTCCACCGGCTGCCAGAGGGCCTTCTGCTCCTGCAGCGCCCGGATCCGCTCGGTCACGTCCTCGTCGGAGACGGGCTTCACTTTGCGTTGCAAAGTAAAACCGCCCAGCCGGGCAAGCTCGATGTCGGGCCGGACTTCGACGTGGAACTCGAAGGCAATCTCTCCACTGTCCTGGAACTTCAGGTTGTGGATGTGGGGCTCGGCAATCGGCTTCAGGTCCCCGCTGGAGCGGACCGTGTCCCAGCTGTCCCGGATGACCTCCTCCAGCACGTTCTGGCGGATCGCCTCCTCGAACCGGCGCCGGATGACGTCCTCCGGAGCCTTGCCCGGACGGAAGCCGGGCAGCCGGGCCCGGGACTGATAATACCGGACGGCCTTGGCTTCCGCGGCCTTCACCCGGTCCACCGGGACCGTGATCTGCAGGGACGCCGAGGCGGCGTCCTCCTGGGTCTTCTGAATCGTGATATCGGTCATGGCGGGGGAAACATATCCTGAGAGGGGGGTGTGGAAAAGCCGTCCCGGGGTTGCCGCCGTCCGCGTATCGGTGGTGTCGGAAGCCCCGGGCCGGGACGCAAGTCCGGGCCCGCCTTGTGTTTTGGAGTTGGTGGGCAGATTATCCAAGCCATGCAGACCGTTCTCGTGGTCGACGACGAGCAATCCGTCCGCCGGGTGATGCGGAAGATCCTGGAGCGGGGCGGGTTCCAGGTGGCCGAGGCCGGGTCGGCGCCGGAGGCCCTGGCGCATCTCGATGCGGGAAAGCCGGTGGACGCGGTGGTGAGCGATGTCCTGATGCCCGAGGTGAGCGGCCTCGCGTTCTATGACGAGCTGGTCCACCGGGTGCCGGCCCTGGCGGGGCGGGTCGTGTTCCTCACCGGGGCCGCGAGCGACCCCAGCGTCAATGCGCCCATCGAGCAGCGCGGCGTCCCGCTCCTCTCCAAGGTCGACGACCTGATGCTGGTGCTGGACGCGGTGAGACTGGCGGTACTGAAGAAGCAGTGAGAAGTGAGAAGTGAGAAGTAAGACGTAAGAGGGGCCGGGAGTCGGTATCCCCTTGGGAAATCGACCCCCGGCCCTCTTACTTCTCACCTCTTACCTCTCACTTATGAACCCCGTCGTATTGTGGGTCCCGTCGCAGAACGGCCTGCCCTTCGAGGCGCCGCAGCGGCAGAGCGACACGCTGGGCCGGCCGTCGAGCCCGTAGATGCTGCCCGCTTCATCCTCGATCGTGAAGCTGCCCTGGATCCGGAGCCCGCCGTTCGGGTTCACGGTGATGACGGCGAAGGGGGGCGGGTTGTCCTCCGGGCCGGGTGCGCCGGGCTTCCGGGGCGGCAGATCCCGGGCGGCCGCTTCATCCCACGCGCCGCAGCGGGCATGGCTGGCGTCGCAGAAGGGCTTGTGTCCCGACTCCCCGCAGCGGCAGAGCGCCACCTTCCGGCGGCCGGTGAGATCGTACGGATTCCCCTCCCGGTCCTGAATGATGACCGGGCCTTCGATCCGGATCGGGCCGTGGCTGGTGATGATGAGGCGGGTGGGCAAGGCCGGGAATGGTGAACGGTGAACAGTAAGCGGTGAACGGGACTGGGGTGCCCATAACGAGGGTTCCTTCCAGCCCCGTTCACTGTTCACCGTTTACCGCTCACCGCATTCATGCGAACGCCGGGAGTCGAACCCGGACCCCTTGCGGGACAGGATCCTAAGTCCTGCGCGTCTGCCAGTTCCGCCACGCTCGCAGGGAGAGAAGAATATACAAGAAGTGTCGGGTGTCGGGTGCCGGGTACCAAGTGCCGGGTGCCGGGTGCCGGGCGGGAGGGATTTGACTCTGCCCCGCAGCATGCGACCTTGCCCGCCTGCCCGCCTGCCCGCCTGCCCGCCTGCCCGCCTGCCCGCCTGCCCGCCTGCCCGCCTGCCCGCCCGCCCGGACCGCACCCCACGCTCTTGATGTCCCCATCGATCTCCAGATACGGATTCATGTCAGGGATATCCAGTTTGGCCCCGGCCCGGACCGGCACCGAGCCCGAAAACCGGCCGTTGTCCCGTGCCGTCA
>JBFXBG010000088.1:0-16292 GCA_050183505.1 Gemmatimonadales bacterium | reverse complement strand
GCTGGGGCAGCCCCTTGGAGAGCGGCTCCCTCTAGTTGCCGCCGATGCGGCTGCGGAATTCCCGCTGCTTGCCGTCGTGCGGGAAGTGCTCAGCGTCGCTCTTGATCGGCACCACATAGATCGTCTCGGGTTCGTGGGCATGCACGTCGATGGCGAACCCGAAATCGGTGGGGAGGTTGCCGCTCACCTCGTGCCAGGAATCGCCCGCGTCGTCGCTGCGCATGACGTCCCAGTGCTTCTGCATGAAGAGCGTGCCGGGCCGCGAGGGATGCATGGCGATCCGGTGCACGCAGTGACCCACTTCCGCCTTCGGGTCGGGCAGAAACGGCGACACCAGGCCCCTGGTGATCGGCTTCCAGCTCGCGCCGTCATCGTCCGAGCGGAAGGCCCCGGCCGCGGAGATGGCGGTGTAGATCCGCCGCGGGTTGGACGGATCCAGCAGGATCGTATGCAGGCACATCCCGCCGGCCCCGGGCGCCCACGCCGACCCGGTACTGTGCTTCCGCAGGCCGGACACCTCCTCCCAGGTCTGCCCCGCGTCGGTCGATTTGAAAAGGGCCGCGTCCTCGACCCCGGCGTAGACGGTGTCCGGATCGGTCAGCGACGGCTCCAGGTGCCAGACCCGCTTGAACTCCCAAGGGTGCGGCGTACCGTCATACCACTGGTGGGTGCCGGGAACGCCGTCGTAGACGAAACTGTTGCCCACGGTTTCCCAGGTCTTCCCGCCATCGCTGGAGCGCTGCATCGTCTGGCCGAACCATCCGCTCGACTGCGAGGCGTAGATCCGGTCCGGGTCGACGGGCGAGCCCTTGAGGTGGTAGAACTCCCACCCGGCGAACTCCGGTCCGCGGATGTTCCACTTTGCACGTTTTTCGTCCGAGGTCAGGACAAAGGCGCCCTTGCGTGTGCCGACGAGGACACGAACTCCGGCCATGAGGATCTCCTTGGGTGGGGCAGACAATATATCGTCGATCGGGAGGGCGGGAAATCGACCCGGCGGGATGGCATGTCCGGCACGGAGACAACCGAAGCACGGAGATCCGCTCGGAGGAAACCGAGGCTCGCTTCTCCGTGGTCCCTCCGCGTTCTCAGTGGCTACCTGAGGGCGGGAATGGACACGGCGGAACGGCAGGTCCACCAGGGAGACACCGAAGCACGGAGATCCGCTCGGAGGAAACCGACGCCGTGGTTCCTCCGCGTTCTCCGTGGCTCCGTGCTGAATCAGCCATGGCCAGATGCCCCGACGTCAGCGGGGCGGGGCCTCGGCCCGAGCAGGGCCGGCTGTCGTTGAGAGCATGGGGCATCGAGAATCCGGGCTCGCTCGAGGGAGACCGGGACGTCACGGGCGCGGCCGAGCTAATGGGGATTCAGTATCCGTCCACCCAGGATGACGGCCGCCGGGTTTCGAAGGGCCGCGATGTTGTCCAGCGGGTTTCCGAGCAGGACGACGAGATCCGCCCGCTTTCCCACTTCGATCGATCCCACCAGGCTATCGATCCCGAGGAAGGCCGCCGCCTCCGTCGTGGCGGTGCGGAGCGCCTCGAGGGGCGTCAGTCCGGCGCGCACGAACAGCTCGAGTTCGGAGATGAGGCTCTCTCCGGCCGGCACCGCGTCCACGAGACCGGCGTCGGTTCCAGCGATGAGCCGGACCCCGGCCTGGTGCATGGCCGCCACCACATACGCCTGATTCTCCCGTGCGAGCGCGGCGTCCGCCGGTGTCAGGCTGTGGCGTGCCATATTTGCCAGGATGACCAGCGTGGGACACACCGAGACCCGGCTCCGGGCCAACCGGGATGCGATCGGAGCGACCACACCGCGGTCGATGCGCGTCCATCCTTGCGGACTCCGTCCCCCTCCCGCCGCTTCGGCGATGCCCGTCATGTGCTCGATTGACGCCTGTCCGCCGGCCATGGCCTCCTCCAGGCGGATGGCCAGGGGCACATGCCCGACGACGGGCACGCCCTCGGCGCGGGCGGCCGCCAGGATCGCGTGGTATACGGCGGGTTCCAGCCGGTTGTAGACCTTGATGAAGTCCCACCCCGCGGCGACCTCACGCGCCACCTCGGGAGCGGCCTGGTCGGCGCTCGTCAGGACCACCGAGCTCGGCCAGACGGGCGGATTCCCGTCCAGGCCCGGGCCGGCGGAGAAGATGGTGGGAACCGTCTCCCCTTTTGCCGCCCGGGCGCGCAGGACCGCGGTCTGAGAGTCTCCCCACATGTTCCGCACCGTCGTGACACCGCTCCCGAGGTACCCGGCGACGTCCTCCTCCCGAAGGTGGACGTGCATGTCCATCAGGCCCGGCACCACGAACCGCCCGGCGGCTTCGATCCGCTCCGCGTCCTCCGGAACGGCGACGGCCTCCGCCGGGCCGATCTCGGCGATGATCCCATTGCGGACCACGATGGTCTGGTTGCGGGCGACCGGCTGATCCTTCATCGAGAGGACGTGCACGCCGACGAGTGCGAAGCTCCCATGAGCGAGCGGCGGCAACGCCCGTGGGGCCGGCGCGGGCGGCAATACGGGATGCGAGCGGCTGCCGGCGATCAGCGCGACCAGCGCTATGGCGCCGAGGTACGTTGCCTTCACGTGGTTCTCCTGTTGCGGTGGCGAGGCCACCGAGCATGATACCGCTGTGTCCGGAGACGGCCCGCTCGTCCCGGGACGAGTGGCGGCCTGACAGGGACGGATCGCAGCCCGCACCATATCGGTCGCCACCCACCCGATTGGCGTTCCTGATCCGGGAGCATCTCCGGCTCCCCCCGGAGCCTGCGCCACTGACGGTGCTCCTTGATCCGTGCGCGGTCCATGCTTCCAGGGAGGTGACTCCGGGCCGGTTGCCCCGACGGCGCGGATGCGCCCCAGTCCGCCGGCGGCGGTGCCGCCTCACGCGACCACCTGGGAGAATGCCGGGTTGCGGGTTCTCGGCAACTGGTCCTGCGGGAGGTAGACGAGCGGGACCATGGTTTCACGGGGGTCCACCGGTTGTCGCCGACGAGGCGGCGATCCAGGTTCCGCGGCTGCTTCCGGTGGACTGTATGCAGTACGCCTTCAGTATTAGACTGATCGGCATGCACCCACTCCCGGTGTCGGCAGGGCATACGGGCCCGCGGCCCCTTCACTGGAAGTACGAGATACCCCGCGCGGCGCATCGGCGTGATGTAAGGTGCCATCGCTACAACTCACGAGGCAGGTGACGCGGTGTTCGAATTGCTTCATTCCGGACCGTCCCTTGCCGTCGGTCTGTGGCGTTGCCGGCGCCCCGCTCGCGAGTGGAGCCCGCCTCAGTCGGTGACCATGCATGAGATGGTGGTCACGTTTCATGGGCAGTGGGTGCGCCTCCGCGAGGGCGCCGAGGAAGCCGCGAACCCGAACGTCGCGCTCTTCGCGAGCCCGGGCGATAGCTATCGCGTGCGGCACCCCGACGGGCAGCCGGACGTATGTGGGGTCGTGCAGTTTCGCGACCATGCGATCGCCGATCTCGCCCGTATGGTGGACCGGCCCGTCACCGATCGCAGCTCGGCATTCGCCCACACCACGGGCGTCTTCGCCGCACCGGGCCACCTGACACTTCACTCACTCTTTGCCCGGCTGTCGCGGGGGACGGGCGACCCGCTGGAGGTCGAAGAGACGATCAGCCGCCTTACCGTGGCCGCCCTCATCGACGGCCGCAGTGACCGTCCCGTGCCGCAAGATCCTGCCGTCGCGCGCCGTCACGAGCGGGCGGTTCGCCGTGCGGTGGAGTTCCTCGCGGAACGGTACCGCGGGCCCGTGACCCTGCCTGAGGTGGCGAGGGCCGCCGACTACTCTCCATTCCATCTGTGCCGCGTGTTCCGGTCGCGCGTCGGGATGACGATTCATCACTACCTTGCCCGGCTTCGGCTGCGAGAGGCCCTTCACGCAATCCTCCAGGGCGAGCGTGACCTCAGCCGGCTCGGGCACGACCTCGGCTTTTGCTCGCACAGCCACTTGACCCACCTGTTCCGGCGCGAGTATGGATGTACTCCATCGGACGTGCGTGCCATGTCGGGGGGCCCGGAGCGACGCGCCGGGCGTACCGTGGCACGGTCACGGACGATACCGCACGACCGCCCGGGATGGTGACGGGCGGGCGATCTCGTGAAACCCCGCCTGCAGAAACGCCGTCACAATGCCCTGCGACGCGAACACGGGCGGAACCTCACGCGTTCGCGGACGCACCGGATAGGCTTCGACGGCGGGGGCGCCGTTCTCGATGGCGAACGCGGCGGCGGCCCGGATCAGTCCGGTCGAGAGACCGCGGCGGCGGTGCGCCTTGTCCACGTACAGACAGAGGATCGACCAGACCGGGAGGTCGTCAGGGGGACGCATGGTCCGCGCCGTCCTCAAGCGGCGGTATGCGACGCGCGGCGCGACGGCGCACCATCCCACGGCCCGGGCGTCCGTGTAGGCCAGAATCCCCGGCGGGTCCTGTTCGACGATGCGTTTGAGCCGCTGGCGGTTGCGGGCACCTTTCCCGGCCTCGTATTCCCGGCGCGGAAGCCGGAACCACATGCACCAGCAGCCTCCGCAGGCGCCGCGTTCGCCGAACAGGGCGACCAGGTCGTGCCACCGGTCGCGGGTGAGTGGGCGGTACTGGTAGGTGTGTTGCTGCATGACTCGGTCCCTCCCTCAGGCATCTGTGTTCCTCCGCCGAGCCGGCCCTCACCCCAGCACGCAATCCTGCGAAAGCCGGTGCACCGGCGCAGGATTCCGGAAGCGCGGTACCGCCGGCGCCGACGGCTTCCCCGGCCGGGGCCGGCCGGCTGGCCGGTCATCCCGTGGGGACCGTCCGGCTGTTGCGGTTCCTCACGCTCGTGTTGGCGTGCCACGCCCAGTCCGCTCCCGAGCCTGGTGCGGAGCGGACGGCTAGTCCAGGCGGCCGGCCTTCCGGGTCGGGATGTACCGTTGCTCCCCGACGATCCGCCAGGAGATACCGCCGTCCGTGGAGTGCTCACTCACCATCGCAATCCCGCCGCCCCGGGGGGCGACTCGGAGGCGTGTGACGCTGTCGTCGGTGGCCCGGAGGACCAGCACGCCATCGTCGAGGTCGCCCCGGAACTGCCGCCATGCTCCGCGGTCGTCCGCATACGTGCGGTACCAGGACCCTTCCAGCACGTCGTAGTACGTCCACGCAATGGCCGAGACACCGCCGGTCCCCCGATACCGCTCTTCGAAGAGACAGCCACCCAGGTCCGTGGTCACCGTGCTCATGCCCCCACCGTCCTCACCCTCCACGCGCCATGTACCGACCCAGAAGTCGAGCCGGCGGCTCGCCGCGGACCTGCTGGTGTCCGCGCAGGCCCCGCCGGGCGGCCGGGCGAATCCCGGCAGGGTGTCCGACCGCACATACACGCCCTGGAACCGGCTGGTGACGTCCCGCGCCGGTACCTCCAGCAACCCCAACTGCCGCACCGTATCCCGGCCCGACGCGATCCAGCGGAATGCGTCGCGATACTCGATGCCGCTCCCCTGCTCCACGCGCCTGCCCTCGAGCACCATCGTGTCCCCCGCCATCCCACCGCTCATCCGGAGATGCCCGAGCCGCTCGGCCACCCAGGTCTGATGCCAGCGGCCGTCCGGGTCCGGAGCGTTGAGACTGCGTCCGCGGTCACCGCCCGCCGCCGTCCAGGATTCCTGTACCACGCAGCCGTTCAACTCGACCGTGACCTCGTTCGTTCCCAAGCGGACTCCGGCCGGATTGGAGACGATCCAGCGTCCGACCCAGAAGTCGAACTGGCGATGGACGCTGTCGGTGCAGGCGGCGGGCGCCTGTGCCAGGCAGGGGCCGGCGGCCAGCAGCAGCGCCAGGGCTGCGGGCGACCTCATTCGACTCGGATGCGGAGGGCGACCCCGGGCTCCCACGTGGCCCCGCGATCCCGGGACTGCTCGAACCGGGGTCCAGGTTCCGGCGCGCCACGAATGCTGCTGTCGCACCCGCGACCTCCAGGCAAAAGGACGCGGGCAATCTTGGCCCAGCCGGCGCGTCGCGCCGCGGTGCCGGGACGAATGGCAGGCGGGAAGGGACGAGGCGCCGTCAGTGGGTGGGCTTGAGCAGGCGATGCTGGTGGCCGCGGCTCACCTTGGCGCGGCGGCCGGTGTCCATGATGGCCACGTACTCGCCACCGTACGACGGCTGGACCTCGCGCACATGGGTCACGTTCACGATGATCGAGCGGTGGACGCGGATGAACCGCGCGGGATCGAGCCGCTCCTCGACGGCCTTGAGCGTGGAGCGGATCCGGTGGAGCCCGGCGGCGTCACGGATCAGCACGTAGTTGCCGTCCGCCTCGACTGTCCGGATCTCCTCGACCGGTACGAACCGGATCCGTTCGTCGTCGTCCTCGACCCGGAACCGGGTGGCGTAGCCGGCGCCGGCCGCGGTGGTCCGGCTCCGCAGGACCTGATCGAGGCGGCTGGCGAGGT
The DNA here is from genome assembly GCA_050183505.1 of Gemmatimonadales bacterium. Lineage (GTDB taxonomy): Bacteria > Gemmatimonadota > Gemmatimonadetes > Gemmatimonadales > GWC2-71-9 > JBFXBG01. The sequence continues at coordinate 9,851 of JBFXBG010000088.1, read as the reverse complement.
CGCCCTGGTGCCTCAGCGCCACCTGCCGGCGGGCGTGGGCCACCGCTTCGCGGAACCGCTGATCGTCAAACGGCTTGAGCACGTAGTCCAGGGCGTGAACGCTGAACGCGCGGACGGCGTGGCGGTCGAACGCCGTGACGAACACGACGGGCGGCATCCGTGCCGGCCCCACCGCCGCGATCACGTCGAATCCGTCCATGCCCGGCATCTGCACGTCGAGGAACACCAGGTCCGGCGCCTTCCGAGCGATGGCGGACACCGCCGACGGGCCGTCGGCGCATTCGGCAACGACCTCGACGTCCGGCTCCGCCTCGAGCGCCAGGCGCAGCGCATCGCGGGCGAGCGGTTCGTCGTCCACGATTACCACCCGGAGCGGTGCGTCAGTCATCGCGGTTGGCGTGGGTGCGATACGGAAGGACCACGCGTACGACCGCGCCGCCCTCCCGCCGGTTGGCCGCCACCAGACGAGCTCGGCCGCCGAACAGCTCGTAAAGCCGCTCGCGCGTGTTCCGGAGCCCCACTCCTTCCGGCACGGCCGCGTCGCCAGCAGGGAAGCCGGGGCCGCTGTCTTCGATCATGATGTGCAGGTCTCCGTTCACGTGCTCGGCGCTGATCATCACTCGTCCGGGCCCCGGCGTGCGCGCCACCCCGTGGCGCACCGCGTTCTCCACCAGCGGCTGGAGCAGCAGGGTGGGCACCATGGCGTCCAGCAGCTCGGCGGCGACTTCCTCCTCCACCCTGAGACGATCGGAGAAGCGCGTCCGCTCGATCTCGAGGTAGCGCCGCACGTGTCCCAGCTCCAGCTTCAGCGGGATCTCACGATGCTCGCCGCGCGAAAGCGTGGCACGCAGGAGGTCGCCGAGCCCGGCCAGGACGCCGAGCGCCTGGTCGCGGTCATCGCGCCGGATGAGGGCCGCCACCGCGTTCAGCGAGTTGAACAGGAAGTGCGGATTGAGCTCGGCCTGGAGCGCCGTGAGCTGCGCCTCGCGCGTGCGTGCCTCCGCTTGCGCCGCCCGCACCGCAAGCTGCGCCGCGGCCAGGTCGCGCTCTCGGAGCCCCCGGCGGTAATCGAAGGCGTAGAACGCGCCCACGATGGCCCAGTAGGTCAGGATGTCGAGGACGGTGAACGTCGCCACCCAATTGCGGTACTGCTCCGTCAGGGTCTCAACGTACTGGCCTCGCGTGATCGTGTAGTAGAAGAGCGCACCCACCACCGCAATGTGGACCGCGGTGAAGACCACCGAGGCTCCGAAATGGACCGCCCCGGCCAGCGGCCAGCGCGGGATGTCCAGTCGCACCCGTCGCGCCAGCGCAATCGCGGGCGGCGTGAGCGCGGCCCACATGTACCACCACGGCATGCTGGCGACGACCTGGTGGTCCACCGGGACCGGGACGCCGCGGAGCCGGAGCGCCACGACCCCTTTCACGGTCTCCAGGAGACCGAGGGCGGTCCACGCGGCGAGGATACCGAGGCGGACTCTCAGCCCGAGCGGGGCGGAGGAGGGAGCGCGGGCGGACATCCACTGAAAGATAGCGGCTCGGGGGCGGCCCGCTTCCCGGTGAGGGATGAATTGCCGACTCACAGGGACGAACGGCGGCGCCAGATTCGGCGGGCCCCGCGGAACTGGATGATCCCCCGGAGCATCGGCCAGGCGGGCAAGGGGGACCGGGGCCCAGACGAACACGCCGGCGCCGCCGGCCGTGGCGCGGAGCAGCAGCCGTCGGCGGTGCCGGTCACGTCCACGGACACGAGCGCGGAACCTCCGGCGATCGGGCGTTCCCGGGGTCGGCCGCCGCCCAGGCAGAGGTGAGCAACATGTCGGGCGGCGTGATCCCGGTCGCGGTCGCCCGCGTCGAGCCGCGGGAGGGAAGGCTGTTGGACGGCACCCGCGCTCCGCGGGCCGTCTCAGGCGCGCAGGACGCCTGCGGGATCCTCGCGCGACGCCCGCACCGCGGGAATCCAGGTTGCCGCCAGGCCAACCACCAGTGACGTCAGGACGGCGGCCCCGTAGGCCAGGGGATCGCGGGGCCCGACCCCGTACAGGAGGGTCGACAGCAGCCCGGCCCCGGCCAGGGCGCCGGCCAGCCCGAGGAGGATGCCGAGCCCCACCAGCCCGCTTCCGTTCCGCATGACCAGCGCGCGGATCGAGCGCGGCTCGGCCCCCAGGCTCATGCGCACCGCGAGCTCGTGGCGACGGGCCTGCACCGAGTAGGAGATTACGCCGTACAGGCCCACCATGGCCAGGAGGAGCCCGGCCGCCGCGAAGCTCCCGGAGATCCAGCCGCTGAGCCGGCTGGGGGCGAGCCGGTCGTCGAGGTAGCCGCGCATGGTCCGCACCTTCCCCATGGGAAGCTCGGGATCCAGCGAGCCCAGCACCTCGCGGACCACCGGGACGACTCGAAGGGGGTCCCCCGACGTGCGCACGGTTACGAAGATCTCCCAGTCCGTCCACGACGAATGGGTCATGGGCAGATAAATCGTGTGCGACGCGTACGTGCGCAAGCGGGGGTGCCTGACATCGGCGACGACGCCCACCACGGTGAAGGGGCGCCGCTCGCTGACGATCCACACCGTCTGCCCCACGGCCGACTGGCCGGGCCACTCGTCCTTCGCGAGTTGCTCGTCGACAAGGACGGAGAGGCTGTCGCCGCCGGTCAGGTTCCGGCCCTCGAGCAGCCGCAGGCCCATGGCGCCCAGGAGCCCCGGCGAAGCCAGGCGCAGGTCGGCGAACGGCGCCTCCTCATCCGCGCGGGAGGCGGCGGTGCGGTAGTTGTCGGCCCAGAGCTGTCCCTCGAGGGGCAGCGGCCACGTCGCACCCACCGCCTCGATCCCGGGCCGGCCCTCGAGGCCACCCTCCAGCCGCTCGATGAAATCCGCAGTCTCCACCGGGGCGTCGTAGCGGGTCCCCGGGAGATTCACGCCGAACGTGAGCAAGTTGGCGACGTCGAGGCCAGGGTCAGCCTGCCGGAGCTTCCCGGCGCTGCGCGCCAGAACCAGCGAGCCCGCCAGGAGCATCGTGGCGAGCGCGACCTCCAGGACCACCAGCCCCTTCCGGACGGTGGCCGCTCCTCCACCCCGAAGACCCGTCCCCTCGGCCAGGCGAATCCGCCCGACCTGGACGGCCGACCATCCGCCGGCGAGGAGCCCCGCGAGGACGGAGGCGAGCACGACGGCATGCACGGTGGCTACGCCCAGCGTCACGCCCTCCAGGCGGGGGATCGCCGTCAGGCGGAGCGCCCGGACGCCGCTGAGGATTCCGCCCGCCAGGCCGAGGCCGAGGAGCCCGCCCAGGAGTCCGACGCCCAGGCCCTCCAGGAGGACGAGCCGGAGGATGCGAGTCCGCCGCGCGCCCAGAGTGAGGCGGGTCCGCATCTCGCCGAGACGGCGCTGCCCCCGGACCAGGAAGAGACTCCCGACGTTCGCGCACGCGAGGAGGAAGACCAGGAGCGCCGCGGCCTGGAGGAGAACGAAGAAGGGGCGGACCTGACCCGCCACCTCCTCGACGAGGGGCTCGACGGAGACGTCGAACCCCACGGCCGCGTGGTCGCGGAATCGGTCTCGCAGATCGGAGGCGATCCGTCGCATCTCCTGGCGCGCCTGGTCCAGCGTCGCACCAGGCTTGAGCCTCCCCACGAGGCGGAGCTGGGAGTTCTGGACGTCGGACGTCACCCAGCGGTCGGGGTCACCCGCCTCGTCGGGCGGCCGCCACACGTCGATCGCGGTAGCGATGCCCGCATCGGGTGCCAGGTGCAGGCGGAAGTCCGGAGGCGTCACCCCGATCACCGTGAACGGGCGGCCGCCGAGCCGGACGGTGCGGCCCAGAACATCCGGGTCGCCTGCGAAGTCTCTTTGCCAGAGTCCATACCCCAGGAGGAGCGAGGTCGGCGGCTCGTCGGGCTGGAAATCGCGGCCCAGCACGGGGCGCACACCCATGACCAGGAAGAAGTTGCGCGATACCCATCCCACCGTGACCTGCTCCGGCCGCTCTCCGCCGGTGAGGTTCTGGATCAGCGAGCCCACGGCGGCGACACCCTCGAACCTTGTGGCTTCGCGCTGGTACAGGCGGAAATCCCCGCCCGCGCTGGCCATGCGTGTCACTCCCTGCTCCGGCCAGTTCGACCAGATCATCATCAGGCGATCGGGGCCCGGGTACGGGAGCGGGTCCAGAACGACGGTGCGCAACGCGGTCCACGCGGCCGCCGTGGCACCGATCCCTATAGCGAAGACGACGGCACCGAAGAGGGTGAAGTGGGGGTCGCGGCGGAGGCTGCGCGCCGTCTGTCGCAGATCCTGGAGAAGGGCATCGGCTGATGGAGGCATGGGACGGTCTCGCAGAGTCCGGTACAAGGCGCCGGCTCCGCTGCCGGCATTCCTCCTGAAGATCCCGGGGCTGAGGCCGGTTCGCTATCACATTCGTGCTGCCGGTGCACGCGCCTCGGTGTGGGATGATCGCGGGCCCGGCCGTGCCCGGTTGGTGCGCCGGATGTTCTCGCCTCGACCCGCCTCCCCGCGCGGTTTACCCCTGGGTCCTGGATGTATCGTGACCGCGGCAGTCAGGCGACGCCGTACATCGGGACATACCGCGCATCGGGTTCGTCCGGCTGGAGCCCATCCGTCCGGCGTCGCAGGCGGTCGTTTCATCCCTCCCTCCAGTGACTCCGTCCCACGACAGCGCCGGCCATCCCCCGCGCCTTGCATCTCGGTGATATGCAGTAGTACTAGTAGTTAGGCGGCCAGACTAAGGTACCGGGTATCCCAATGAACATCGCACCTGCCGTCTTGCTTCTCTCCGTCAGTATCGGGCTCGCAGAGGATCTGCGCGGACAGCGACCCGTCCCTGCAGATTCGAGTGATCCCCATTACTACGATCAGTGGCCCGGCAGCTGGCATCGCGTCCAAGGTGATCAGGTCGACTCCCTGCCGAGCTTCGAGGTCCGTCGAGGTCCCGGAAACTCGTTCCTAGAGGACTGGTTCCTCGTCATCGATGGCCAGCGTACCCGCTCCTTCGGACTCCGGTCGTGGGATCCTGACTCGCGCACTTGGAGGCTGGTGTGGGTTGCCGATCCGGGTCATTTCCAAATCTGGGATGGCCTCAAACAGAACGATGGTTGGTATATCATCCGCAAGTTTGGCGCGGGGGCCGATGCCTTCCTGTCTCGGCAAGCCTGGATACCGCAAGGGCCCGACGGCTTTTTGCGGACCATCGAGCGTTCTACGGATGGTGGCAAGAGCTGGACAGTTCGATATAGCGACGGCTTCCAGCGCGTAGAACCGCATCGCTAAAGATGTAGCGGCAGTCAGAGATGCCGCTCGGCTGAACATCTCCGCCCGACTGAGCAACCGGGCTGATCGGTAACAGAGTATACCGGGAGGATGGGTAACACTTGCCTGGGGTGGGGGAGGGCCCTCCGACCTCAGTCCCGGATGATCATCTCGCGTTCGTCGACTTTGCCGAGCAGGACGGTCCCGACATAGATCGACCAGATTCCGTCGTCGGTCTCTTCGAGGCCGATCTGATGCTGTTTGAGCGCATTGGCGATGAACAACAGCTTGTGCTTGAGCCGGAAGGTCCCGGCATTGGTGACCCGTTTGACGAGGAAGTGCCCCGGGTACTCGAGGGGTGGCAGTCGCTCGGGATAGGCCCGCGGGGAAGCCGTGTAGCACGAGCCGGGGGTACGGCCGCCGAGGTATTGGTGCGGGCGTTCCTCGTTGTAGAGGGTGCGGAAGCGGGTGAAGGCGCGCTGCTGGGCCGCGCGAGTGGCCCGTGGCGGCCGGCAGGCCCCCGCCTTGAGGGTGCGGTGCATGCGTTCATGGGCACCGTTCTCCTGGGGCGACGCCGGGTGGATGCGCTGGTGCTGGATCCCGAGGCGCATCCACCAGACGTTGAGCTGGGAGAGGCCGTGAATCCCGCAGGTGGCAAACGGGACCCCGTTGTCCGTCCGGATGGCTCGGGGCAGGCCGAACTCGCGGAAGGTGCGCTCGAAGACCGCCCGGGCCCCGCGCCCCTTGATGTTCGGCAGGCCCTGGCACGCCAGGAGGTAGCGGGTGTGCTGATCGCCGATGGTGAGCGGGTAGCACCAGACGCCGTCCCGGGTGGGGAACTGCCCCTTGAAATCGGTGGTCCACAGGTCGTTGGGGGCGGCGGTGGTCGGGGGCACGACACCGGGATGCTGGTGTGGACGGCGACGGCGACGCTTCTTGACCAGGCCCGCACGCGCCAGGAGGTCGCCCACGGTGCTGACCGCGGGCCAGTCGGCGGCCGCGATGCCGGGATGCCGGGGTGCCAGCCAGTCCAACAGTTTGCCGGGGCCCCAGTCGGGGTGTTTCCGGCGGGCCTCCAGCAACCGCTCGGCCATTTCCGTGTCGATGCGGTGCGGGCAGTGATGGGGAGCATGGCTGCGCTCGTGCAGCCCCCGTCGGCCGTCCTCGTGATAGCGGGCCAGCCACTTGTAGCCGGTCTTCCGGCTGATGCCGTAGCGGGCGCACAGCTCTGCGCGGGTGTACAGACCGCGTCGATCGTCCGCGATGAAGTGTTCGCGTTGTTCCATGGATGACGTCTCCAGCCAGGACATCGGCTCACCTTCCCTCCCTGAGGTAGGCCGTGCAGTTTATCAGGAGTGTCACCCATCATCCCGGTTTGGAGTGTTACCAATCAACCCGGTTTGTACCGCGTGCCTCGGTCGCGCGGCGAGTGTTCCGCTTGGTCCGCTTTGCAGGTGATTGCCTGATCGTAGAGAGGTCAGATTCCTCTGCCACCCAGCGCATCACCAGGCGGCAAGCGGCGCGCCCGCGAGCCGCTCCACCGCCTCACCCCTCACCAGGAGGACCCATGCGGGTTCAGGTGAACGCTGCCGTCGTCGCGCTGCTCTGTCTGGCTGCGGCCCGGCCTGCCGCGGGTCGCCAGGAGTCGGCGGGCGCGGACCTCGCGACGCGGGCGCTGGAGATTGAGCGCCTGGTGTTCCCGCATGAAGCGGCGGAACTGTTGAGCGGTACGATCCTGGTGGCGCGCGGGGAGCAGGTGCTCTATCGGGGCAGGTACGGGTACGCCAACTGGGAGCTGCGGGAGCCGGTGAACCCGTCGACGAGGTTCGGGATCGGGTCCATCACCAAGGCCATGACCGAGATCGTGGTGCGATCGCTGGCGGCCGAAGGACGGCTCGATCTCGATGCCCCGGTGGATCGGTACCTGGATGGCTTTCCCGCCGGGCCGGCTGGAGGGAAGCCGACGATCCGCCATCTGCTGGTGCATCGCGCCGGCGTGCCGCACCGGGTGACGGCAGACGCCGAAGAGGCGACGGTGCTCCGGCCGGCGGCAGTGGTGGAACGGGTCCGGGCAGCGGGGCTGCTGTTCGAGCCGGGGAGCCGGCGCCAGTACAGCAGCGCGGGCTACACGGTCCTGGCGCGCGTGGTGGAGGTCGTGACGGGTAGACCCTTCGCCGACGTGCTGGCGGAGCGGGTGTTCGAGCCGGCAGGCATGCGCGGCGCCACCGAGGAGACGGGACGCGGCCTCATGACGGGCCGGGCTGCGCCCTACCTGCTGGGCGTGGATGCGGGTCGGCTCGCGGTCGAGGCGGCGCCGTACAAAGATCTGCGCTTCCTCACCGGCGCGGGCTCCGTCTACGCCACCGCCGACGACCTGCTGCGTTTCATGCGCGCCCTCCGTGCCGGTGTGTTTGGAGCGGAACTGGCCGCCGAGATGTACGGCGGGGATCCGGGGGCATGGGTGGGCCTTGCGGGGCGCACCGGCGGCTACGAGGCATCGGTCGATCTGCTGCCGGGTGCCGACTTGACGATCGTATTCCTGAGCAATCTGCGTTCTGCGACCAACTGGCAGCTGCGCGAGCGGCTCAGGACCCTGCTCGAGGGCGGGACTGCGGAGCCGATCCCGCTGCCACCGCCCGTGGCCCCCGCGTTCGAGGATCCCGCTGCGCTGCTGGGGGACTACGGTCCGGCGGAGATCGTCCTGCGGGATGATCAGCTGTACCGCGGCGACAGCGAGTTCCACCCCATCGCCGGAAACGCGTACTACATCCCCTTGAGCGGCACCAGGATGCGTTTCCGCAGGGACACGAACGGCGTCGTGGATGCCCTCATCTCCATCGATGGCAGCGGCAACGAATCCGTGCTGCCGCGGACCCATCGCTGAGACGCGGGCTCAGCGCTCGGCCGCGGCACCAAGCCGTCGCCGAGGCGACGCTCCTGCCCGTCGCGGCACGGCCGATTCCCGGTCGCGCAGCCTGCCTCATGAAGGGACGAGACCGTGAGTCATTTCATCGCCGAGCACCCGATCCGTGCTGACCTGCAAGGCCACCCCCCCCTGGCCATCCCGACGTTCGGGGCCGTCGAGGGCCCGGTCGTGAGAGCGGGCGCGAGGGATCGCGACCCGGGAGCCGGTGGCCTCGCCCCGCGCACGCCATGGCGGCGGCGCCTTGCCGGGGCCCTCGCCCTGGCCGGCATTCTGGTCCCGAACCTGGCGCCGGCCCAATCCGCCCCGGCGGAACCCCCGGCGCAGGCGACCGCCTTCCGCGGCGACCGTGCGCTCCGAAACGCGGCCGGAATCACCCTGCGGGTCCTCGCCGATTCGACACAGCTCGGCATCCCGCTCGAAGTGACCGAGATCGTCTTTCCGGCGGGGGACACCGTGATGCGGCCGCACCGTCACCGCGCTACAGAGATCCTGTACCTCCTTTCGGGCGTCCTCGATCACGTGGTCGAGGGCCGTTCCATCCGGATGGAGCCCGGCATGCTCGGTGTGGTCCCTGCCGGTGCGCGTGTGGCGCACCGCGTGGTCGGGGCTGAGCCGGTGACCGCGCTGGTGATCTGGTGCCCCGCCGGGGAACTCGCGCGCGTACGGCCGGCGTTCACCCTGCCGGCGGCCACGGACGCGGAGCGAGCGCCCGCCCTCGACGGGCTGCGGGAACGGTGGATTCAGGCGTACCAGACCGGCGATTCCGTGGCGATGGCCGACCTGTACGTCGTGGACGCCGTCCGAATGCCCTACGATGCGCCGGCGCAGGTGGGCCGCCCCGCCATCCTCAACGCCTACGGGGCCAGCTTCCAGCGGCGCACCTTGATCCCCACGATCAGTCTCGTGCCGGACGAAGTGCACGGGATCGGCGATCGCGCGGCGGAGCGGGGCCACTACCACGAGCAGCTCCGCTCCCGGGACGGCCAGCGGTCGTTGGTCGAGGAGGGCACGTACGTCGCGCTGCTCCGTCGCGAGCCAGATGGTCGCTGGCGGTATGAGTGGAGCATTTTCAACCGCGACGCCGCGCGGTAGGGACAAACGGATCGACGGCTCTCCGCTTGATTGGATTCCAGCCCCGGTTCGCCGGCATCGCCGTCGGCCTTCCTGGTCCCTGTCCACCGCTGGGGAAGAGGATCGACATCCACCGATCCTCGTGAGGATTCAGGGCCCGCGCGGGCCGATGACGGCCGCAGGGATGACCATCGGGCCTTTCCGACCCCGCCAACGCCGTACCCGCCCGAAGGAACCGTTCGATTCGAGGAACTCGACGATGTGGTCAGATCTCCGTTTTGCCTTCCGTCTCTGGCGCCGTTATCCGGGTACCACGGGGACCATCGTGTTCTCGGTGGCCCTGGGCATCGCGGCCGTGTCGACCGTTTTCTCGTGGGCCGAAGGGCTGCTGCTGCGGCCGCTGCCGGCGGTCCAGGCGCCGGACCGCCTGGTCTCGCTCAAGCCCCAGGGACCGGGAGGGCAGATCAACATAGCCTGGGAGGAATTCCGTGACTGGGGCGAGCAGGCCGCGTCGTACACCGGCACGGCCGCGTTCGGAATCCGCCGAATAGGACTGCGGGAACGGCCCGGGGCATCAGGCCCCGGCACCGA